>CAIKBD010000049.1 GCA_903825565.1 uncultured Anaerolineales bacterium | reverse complement strand
TTGAAACGAGCCAGGTTCCGCGTCCCACAATTCGGCTGTGCCCTTGACCAATTCGCCGCCCGTTCCGAAATAAACGCCCAACAACAAACCTGCGCCGCCCAACACACCCAGCTTGATGACACCGCGTCGGCTGATTTTTTTCATTGCGCCAACTCCTTGCTCGCGCGCAAAATCGCTCGACGAATTCCCAGGTACGTTCCGCATCGGCACAACACGCGCGCCATCGCCGCATCAATGTCCGATTCGGTGACGCGGGGTGAGCGTTGCAGTAACGCGGCGGCGGTCATAATCTGTCCCGTTTGGCAATAGCCGCACTGCGGAACGTCCTCGGCAATCCACGCGCGTTTCAACGCTTGCCCAACCGTGCTGTCGAAAATTCCTTCGATGGTGGTGATTTCTTGATTTGCAACGGAGCCGACTGGAACGATGCACGAAGGCAACGCTTGTCCGCCGATGTGCACGGTGCACGCGCCGCATTGCGATGTGCCGCAACTGAATTTTGTTCCCATCAATCCCAAATGATCGCGCAAGACCCAGAGCAACGGAGTTTGTGGGTCAACCTCAATCTCGTGAGAAACTTTATTCACGCGTATAGTCAACATTCGTTTTCCTTTTCCATCAGCGCGTATCGAAACAAAAAATCTCCTCGCCAGTGAGAGCATCTGTTTCTGATGCGATTATCTCAGTTTGCGAAGAGATTTTCTATTCATTGCAATCATCAGTTTAGATGACTGCTGTCATATGACGATTGACTGGAATCACTGCCTATTCCACTGTCATTTCGAGCGAAGCGAGAAATCTCCGCCTAATCTCGCACGAGATTTCTCCTCGCAAAAAACGCTCGTCGAAATGACAATGTGTCACAATTCGTTCAAATCCACCAATCCGTGGCGCAGAGCGATGACGGCAGCTTGCGTGCGGTCGGTCACGTCCAACTTCGCCAGCACTTGGCTGACGTAATTTCGCACCGTGCCTTCGGTGAGCGACAAGCGTTGCGCAATGTCCGCGTTCGACAGACCGCGCGCCAACAATCGCAACACATTCACTTCGCGTTCGGTGAGATTTTTGATGAGCGCGGTGTCAGGCGCAGGCGTGTTCATCGCCACACGCGAAAATAATTTGCCCGCGACCGCAGGGTCAACGTGCGTTTTGCCCGCCACCGTATCCTTGATGGCTTTGACCAACGCTTCGCGCGGCGTGTTCTTCAACAGATAACCCGACGCGCCACTGCGAATCGCATCGAAAAGCCATTCGTCCGCGTCGTAGGTCGTCAACACCAACACCTTGACCTGGGAATATTTTTGATGAATCGCTTGCGTCGCTTGCAGACCATTCATCACGGGCATATTCAAATCCATCAACACAACATCGGGCAAAAATTTGGAAACGAGTTCGACGGCTTCCGCGCCATCGTGCGCGACGCCAATCACATCGAGTTCAGGCGACGCTTCGAGAATCGCTCGCAATCCTTCGCACACCACATCCTGGTCATCACAAATCAACACGCGAATCATAGGTTCTCCCGATAAATCAATTGAACGATTGTGCCGTGTCCGACCTGGCTCGTCACACTCAACTCGCCGCCCAACATCTCGGCGCGTTCGCGCATTCCCTCGATGCCGAATCCACGCCGCTTGGTTTGCGCTTGCGGGTCGAATCCTTTGCCATCATCACTCACGGTCAAGGTCAGTTGCTGATTTTCTTGCGCCAACGCAATCGAAATTTTTTGTGCTTGCGCGTGACGTGCCGCATTCGCAATAGCTTCTTGCGCGACGCGATAAATATTTTGTTCGATGGCTGGGGCGAGCGGATAATTTTTTTGGGGCAGATGCAATTCCAATTTCAAGCCCGCGCGTTGCGTCGCTGATTTTGCGTAATCCGCAATCGCCATCGCCAATCCCAGGTCTTCGAGCGGCGATGCGCGCAGTTCTTGCAATGCGCGACGCGTCTCTGCCAAACCCGATTCGGTGGTGGCGAGCGCCTGCTCCAACATCGCGCGCGCTTTTTGCGGATTCGTGTCCATCAACGTTTTGATGGCTTCCAATTGAATCGCGAGAGCGCTCAACGAGTGCGCGAGAACATCGTGCAATTCGCGCGCAATGCGATTGCGTTCGCGGTGCGTGGCAAGTTGGTCAAGCGTCATCGTGTACTGCGCCAAGCGCTGATTCGCTTCGGCAAGTGCGCGACGTTGTTCACGTTGAATGCGCGTCAACCAAACGACCACGAATCCCACGACAACAAACGTCACCGTGCGAATTGTGATGACGGCAAAGGTCGGAACCGTGTACGCGTTCACATCGCCAATCGCGGCGAAGGTGAGTCCAGAATTCAGCACGGCAGTCCCCACACAATAGAGCGCAACATCGCGATAATGGTATTGCACCGCGATAATGACGAGCGGCACGAACAACAACGGAATCAACCACCACGCGCCTGTGAGCGGAACTGGCACGTTCCGCGCATCGTCGGCGAGCAACATATAGTAATGTCCAAAGCTGGGACCCAGGGTCGCAATCGTCAAGGCAATCGGCAAAAATACCTTGCCCAGTTTGGCGGAGATTGTGGGCAACATCAAATAGGCGAACAAGACGAGCGCGGTCACGAACATTGCCCACAGCATTCGCATTACCGCATCCTGACCGCTCGGCAAAATATAGAGGCGCACCAACAGTACTGGCGCAATCACAATCAATTGCAAGCCAGCAAACCATCGAAAGACGAGGAGCAAGCCAGATTCCCAGGG
>CAIKBD010000048.1 GCA_903825565.1 uncultured Anaerolineales bacterium | reverse complement strand
GGGAATTTACCCCTTCGCCCTTTGAGGGAGAAGGTTGGGATGAGGGTCGCCTGACTTTTGACAAGCCGGGGCGATAGTACCAATAGCCGTTGAATAATGTCAAAGGAATATGGTATAATTTTGTAGCAATGGATATGCCGAGCGATAATCAAGTGCGCCTGGTTTCGAGCGCGATTACAAGTTTAACGGATGGCTTGGTCGTGTTTGACGATCAGGCGCAAATGCGGTTTTTCAATTACGCCGCGCAAGAGTTGCTCGGACTGACGGCGGAAGAATGGGCGACGTGCGATGCGCCAACTTGGGTGGAGCGGCTCGCGGTGCGTTCGACCGCGCCGAATACGGTGCGCGCTCGGTTGTTGGCGGTGTTGGAAGCGCGCGCCGCTGTACCCAGCGTGGAACTCGAACTAGAGGTTGCGCCAGAGTCAAGTCGGATTGTTGCGGCGCGTTGCTTTCGCGTACGGGACGGGGCAACCGAGTTGGGTGTTGGTGTGCTGTTACGCGACGTGACACGCGAGCGTACCGCCGATGCGATGAAGTCGCAATTGCTGGCAACAGTCTCGCATGAATTACGCACCCCGCTGGCTTCGATCAAGGGCTTTGCCACAACGTTGTTGCGGCAAGATGTCCAGTGGGATGAAGCGACCCAGCACGATTTTCTCCGCATTATCGAGGAAGACGCAGATCGCCTAACCGAGATCATTGACAATTTGCTCGACATGTCGCAGATCGAGGCGGGCGCATTGCGGATCGCCAAAGAACCGGCGCAGTTGCGCCAACTCATCCGCGATGTGACCGACGAAATGCGAATGCGAACCGAGGCACACTATTTCGTCGTGGATTTGCCGGCGGATTTGCCGCGCGTGCAGATCGACCCGCGCCGAATTCGGCAGGTATTGACGAATCTGATCGGCAACGCGATCAAGTACGCGAAAAAGGGTCAGATCACCGTTGCGTGCGAAGTGGAAGACGATCACGTAACGGTTAGTGTGTCCGATCAAGGCGAGGGGATTCCGCCCGAATATCGGGGCAAAATCTTTGAGCGTTTTTTCCAAGTGGATAATTCTTCGACGCGGCGCGTCGGTGGCAGTGGTTTGGGGCTGGCGATCTCACGCAGTATTGTCGAGGCGCATGACGGCAAAATTTGGGTGGAAAGTACGACGGGACAGGGAAGCACTTTTCGCTTTACATTGCCCCGGGCACATAAGGATGGCAACGAATGAGCAATTCAATTCAGGTTACTTTTTGGGGGGTTCGGGGAAGTTATCCTTCGCCCGGAACTAGGACGGCGCGCACCGGCGGTAACACGCCTTGCGTTCAGGTGCGCGCGGGCAAGCATCTGATCATTTTGGATGCTGGCACCGGCGTGATCGGGTTGGGGAACTCGCTCGTCAATCAATTTCAGGTGGACAAGAAACCGATCAATGCAACGATCTTGTTCACGCACACGCATCACGATCACACCCAGGGTTTTCCGTTTTTCGCGCCGACCTATTTGCCGGTGACGACGCTCTATATTTTTGGACCGCGCACTCTGGAAGAAGACTTGCATGGCGTTTTAGCGCGTGCCATGTTACCGCCGGTGTTTCCGATCACTCTGGAGCAACTGCCGTGCGTGCGGATCGTGCGTAATTTGAGCGAAGGCGAACTCATCGTGCTGAATTCCGATCACACCGAACCGCGTGTGCTTGCCGGGCAACGCGACGGTTTGCCGCACTCGGTGGATACGGTGCATATTCAGGCGCATCGCTCCTATGCACATCCCCAGGGCGTCTATGTGTACCGGATCGAGCATAATGGCCAAGCCATTGTCTATGCAACGGACACGGAGGGCTATGTCAACGGCGATCAACGTTTGATTCGCTTTGTGCGTGGTGCGACGTTGCTGATCCACGATGCGCAGTACACGGAAGCCGAGTACGCCAGCCCGACAACTGCCAAGCAAGGTTGGGGGCATAGTACGTGGCAAATGGCGGTCAACGTTGCGCAATCGGCGGGGGTGAAACAATTGGTCTTGTTCCATCACGATCCCGATCACAGCGACGAGATGTTGGAGCAAGTGGAACGTGAAGCGCAAGCCGTATTTCCCGGCGCACGGTTGGCGCGCGAAGGTTTAACGATCGAGTTATAAGTGAGCGTGTTTTTCCTTTCCCGTTTTCTTGGGCGTTGTGGAAAACGGGTTTTTATTTACGGGCGGATTGTGTTACAATGCGCGTAGAAAGTTTGTCTAATCTGGCGCATTGTGGGAGCGCAGAGTGCGGCGATGGATCGTTAGCATTGTGGCGGTGTGCGTGTGGGTGGCGTGGGGGGGCGCAGGAATGCTCAGCGCGACGCCGCGCGTGCAGGCCGCGGCCTGCACGCAAGACCTCGGCAACCTGACGACGAACGGTTCGATGCTGGGACCCGGGCGGACAGTTGCGGGGTATGGGGGGGTTGCCGACGCGTGGTACCCGTTCGCGTTTTCGCCGGTCGTGCCTACGTTCGAGTGGGTGAACTATAACGCGAACGGCGACGTGGCGGGCACCGGCTCGGAATATATTTGGGCGGATTTAGATTTGTTCGACGCGGGGATTTATCAAACCATCACTGGCTTGACGCCGGGCGTCTACTATCACTTTTACGCGGGCTTTGCCCAAGCCGCGTATGATCCAGGCGATATGCAAAACCATCGCACGGATTTGATCGGTCGCCAAGTTGGCGTAGACGTGAACGGCGGCACCAATCCGCTTGCGCCGACGGTGGCGTGGGGATTGATCTACTGGGATGGTGTCGCCTCGTTGAACATTCCCGAACTGGCGATGAATTTTACGCCGCTCGCTGACCGCGCGACCATTTTTATCCGCGTGGTCAACACCAATCCCATCGGGCGCACCAAAGTTTGGTTCGATTCCATTTGTATGACGCAGATGAATCCCCAGCCCGTCGTGATCCCAGGCCTGCAGTTCTTGCCTCTCGTGCAACGTTCTCAGCCATAGGGATTTTTTCATCGGTGAAGAAACCCAGGAGTTCGCAATGAACGGTTCACGTGTGCGATTGCTTTGCGTGTGTGCGGTTGTGGTGTTGTTCACCGTATCGGTCGCGCCGCCGCAACCGGCGCTTGCCCTCGCCAATCCCTGCGCGCTCGATCCAGGCAACTTGATCGTCAACGGTTCGCTAGCGGCTGGGACAACGACGCCGTATGGCGTGGTGGCGCTAAATTGGTCCCCGTTCGTACTTAGTCCGAGTGCGCCAACCTTCGAGCATGTGACGAACGAACAACTCGATCCGAACGGCGCGCAGTCCCTTTGGTCGGAGGGGACCGTGTTCGACGCCGGCATTTACCAAACGGTGGCGAACCTGACGCCGGGCAGAACCTATCGCGTATCGCTGGGCTATGCGCTCGCCGCGCACGATCCGGGCACGGGGCAGAACACGCGCACGAATTTGATCGGACGCGAACTGGGTATTGATTTCACCGGCGGCATTGACCCGCGTGCGTCAACCGTCCAGTGGAACCCCGTCGTATTCAACGGGCAAGTTGCCGTCAACATTCCCGAACTGAGTTTCGCATTCGCCGCGCAAACGGATCGGCTGACGATTTTTCTGCGGAGCATCAACACCGACACGTCCGGGCGCAACAAGGTTTGGTTCGACGCGGTGTGTATGGAGCCGCTGAATCCGCCGTCCGCGTTTGCGCCCGCGCCTACCTCGCCGATCTGTGTGCCGACGAATGTCGCGACGATTGCGGTGAGCGCGCGGCCCAAAGCGATTGCGGTTGATCCGACGACGCATCGCGCGTTTGTCGCTTTGTTCGATTCGTCTGCCGTTGCCGTGCTCGATACGACGCGCAACCAAATGCTGGCGACCTGGAACACGGACGGCGGCGGCAATGCCAACGGGATCGCGTTCGCCAACGGGCGTGTGTTGGTCAGCAAGCGCAACAATGTGCGCTTGTCCGTGCTGGATGCGGCGAATGGCAGTTTGCTTAGCAACATTACCGTCGGGCGATTGCCGTATGGCGTGGGCGCGCTCGGCACGCGCGCCTGGGTCGCCAACTTTCAGGACAATTCGGTTTCGACGATTGACGCGACCACGAACCGGGTGCTCTCCACGCAAAATATCGGCGTGTATCCGGCGCTCGTTGCGCCGTTCGAAGATCACGCGTACGTGTCATTTTGGGGCGGCGGCGTGGCAATCCTGGGTCTCGATGGCGCTATACGCGGCAAAATTTCGCTCGACCCCGGCGCGTTCGGCGTGGCGATTGATCCGGTTCACCGGCGGCTCATCGTGGCGAATCGCGGCACGAACAAGCTCAGTTTGATTGATGCGGCGACGAACGCGACTTTGCAAACGGTGACGGAAACGGGCACGCCGTTTGCCATCGCTGTGAACCCGGCGACGAATCACCTGTTCATCGTCCTGGCGCAAAGCAATCTTGTCCGCGTGCGCGACGCGACGACGTTCGCACTCATCGCCGATGTGCCGGTGGGCGTGCAGGGCAACGATGGCGGCGATGGCATTGCCATTGTGGACAACCAGGTTTACATTTCCAACTTTGCGGCAAGTTCAATTAGCGTGATTTCGGATGCGTGCGCTACGTCAACGCCGACGCCGACTTTGCCGCCGCCGCCAACGCCTCCGCCGTTGGCACCCTCGCCCACACCCACGACGGTGGGGCAATGCACGCCAACGGTCGTCAGGACGATTGCTGTCAATGGACGCCCCAAAGGAATTGGAGTTGACCCGGCGAACGCACGTGCGTTCGCCGCTTTGTTTGATACCTCCGCCGTTGCCGTGCTTGATACGAACATGTGGCAGAATTTGGCGACGTGGGCGACGAATAGCGCGGGACACGCGAATGCCGTCGCGGTGAGCGACAATCGCCTGGTCGTCTCCTTGCGCGACGCGGCGAGCGTGGCGATCCTCGACGCGCGGACAGGCGCGTTCATCGCCCAGCGCGCGACGGGCGGAATGCCGTATGGCGTCGCCGCGGCGAACGGCAAAACCTGGGTCGCTAATTTCGGCGCGGGGTCAGTTTCGGTGGTGGATGCGGCGACGCTTGCCGTTACAACCCTGGGTGGCGTCGGCGCGAATCCCGCGCTCGTCGCGGCGATGGCGGATCGCGCGTTCCTTTCGTTGTGGGGCGGCGGCGTCGGTATTGTCGGCGCGGACGGTTTGTCGCGCGGGCGGCTCGCGCTTGAGGCGGGCACATTCGGCGTGGCAGTAAATGCGGCGACGAATCGGCTCTATGCGACGAACCGCCGAACCAACACGCTGTCCCTGTTGAATTTGGATACGAACGCCAGCGCGCAAACTGTGCGCGAACCCAGCCCGCCGTTCGCGCTCGCGCTCAACCCGGCGACGAATCACTTGTTCATCGTGTTGCCGGCGACGAATACGGTGCGCGTGCGCGATGCGACCACACTGGCGTTGCTCGCCGATGTGCGGGTGGGCGCGCAGGGGAATGACGGTGGCGATGGCATCGCGGTCGTGAACAATCGCGTGTTCGTTTCCAATTATGACGCGCGTTCGATCTCGGTGATCGAAGATGCGTGTGCAGGCACGCCTGCGCCCGTGCCGACGAACGCGCCGCCGGCAACTCCGTCGCGGACGGCAGTGCCGGGTGCGATCCTGATCCGCGAAGAATTGGCGATCCTGAACGCGTACCCGTACGATCAATTTTGGAGCGATGCGTTCGACGCGACGTACAATTTCACGTACAAGAAATTCGATTGGGGCAAATACGGCGCGGCGAGCCGCTCGCCGGTGATTAAGACGTTCAAAACGCTCGTGCTCGAAAATGAATATTTGCGCCTGACTTTTTTGCCGGAAATCGGCGGGCGGTTGTGGCAGGTGCTGTACAAGCCGACGAACCAAACGGTGTTTTACCAAAATCGTTGGCTCAAGCCGACGACTTGGGGACCCGCGCAACAACAGGGTTGGCTCGGCGTGGGCGGTATGGAGTGGGCGTTGCCGGTGGACGAGCACGGGTACGCGTGGGGCGTGCCCTGGTCGTACACGCTGGAGCGCGCGGCGGATCGCGCGACGATCACGTTGAGCGATCCGCAAGCGAACGCGCGCGTGCGCGCGCAGGTTGCGGTGACGTTGCCGGCGAACGCGGCGTACTTTGTCGTGCGCCCGCGCATCGAGAACGTCGCGCCGACGGCGACGCGGCTTCAGTTTTGGCTCAACGCGCAGATTGCGTTGAATCAAAAAAACGTTTCGGCGCAAACCGAATTTTATTTGCCGGCAACCCAGGTTTTCGTGCACAGTACGCAAGACGCAGCGATCCCTGCCGCGAACGTGCCGCCGGCGAATGTGACTGCGCCGGTGTCGCCGCTGTCGTGGCCCCTCGTCGGCAATCGCAACCTGGCGCAATATGCGGCGTGGCGCGATTATCTCGGCGTGTTCGTGACGACGCCGCTCGCCGGTTTGGTGGGCGCGTATGATCGCGCCACCGAGCTGGGTATTGCGCGGCTCTTTCCGCCGGAGCGCGCGCCCGGTGTCAAGTTATTCGGCTGGGGCGCAAACTCGCCGCTACGTGCGATCTGGACGGATGATGGTAGCGATTATTTCGAACTGTGGGGCGGCTTGCCGCGCACGTTTTTCCGCGATGATGATGTGACGTTGGCGGCGGGCGAAGCGCGCGAGTGGGAGGAAACCTGGGTGCCGTTCGTTCGCACCGGCGGTTTGCAGGGCGCGGGACAGCACGCTATCCTGGGTCTCACCGTGGCGAACAACCGCGCGACGGTGGGCGTGGCGGTAACGACGCCGAACACGCGCGGCACGTTGCTCCTGTTGCGCGACGGTGCGGAGACGCGGCGGTGGAGTCTCGCGCTCGATCCCGGCAACACGTTTCGCGAGCAACTCGACGTGGCGAACGGTGGCGCGTACCGCTTGCGTTTCGTCGCGGAGGACGGCAACGTGATTGCGGAGACGCGGTAGCGAGAGTTGTGGGTTGAAGGGGAAACACCTTGCGCCGATCTCAACACATTCGTGCGTAGGGGCGTTTGACAAAACGCCTTGCCCCCTCCTTGCCTTGACCTTTGATCGCTTTTCGCCTATTATTTGCGCGAGGTGCTTGATGATCAGTTCGTCCGCTCCCGCAATCGAATCGGCTGACGCGCGCGACGCTTCTTTGGATTTCTTCAAAGAATTGGCGGCGTATCGCGGGCGGCTGGTTGTGAACGGCTCAACGCAATCGTCTCTAAGCGATGAGGTCGCGTTGATTATGCGCTTGCTGTTCGCGCAGTTCATCGGCTCGCCGCAACCTACCTTTGCCTCGCCGATGAACGAGGGACGAACCAATCGCCCTGCTCTGGAACAATTGACGTGTCAAGTTCTGCCACGCTACGGGTGGGCGGACACGCAAGCCAAGCCCCAAGTGCGTCCCTGGATTTTGGATTACGTTTACCAACGTTGGATTGACAACCGCGAGACTGGCTCATACTTTACGCCGGATTTTTTGGCGGAAGCGATTGTTGCGCACGCTTTGACCGAATGGTTGGTGTTGCAATGGGAACGGGATGCCGGCGATCCCCAGCGCGTCGCCGGCGCGCTGGCTGCGTGGCGGGCTGGCGATGTGGCGCGGGCGCGCGCGTTTCAAATAGAATTTGCTTGGATGCTTGACCGAGCGCGGCAAATGCGGATTGTTGATTTGAGCGTGGGCGGCGGCGCGTTTCTGACGGCGGCGATGCGCTTGCTGTTTGAACTGACCGGGTTTGCGCGTGGCGCGCTGGGCGAGCCGGTCGCCGCGTCCGAGCGAGTCGCGTTGGCGCAACATATTTTCGCGCAAAATATTTTCGGTTTAGATTTGCTGGAGCAAGCCGTGACGGTTGCCCGAATGCGGCTGGTTCTGCTGGCGCGTGAATTGCGCGCGTGGGATGCGCCGACGTTGCTGGGGTTGGATAACTTGCTGTGCGGTGATTCGCTGGCGTTACCCGTGCGGCAGACGACCATCGCGCAAGCCGCGCTGTTCGCCGAGGCGATTCCCCAGCGCGAGGATGGCGCGCGCGCCGCCAATTTTTTGACGGCGGCGGGTGGTTTCGATCTGTGTGTGGGCAACCCGCCATTTATCGCGCTGAGCCAGGGCAATCGTGTCGCTGGCAAAACCGAGTTTCTGGCGCAATGGCAGCGCGAGTATCCCGATTATGCGCTCCAGCCAACTTCTGATCTGAGCAATTTTTTTATTTTGCGCGGCGTCCAGGTTTTACGCCCCGATGGAATTTTAGCGTACATCACCTCGCGTAATTTTTTCGACACGCGGTACGGTACACCGATTCGCCGGTTCTTGACGCGGCAAGTGGAACTGCGGCATATCTTTACGTTGCACGAGCATCCGTTTGTGCAACAAGGTCTCAAGGTCAAAGCCAACACAGTGATCCTGTCGCTAGCGCGGCGCGCGCCCCAAACGCCGATTCGCTTTCATCACTTGATTTCGCCGACGCAGGGATTGAACGGGGCGGCGGCGCAGATCGTGAACCGCGCGGCGCTGCACGCATCGGCAAATTGGACACGCACGCTTTTTGCGGACGACTTGCGCCAGGAATTGGTGGCGCGGTGTTCGCATAAACTGGGCGACTATGCGCGTGTGCGAATGGGCACCAAGACCGGGTGCAACACCTTTTTCTTGTTTCGCTCTACGGCGCACGCTCAAGCGGCGCAATTGCCCGCGCACACGTTGGTTAAAATCGTCAAAAACTCGCGCGACATTCCGGGCTGGGTTCTGCCGGCACAACCAGCGTACCGTTTGCTCAATCTTCACGATGCTATTCCCAACTTGGAGTGTGGCTATACCGACGTGGCTCGGTTGGAACCATTGGCGCAATACATCTTTCGTTCGGGAATAGAATATCCTTGTGCTGAGTGTCAGGCGTTGGCGATGCAAGAACATCGTGCGCACCCCGAACGAGTGTTTCATGCAGGGATGTGTGAAAAATGCGCGACGTGCCGCGCCGCCGGCAAACCCTGTGATCGCCCGGTGGATCGCCTGTCTACGCAAGGGCATCGCCCAGAGTGGTACACGTTGGCGCTAGAGCAACGCCCGGCGATTGCGGTGCAATGTATCGTGGACACCGAGATCGGCGTGTTTTGGAACGCGCACGATGTTTTCGTGACCGATCAATTTCAAGTCATCGAGCCGTCCGCCGATGCAGAAACAACCATGCTTGTGTTCTTGTTCCTGACAAGCCGGCTGGCGCGGTACATCTTGGAAGGCACAGGTTTGCACCGCGCGCGATATGATGGCAGTTTTATGCTCAAACTCCAGGTAGGGCATCTCAGCGACTTGGCGTGTCCGGACTTGCGGCGTTTGGCGCGGCAGCAGAAAACGGAATTGCTCGCGTTGCATCGTGCATTGATGAGTCAGGCGGATCGTAAAGTGGAATCCGCGCAGAAGATTTTGGATGACCTGGATCGAATTTTTCTGGACGCGCTCGGTTATCCAGCCGCGCAGTTGCCAGACCTGCAAGCCCGGTTGCGCGTCGCGCTCGAACAGGCAATTTTGTTCCGCTGGACAAAATCCAACATGCGAAAAAATAGCGTCCATTTCGATCAAGAGGAGAATTGATGGAACTCTCGCTGGAGCAAGTCGGAACGCTCGTTCGCAAGTATCTCGACGTGAATCGTTCGATTCCGATCCGTAACGCGCAGGAACGGCAGGGGAACAGCAAATTGTGGGAAAAGGATTTCGCCGAGTTTTGCCGTGCGGAAGGATTTGAGTTTCAACGGAACGATTCGGTTGCGCCGGATTATGGCGATCCCTTGAATCTCGATTTGAAAACGGTGCGAATTGATCGCACGACCAAAACCTTTACGGTTGCGCCGCTCACGGAAAAGCAAGCCGAGACCGGCGTATTGCCTTACCGCATGGTGATTTTGATTTGGCGCTTGGACGAGCAACGGCATCGGGGTTATCCCGTTGACGCGGTTGTGGTGCCGAAAGAGGCACGCACGGTCCTGACGAATTGGAGTTACAAGGGCATCCAAGTTAAATCGGGCGTGTCGGAGGCGATGATTCGCGAAAGAGGATTGCTCGCCGGTCAGAAAATTTAGAGCGTGTTGGATTTTGAAAAACAAAAAACTGGACGCAGAGCGTTCTGCGTCCAGTTGCTTTTGTGCGACTCGGCGTTACGGCACGGCAAAGCGCATTTCCACCGTGACCGAAATTTCCAGCTCGCCGGTTTCGACCGCTACGCCGCCGCCGCCTGAGGCGGGCAAAGCCCCCACTGCCGCACGGAAAATCGGTCGCGGGGTGAACGAGTTGTCTTCGCTGATCGAAATGACCTTGCCGAGCGTGACGTTCGCCGCTTTGGCGAGTTGTGCCGCTTTGTCTTGCGCGTCCTTGATCGCATCGGCGCGCGCTTGGCGTTGGTACGGCGTCGTGTCGTCCACGCTGAACATGATGCCGTCAATGCTGTTCGCGCCCGCCGCCATCACCGCGTCAAGCGTTTTGCCGGCGTCGTCTATTTTGCGAATCGTCACGTGGAGTTGATTGTTCACGCGATAGCCCGTGATTGTCGGGGTTGTGCCTGGGCGGGGAGTGGCAGTGATCGGCGAGACATTGTAACTGGTCGTCTGAATATCTTTTTCGGCAATGCCCAGACTTTTGAGTTTTTCGATGATGGCATTCATCTTGGCGTTCGCTTGTTGCGTCGCGTCCGCCAGCGTCGCCGCTTGAATTTCGACGCCAATGTTCGTCGTCGCAATGTTCGGCTTCATTCGCACCTTGCCCGTGCCCGCGACGAAAATGCCGCTCGCGTCCGATGTGGTTTGTTGTGCGGGGAGCGCCGCGCTACTCGCTTGAACTGGCGCGGGCGCAAGGCGCGGCGTCACCGCGACGTACGCAAACAACACGGCCGCAACGCTCAGTAGAATCGCCGCAATTAGGACTGTCATTCGATTTAACATCATCTTCTCCTCGAATTGGTCAACGTGCAATGGCGATAAAGATCGCCACCCACAAACTGATGAGCAGAATCCACACAGTTGGATTTTCTTCGGTGATGGTAAAGACATTGCGCGCGAGCATGCCCATTTGAAAACCGACCGCGCTGACGACATGTTCGAGCCAATCCAGATCGCCGATGCGCGCGATGCGCGCGAGCAACCCGCGCCGGTTGGGACGCCGGCGCGCTGCCAACCCGCGCAGGAAAAACGACGCCACGAACGGCACGATCAGCATGGTGATGCCGATGCCCAGCGCCAGCACATCGTTGGGCGCGAGCACGCGTAACAGCGCGCGCCCCGCCGCCTCGCCGACGGTCGGCGCGAGTGCGGCGGCGATCAGCGTGGGCGTCAGTGCGAACGCGAGAAACATGAGCAACAAAATGGTCAGCCCGATGTACTCGCCCGGGTGCGGCTCGCGCTTTTCACTGCCATTCAGCATCAACGCCAAATTCCACAACGGCGGAAAAATCACGAGCGTGGCAAAACCCATCCCGATCACAAATCCCCACTGCGCGCTTTCCCACAATGCGATGTACGTGCCCAGCCGTGCGAGGAACGCCGGCGTCAGCGGCAAACCGGCAAGCGTGATCACCCCGACCAATCCCAGCACACGCGCAAAGCGGTTCAAGTTTTCCGCGCGCCAGCGCAACGCGGCTTCGAACAACGCCAGCGCAAACGCGCTTGCCAGTGTGAGCCACAGCGCCAGCGCGAGCCACGCATCGCCGCCATACGTCACTGCCAGCGGGATGAATATGAGCGCGGACTGCGTGCCCGCCGCGAGCGCGCGCAAGGGGTCTTCTTCGCGCCACACCCACACCGCCGCGATAACGAGCGCCGCGCCGGCGAGCAGATTGATCAGCAAGTACGGCGCGTCTGCGCCAAACGCGTTCCAATGCAACCACAAGTTTGCCGCGGCGAGCAACGGCACGCCGCGCGCCAACCACATTTCGTTGACGCCCGCGCCGTGTAGCGGCAACAAGGGGTGAAAGGGATAAAGCCCCAACCGCGCCCACAATGCCAGCGCGAGCAATGTTGCGCCTTCCAGCGGCCGTGCCCCGGCGAGCAAGATTGCGCCGGCAAACAAGATCAGCCCGGTGAGTAAGCCGATGACGAGACTGCGGATTGCCGTGTGCGGCTCAATGTTGCGGTGGATGCGCCAGGCGAGCAGTGCCAGATCGAGCAGAGTCCAGCCGACATACGTGGCGACTAAGCCGTTTGCCATTGCCAACACAATTGCGGCGACGAGCACGAGCGTCGAGTGCAGATCGAACGGCGTGGACGTTGGCGCGATGAGCCACAATGCCACGAGCGGCACGAACATGGTGAGCAGGAGCAACTGGGTGATGCCATCCATTTGCAAGACTAGGGTGAACCCAGGTTCCCAAGTTAAAATCTCCAAGCGATGCGTGCCCGGCGCAATGTTCAAAAGAATCAAAAGGATTTCGACGACGACGAACGCAATGGCAATCGCCTGGCGCAGTGGCAACGGCAACCGCGCCGCGACTGGCACCAGCGTCAACGCGGCGACGAGCGGAAACAGCAACGGCAACAATAAAATCCAGTCAGGCATTCCGGCTCCAAATTTAACGTGCCGCCATTCTATCACAAAAGCGCGTCCCGCTCAATTGGCGTGCGGCACGGTTTTGGGTGATCATCGTGATAGCCGTTCCGTGCTGGCGGTATCGCACGCTCCGGCGAGCGTGCCCTACATCGTCAACCAAAATTTTGACGCACATCCCAATTGGCACGGCTTTTCAAAAGTCGCTTGACATCACCCCTCACCCCGCTAGCGCGACATCCGTACGGCGTCCCGCCGCGTTACGGACGCGCTAGCGCCTCTCCCCAATAGGGGCGAGGGAATTTACCCCTTCTCCCTTTGAGGGAGAAGGTTG
>CAIKBD010000047.1 GCA_903825565.1 uncultured Anaerolineales bacterium | reverse complement strand
TATCAGGCGCGCGGCTCCTGGGTTGGCTTTGCCGATTACTTTCGGCAGAAAAATCAAGCGCTCGAACAATCGCCGCGCCCGGCAAACCCGAACAATCCGCAACCGCCGCCACGCGAACCGGGCACGCGCCCCTCGCCCGTCGTGCCCATCATCTTGATTGACGCGAATGGCTTTGTGATTCACCCCGTGCCGCCGTACCGCGCCGGTGATTTTGTGCCGCCGGAAAAATTGGCGCAAGGCTTGCCGGTTATTTTCAACGGCAAAATGATTGGCACGATTTTGGCAATCGGCTCCGCGCCCCCGTTGAGCGAATCGGAACAACAGTATCTCGACCGTACGAACCAAGCGCTGTTGCTTTCGACGTTGGGCGCGACGCTGGTTGCGTTGCTCGTGAGCGTCGTCCTCGCGCGCACGTTGACCCAGCCCTTGCGCGAGTTGACCGGCGCGATTCGTGCGATGGCGCGCGGCAAACTTGGCGTCGCCGTGCCGGTGCGCTCGCGCGACGAGATTGGCGAATTGACCGTCGCGTTCAATCAGATGAGCGCAGACCTCGCGCACGCGAATCAACTCCGCCAGCAAATGACCGCCGACATCGCGCACGATTTACGCACGCCGCTGACCGTGATCGGCGGGTACATCGAATCTCTGCGCGACGGCGTACTCGCCGCCAGTCCCGAACGCTTTGACGTGATGCATCAAGAAGTGGAACAGTTGCAACATCTCGTCGAAGATTTACGCACGCTCTCGCTCGCAGACGCCGGCGAATTGAAATTGAACCGGCAACGCATCGCGCCGCAAGTTTTGTTGGAGCAAACGGCGTCCGCCTTCAAACCGCAAGCCGCGCCAAAACAGATCGCTTTGGCAGTGACGGTCGAACCCGGTCTGCCGGAAATCGCGGTAGATGAAATTCGCATCGCGCAGGTGCTGGGGAATTTGGTGAGCAATGCTCTGCGCTATACGCCGGAGAATGGGCGGATCGAATTATCCGCCCGGCGTTACGCCAACGGAATCGTCTTGGCGGTCGCGGACAATGGCGCGGGCATTGCGCCGGATGTGTTGCCGCACATCTTTGAACGGTTCTATCGCGCGGACGCTTCGCGCCACAGCGAATCTGAATCGGGGCTGGGTTTGGCGATTGCGAAATCCCTCGTCGAGGCGCACGGTGGAACGATCCGTGTGGCAAGCAACGGCATCGGCACGGGTAGCCGGTTTGCCGTGTGTTTGCCGGCGTAGCCCGCGCAATCGTTCCGCCAGGTTTACCCGTCTGCGGCAATTTTGCCCAACCACCCCAGCACGATTCCTTCGAGCAACACACCGATTGCATACGCGAGCGCCAGCCCTGCCGCGCCCAGCGACGCGTGCCACGCAAGCATCAATCCCACGCGCACCGTCATCGCGCCGAGCGCGACGATCATCGGCGTTACCGAATTTTGGCGCGCGTAGAAAATGCGCGCGGTCAATTCGAGCAACGCTTCGCCGACGACGGCAAGTGCGTACCATTGCAAAACGACGGCGACGCGGGCGGTAGCGGTGGCGTCGAATGCGCCGCGTTGCAAAAACAGCGCGACGATGGGTTGCGCGAACGCGATCAGCGCGAGCGTTGCCGGGATCGCCAGACCCAGGATCGCGGCAAGCGCGGAGCGGTACGTTGCGCGCAATGCCGCGCTTTGCTGCGCGGCGAATTGCGCGG
Organism: uncultured Anaerolineales bacterium; assembly: GCA_903825565.1. Taxonomy (GTDB): domain Bacteria; phylum Chloroflexota; class Anaerolineae; order UBA4142; family UBA4142; genus CAIKBD01. The sequence continues at coordinate 8,662 of CAIKBD010000047.1, read as the reverse complement.
ACAGGCGCGGAAACACGGCGAGCGCAATCGCCGTGCCGATTAGCGTTTCCGGCAATTGCCAAATGGCGTAGGCGTAACCCAGTGCGGCAATGCTCCCCTCATCCAGCCGTGACGCAAGATTCGTCATCACGATCCACGTCGCGCGTACACCCAGCATCGTGACGATGCGCGGACCCAACAGCACGAGCAAGCGCCGCATCCCGGCGGTGTGCCCGCCGAGGGTGAGCGTGTACTGCGCGCCGCAACGCCACAAGCCCGGCAGTTGGATCGCCAAGTGCAATGCGCTGCCGGCGACGACGCCATACGCCAAACCGAAAACGCCGAACGCCGGCGCAAGGTACAGCACGCCGGCGATAATTCCCAGGTTGTACAGCGCCGGTGCGAGCGCCGGCAAAACGAAACGATTGTGCGCGTGCAGAATGCCGGTGAACATCCCGCTGACGCTGAAAATGATCGTCGAAACCAAAACGAGGCGCAAGAGTTCGGCGGTGAGCGTGCGTTGCGCGGGCGCGAACCCGGGCGCGAGCCAGTGCTCGGTGATCGGTTGCGCCAAGATCAGCGTGCCGAGCGCGAACAGCGCGACGACGAGGAACACGGCGTTGATGACCGCGCTGGCAAATTGCCAGCCCGCGCGCAGTGCCGTAGCGTCGCGCGCGAGATAGCCGCTGAAAACCGGGATGAACACGGAGGCGAGCGAACCGCCGGCGATAACGGCGAACAGCAAGTCGGAAAACTGGGTGGCGGCGAAGAACGCGTCCAGATCGCCGCGTGCGCCAAACGCGCGCGCGATCAAAATTTCGCGGAGCAAGCCCAACGCCTTGCTCGCCAAAAATCCGCCGGCGACGATGGCGGAAGGCCAGAGCCAGGGAACCGCAGATAATTTATGCTTCGCCCCTCGCCTCTCGTCACCTACCATTCGCCCCTCGCCCCTCGCCACTTGCCATTTACCCCTCGCCTCTCGTCACCTACCATTCGCCCCTCGCCTCTCGTTATTTATCATTTGCCAGCGCGCGTTGCGCGGCGCGATAATGCGGGTTGAACCGGAGCGCAGTTTCAAATTCGGCGCGCGCCTCCGGCTCGCGCTTGAGCGCGCGGAGCGCCAGCCCTTTGTAATAGTGCGACTCTTCGAGATCGTTCGCCTGACGCAGTAGCGTATCCGCGAGCGCGATCACTTCGGCGTTGCGCCCAACGTGGAGGTACGCTTCGTACGCGCCGAACTCGTACCACATCATCCGCCAGGGCAAGCCGAGCGTGCGCGCACGATCAAACGCGGTTGCGGCTTCGGCGTAACGATTCAAGCCGACGAGACTCGCGCCCAGGTTGAACGCGGCGAACGCGTCTTGCGGATCGGCGGCGCTTTCGGCGCGCGCCGTTGCGGCGGCTTGCGCGTACATCGCCGCATCGTCGAGCGTATCTGCGAGGATCGCGCGCACGCGCGCCGCGTGCGCTTCGTCGTAGATCACGAGGTACTGCCGGTTGAACGCGCGCCACGCGTCGTCCAATTCGGCGGCGGCAAGTTTCACGCTGGGTCCATCGTACGAATCGAGCGTGAAGAATTGTTTGGCGTCGTAGCCGATCAGCAACCGATAATGCCCCATCCAGCCCTGCGGCTGTTTCACGAGCGCGGTTTCGATAATGACCGGCACATCGTTCGACAGCAACAGTTTCAACCGGTCGAGCGAGCCATTCACGCGCACGAGCGCGCGCAAGCCGACGCTTGACGCGTACGCGGACAGTTCGTCCGGGCGCACGTTGCGGTCATCGTAATTCGGTTTGATGGCGGCGGCGATTGCCGCTTGCGTGTCGGTTCGTCCGAAAAAACTGAGCGTCATTGCCAGCGTCGCGGGGCCGCAATTGTTCCACTTTTGGTACTCGTGCTTAAAGCCGCGCAGCGAGACGCTGGGTTGGATCGGTATTACGTCCGGCGCAAAGGTGGGCGTGCGGGGACGCGTCGGCGCGCGGGTGGGTGAGTCGGTCGGGCGGTTCGTCGGTTGGGCGGTTGGATAGTTTGTGGGTGCGGCGGTCGGCAGGGCGAGCGGCGTGGGGGCGAACTGGGGCGGCGTGGGGGCGGGAAAAATTTCCGCGACGCGGTAGCGGAGCGAGGCGATTTTTTCCTGCGCGAAATCGGTTTGAAGCGCGAGGATGATCGCCGCGCTGAACACGAGCGCGAGCGCGCAACCGATCAAAACGGCGCGGAGCAAGTCCCGCGCCGAGGTGGACAAATGGTTCATTGCGCGCATTGTAGCACGAATCGCGGCGGGCGGCAACGCGCACCGATTTTCTTATTCCGCAACGTATGCTACAATGCGCGCGGAAACGAATATGCGAATTCTCATCCTCTCCGATTTGCACGCCAACTATCACGCTTTGGACGCCATCCTGCGCGCCGCCGGGCAGTTCGATCAGATTTGGTGCTTGGGCGATGTGGTCGGCTACGGACCCGAACCGAACGAGTGCATCGAACGGTTGCGCGCGTTCGATCTGGTGTGCCTCGCCGGCAACCACGATCTCGCGGTCGCCGAAAAATTAGGGCTGGACGATTTCAACCCGGACGCGCGCGAGGCGGTGTACTGGACGCGCACGCAGATCACCTACGCACACACAAATTGGCTGGCGGCGTTGCCCACGCACACGACACTCGCGGCGCACGGCATCACGCTCGTGCACGGCAGTCCGCGCGATGCGGTGTGGGAATACATCATGACGCCCCCAGTCGCGCGCGCGTGTTTGGCGCAGATGGAAACGCCCATCGGTTTCAACGGGCATACGCACGTCCCGTACCTGTTCGGCAAACCGCTGTACGAATCGGGCGTGATTGCCGAACCGCTCCCGGCGCGGCTCACGCTGACGCAAGGCGGCGACCGATGGCTAATCAATCCGGGTAGCGCGGGACAACCACGCGACGAAGACCCGCGCGCGGCGTATGCGCTGTTGGATTTGGCGACGCTGACGCTGACGCATCATCGCGTGCAGTACGATGTTGCCGCGACGCAAAAGTTGATGAAGCAGGCGCAACTGCCGAGCCGCTTGATCCGGCGGTTGCGGTTTGGGCAGTGACCGCCACCGCGCGCCGAACTGGATGATACGTTTGGGCGCGCGTTTGATCCTTTTGTACCTCGACGCACGAATCGCTTCGGGTGTAGAATAGCGCCAACGATGTTCTTCGCCACATGCTTGAATTGCCAGTGAGGGTGCTGGAGGGAGCGGCATGATTTCGTGGGCATACCCGATGCAGGGGATTGGGCATAATCGGAAGATTAACGACTGGTTGATCAGGGTGTCGTTTGGCGACGCCTTGATCAATTTTTGTTTTCACGGCGAGGTTTAGGTGTACAAGAAAATTCTCGTGCCGCTGGACGGGTCGCCCGTCGCCGAAGGGGTGTTGCCGCACGCGCAAAATTTGGCGTACTCCGAAGGTGCGGAACTCGTGCTCCTCAACGTCGCGGCAAACGCGGCGGCGGATTTCCTGTTCGCCGATCCTGCACTCGCCGAACGTTCCGTGTCCGAACAGGAAGAGCGGAGCAAGGCGTACATGACCCAAGTCGAAGACCGGCTCCGCGCCGAAGGCGTCCAGGTGTCCACGCTCTTGCGTGAGGGCGCGGTGGCGCAAGTGATTCTGGACACGGCGGAGGAAATTCAAGCCGACGTGATCGCCATGTCCACGCACGGACGCACCGGCGCGGCGCGTTGGTTGCTCGGCAGTGTTGCCGACCGCGTCGTGCGAAATTCCAAAGTCCCTGTGTTGTTGATCCGTGCGCCAGCGAGCCGTGCGGGCAAGTAAGTGGATGCGAGGAGGTGGCAAATAAAATCAAGGCGCTTTGATTTTTCGATTCTGAAAACTGCGGTTAGGAACCAGCCCGAATTATTCCGTTCATGATGGACGGACAACTCTCAGGAGGGAGTAACATGTCACAGGCACAAGCAAGTGAATCCAAGTGGAATCTGCCAAAAATTATTTTCGCTTCGTCGGCAGGCACCTTGGTCGAGTGGTACGATTTTTACATCTTTGGTAGTCTTTCGGCGGTGATCGCGAGCAAGTTTTATCAGACGGGCACACCCGTCGGTGATATGATCGCCTGGTTGGCGGCGTTCGCGATTGGCTTTATCGTGCGCCCCTTTGGCGCAATTGTGTTCGGGCGCATCGGTGATCTCATCGGGCGCAAGTACACCTTCTTGGTCACGATGACCTTGATGGGCGTCTGCACTTTTCTCGTCGGCTTGCTCCCCACGCGCGACGTGATCGGCGATCTGGCGGGCATCATCTTGATCGTCCTCCGGATCTTGCAGGGCTTGGCGTTGGGCGGCGAGTACGGCGGCGCGGCGACTTACATCGCCGAGCACACCCCGCACGGGCAACGCGGCTATTACACTTCGTGGATTCAAACGACGGCGACGATTGGCTTGTTCGCGTCCCTGTTCGTGATCTTGGGCACGCGCTCGCTTGGCGGCGAAGAATGGTTCACCGGCAAGGGCGCGTATGCCACGCAGTATTTCCAGGGCTGGCGCATTCCGTTCCTACTCTCGATTGTGTTGGTCCTGCTCTCGTTGTGGATTCGGATTTCGTTGCGCGAATCGCCCTTGTTCCAACGCTTGAAAGATGCGAAAAAGACTTCCAAGAACCCGCTCATGGAATCGTTTGGCAACCCCTACAATTTGCGCTGGGTGCTCTTGGCGCTCTTCGGCGCGACGATGGGGCAAGGCGTGGTGTGGTACACCGGTCAGTTCTACGCGCTGTTCTATCTCCAGACCGTCTTTAAAGTGTCGTTGGTGGATTCGAATATGATCATCGGCGTCGCGTTGTTGCTCGGCACACCGCTGTTCATCTTCTTCGGCTGGCTCTCCGACAAAATCGGGCGCAAACCGATCATGATGCTCGGCATGGCGCTCGCCGTGTTGACGTACTATCCAATCTACGGCGCGATGGCATCGTTTGCGCCGGTGGACACCAAGCAACCGTTCATGTTCGCGTATAGCGGGTACAACCCGGTGATGTTGGGTGTGCTCATCTTCATCCAGGTCGTCTACGTGACGATGGCATACGCACCCATCGCCGCATTCCTCGTCGAATTGTTCCCGACCAAAATTCGCTACACCTCGATGTCGTTGCCGTACCACATTGGCAACGGCGTGTTCGGCGGCTTGGTGCCGATCATCGGCTTGAGCATGATTCAGAGCACGGGCAACAACTATGCGGGTCTCTGGTGGCCCATGCTCATTGCCGCTATCTGCGCGGTGGTCGGCACGGTATTCGTGAAAGAAACGAACCAGGTGGACATTACCGACGCCGAAGCCGGCACCGCGGCGCAAGCCGAAGCGCTGGGCAAGGGCTTTCGCCCAACCAAGGATGGCATCTAGGCAATTGCGTTAGCCAACGGTTGCTGATCAGGAAGAGGGAAAACACGGCTAGACTTGTCCAAATTTTTTGGCAAGTCTAGCCCATCACTTGAGAGGAATGGCGGAATGGAATTGAATCCCACGGTGCGGAAATGGCTCCAAGACGCGCGCACCAACCCCGACGAATTTTGGAGCCGCGCCGCCGACAAACTGCCCTGGTTTCGTAAATGGGATCAGGTCTTTGAATGGACACCGCCCACGTTCAAATGGTTTAGCGGCGGCCGCACGAATCTCGCGTACAACGCGCTCGATCAACATGTCAAACGCGGTTGGGGCGGGCACACCGCGCTGATCTATGTGAGCGAGCGTGGCGAACGCCGGTTGTTTTCGTATGCGCAACTCAAGCACGAAGTCGAAAAAGTTGCGGCGGCACTGCGTGGCATGGGCATTCAGAAAGGCGACCGACTCACGATCTATATGCCCACTTGCCCCGAAGCGATCATCCTGATGCTGGCGACCGTCCGCATCGGCGCGATTCACTCCGTCGTGTTTGCCGGCTTTGGCGCAAAAGCGTTGGGGGATCGCATTCAGGCGAGCGGCTCGCGGCTCGTGTTCACGGCGGACGTGACGTATCGCAAGGGCAAGAACGTGCCGCTCAAAGGCATTGTGGATGAAGCCTTGGCAAGCGTTGCCAACATCGTCGAGAGCGTGATCGTGCTGAACCGCACCGGCGAATCCGTGCCGATGCAAAACGGGCGCGATATTTCCTGGGACGATTTTCTCCTGCGGCGCGCCGGGCACAGCGGCGCGCACGTCGAAATGGAAGCGAACGAACCGGCGTTCATCCTCGCCACGTCCGGCACCACCGCCAAACCGAAACTTGCGATTCACACGCACGGCGGCTATCAGGTGCACATCTACAGCATGGGACAGTGGGTGTTTGGCTTGAAACCGACCGACGTGTGGTGGTCAACTTCCGACATCGGCTGGATCGTCGGGCACAGTTACATCGTCTACGCGCCGCTCATCACCGGTTGCACGACCGTGGCGTTTGAAGGCGCGCTCGATTTTCCGAAACCCGAAACGCACTGGACGACGCTGATGGAAGAATTTCGCGTCAGCGGCATCTTCACCTCGCCGACTGCCGTGCGTTTGCTCATGCGGTACGGCGACGTGCCCTTGTCCCAGGTGGATCACGATTATCTCGAACGCGTTTTCTGCGCGGGCGAAGTACTCAACCCGCCGGCGTGGGAATGGCTCCAAAAGAAAATTCTCAAAGATAAAATTCCGGTGATCGATCACATGTGGCAGACTGAAACCGGCGGACCGATCTTTGGCAACCCGTACGGGCTGGGTCTCTTGCCGATCAAACCCGGTTCGGCGACGATTCCGTTGCCCGGCATCGAAGCGCAAGTCGTTTCGCCGGAGGGCGCGCCCCTGCAACCGAACGAAAAAGGAATCATGGTGATCAAACGTCCGTTCCCCGGTTTGACGCCGGCGTTGTGGGGCGAGCCGGAACGGTACGGCAAGGACTACTGGGAACGTGTCCCTGGCTTGTACTACAGCGGCGATTCCGCGATGATGGACTCGGACGGCTATGTGTGGTTCGCCGGGCGCGCCGACGAGATCATCAAGATCGCCGGGCATCGCATCGGCACGATTGAAGTTGAAAGCGCGTTGCTGATGAATCCCGCCGTCGCCGAAGCCGGCGTCACGGGTCGCCCGGACGATGTGCGCGGCGAAGTGATCTCGGCGTTCGTTTTGCTCAAGCAAGGTTTCAAACCGTCGGCGGATTTGAAAAAAGAATTGCTCGAAACGGTGCGCCACGAACTCGGTCCCATCGCCGTGATCGGCGAGCTGAACTTTGTCAACATGTTGCCCAAAACGCGAAGCGGCAAAATTATGCGGCGCGTGCTCAAAGCCGTTGTGCTCGACAAAGAGCCGGGCGATATTACGACGATTGAAGACGAAGGTTCAGTGGAGGAAGCGCGGCACGCCTGGCAAGAAATGAAAGCGGCTCTGGCAGGCGAATAGAGATTAGAGAATAGGGAGTAGGGAGTAGGGAGTAGGGAGTAGGGAGTAGCGATTGCATCAAGCATCTCCAATTTCCAATTTCCAATCTCCAATCTCTACTCTCTATTCCCTAATTTCCAATTTCTAATTCCTAATTTTTATCACGGAGGAAAACCGATGGCAGAACAGACTAGAGAAATGGTCGGTGAAGTGTATCCCCCTTCGCCCGAAGTTGTGGCAAACGCGAACATCAAGAGTTACGAGGAGATGGCGCGAGCGGCGGACAAGGACTTGGCGGCGTTTTGGGCGGAGCGCGCGGAAGAGTTCGAGTGGTTCAAAAAATGGGATACCGTGTTGGACGATTCCAACAAACCCTTTTACAAATGGTTCGTCGGCGCGCAGACGAACATCGCCTATAACTGCTTGGATCGGCACGTCAAGACTTGGCGGCGCAACAAACTCGCGCTGATCTGGGAAGGCGAAAACGGCGAGGTGCGGACTTTTTCGTACCACGCGCTCAACCGCGAGGTGTGCAAATTTGCGAACGTGCTACGCGCGATGGGCGTCAAAAAAGGCGACCGCGTTACCGTGTATATGGGGCGCGTGCCGGAACTGCCGATTGCGATGCTCGCCTGCGCGAAAATCGGCGCGGTGCATTCGGTCGTTTACGGCGGCTTTTCCGTCGAAGCCCTGCACGGGCGCATCGAAGACAGTCAGTCGAATGTCGTCATCACGTGCGACGGCAGTTATATGAACGGCAAGATCGTCGAACTGAAAAAGATCGTGGACGAGGCGCTGCGGCGCGCGCCGACGGTCGAGCATGTGATCGTCTACAAGCGCACCGGGCACGAAGTGTACATGGAGCAAGGGCGCGACTATTGGTACCACGAACTGGTGTCGTTGCCGATTGCGCGCGCGGGCGGCTCGAATCAAAAGTGCGACACCGAAGTGATGGACGCCGAAGACCCGCTCTTTTTGCTCTACACCTCCGGCACCACTGGCAAACCGAAAGCGATTTTGCACACGCACGGCGGTTACATGGTCGGCATCGGCACCACGCTCAAGTGGGTGTTCGACTTGAAGGAAGAGGATCGCTGGTGGACGGCGGCAGACCCAGGTTGGATCACCGGCCACAGTTACATCGTCTACGCGCCGTTGCTGTTGGGCATGACCTCGTTCATCTACGAAGGCGCGCCGACGTACCCGTACCCGAATCGGTGGTGGTCGCTCGTCGAAAAGTACGGCATCACGGTTTTGTATTGCGCGCCCACCGCGATTCGCGGCTTGATGCGTTTCGGCGAATCGTGGCCCAACC
>CAIKBD010000046.1 GCA_903825565.1 uncultured Anaerolineales bacterium | reverse complement strand
GTCGCAGATTGCGCTTTTGGATTGTCACCCTGAGCGTAGCGAAGGGTCTCGCAACTAGCGAATTGAGAGATGCTTCGCTTCGCTCAGCATGACAATCCGCGTGTTACAAAACCGCAGTTTGTGCCCGCGTGGAGTATAGCGCATTTTGCTAGCTTGACTCAATTTGGGTATCTGGTGTCCAACTCGTATCGTCGCCTGATGCTTGGCGAAGGACTTGCGCAAGCGCCGGCTATCGAGTCGGTTACAATAATGCTTCGTACTTTAACCGAGACTAGAAACTGGAGATTGCGTTCGGGGATTCGAGATGCACGCGGTGACTTGGCGGTTTTCACGTGCGAATCTATCTTAACGGTTGAAGATCGACGCCAGCGACAACACACTGACCTTGTCGATCCGTACGAACGCGCCCACGCATGAGCATCGGCTCGCGTTGTGAGAGCAACGGACGAAAGCGACTCAGCGCCGCGCCGCTCCATAACGCCTGATATATGCCTTTTTCGTCTTCCAGATCGATGAGCCACATTGCTTTTCGCTCGGAAGCAAAGCGATGCGTTGCTAAGCGAACTCCTGCAATATTTACATCTTGACCGATGTGTTGCGCGAGTTCATCGCTCTGAATGTGCGAATGCTTTGCCAACTCCGCAACACACAATTGCAGGGGCTGCACCCTGACGAGTTGCCCTAGCACCTCGCGCTCCCAGTTTGCGCGTTCATAAATGTTCAGCTCTGCGAATGTCGTTTCTCTGGATGTGTCTAACAACCCAAGTTGCCCCGTATGGCGACCATGCCACCGACTGCGCTCCAGGTGTGCGAGCATCGCCTTGGGATTGCCAAGCCCATCCAGCGCGCCTGCTTTTACGAGGTTGACGGCTTCGACGTATTGCGGTTGTGCGCGAATCAAAAAATCATCGAGAGATTGATACGGGCGTTGAGCGACGATTGTTTGAGTCGTTACGCGGGTCAATTCGCGCACCTGCCCCAACCCCATCCATAATGTCTTGGGTGGTTCGAGAGTGAACGCCGTGTTGCTGTGATTGATATGGGGTGGGTTGATCACCAGACCCAAGCGCCGTGCTTCGCTCATATACACACCGGGGCGATAGAATCCACCCCACACCGCAAGCCGCGCCGTCATAAATTCAGCGGGGTAATGGATCTTTAGGTACGCCATTCGATACGCGACAACCGCATACCCCGCGGCGTGCGCCTTGGGAAAACCATATCCTGCAAAGACCGCCATCAAGTCCCAAATTTTCTGTGCGAGGGAAGTAGCCATGCCACTTGTCTTCTTCGCACCTTCGACGAACTTGTGGTGCAATTGCTCCATTTCGTGTGAAAGCTTCTTCGACATTGCACGGCGTAAGGTGTCGGCTTCGCCGAGCGTAAAGCCAGCAACCTCATGCGCGATGCGCAAGACTTGCTCCTGATACAGAATCACGCCGTAGGTCTCGCGCAGGATCGGTTCGAGCGTCGGATGTAAATACTCGGGCGCTTCGTGACCCAGGTGTCGCTTCACAAAAGCGTCTTTCAGCCCACCTTGCAACGGACCCGGGCGATACAACGCCAGCGCAATCAGCAAATCATTCGTGTTGCGCGCCGTCAGTTCGCGCAAGGTCATTCGCATCCCAGGGCTTTCGGTTTGAAAGCATCCGATGGAATGTGCGGTCGCTAGCATCTGGGCTGTTGGCGGATCATCAAGCGGGATTTTCTCAATCGAAAATTCTGGTTCACGCTTGTGAATGAGTTCGATGCCGTCGGCAATGACGGTAAGCGCACTGATGCCGAGCAAATCGATTTTGACGAGTCCCGATTTCTCAATGCCGCTCAAATCAAATTGGGTAACAAGCAGACCTTTCGTCGCGTGTTGGAGAGGGACAATATCGGTAATTGAGCCAGGCGCAATGACAATACCGCCGGGATGAACCGACAGATGATGGGGTGTGCCGTCGAGCGCGCGACTCATCTCCAAGACCTCGCGCTCCAGTGGATCGTGTGTCTGTTCGATGAGCTCGGCTTGCGCGCGGTGCATTTGCCGCCACGTCCCGGGGTGCCAAAAACCGGGAAGTTGGTTAGCGAGTTCGCCGATCCGTTCTTCGGGCAAGCCATACGCCTTGCCTACTTCACGCAAGGCGTACCGCGCGCGCAATGTGGCATAAGTGCAGACCATCGCTACATGCTCTCCACCATATTTTTGATAGACATAGCGAATCACTTCGTCGCGGCGCTGCGAGCAGAGATCGAGATCAATGTCCGGTGGATCGTGGCGCTCGAGCGAGAGGAAGCGTTCAAAGTAAAGATTGTGCGCGATGGGGTCGATGTCGTGAATGCCGAGGCAGTACGCAACGACGGACGATGACGCCGAGCCGCGCGGTGAAATGGGGACGCCGCGCTCGCGAGCGAATCGCACGATGTCGGCGACGACGAGAAAGTATGGCGCATACCCCAGCTTGGCGATGACGTTGATTTCTTTTTCCAAGCGCGCCTGGAGGGCTGGATTCAAGGCACCGTAATTTCGTGCTGCGCCTGCCATCGCCAGGATTTGCATTTCTTCGGTTGGCGTACGACCAGAAGCCAAATCCAGTGAAGGAAAACGCCATTGCCCCAGCGGAAATTCAAATTGACATTGGTCGGCAACCAATTGCGTGGTCTCAAGTGCCGCAGGAAATTCGGTGAATCCATCTCGCATCTTTTGCTCGGAGGGGAATGCGTAATCGGGGAGGGCAGGCAAATCGGTAAGGCGTGCGTTGTGTCGCATCGCCGTCAGCACACGATACCGCGGCGCATCGCTGGGAGAGAGATAATGAATATCGTGCGTGGCGACTGTGCGGATACGCAAGTGGTCTGCCAACGACTGCAACGAGCGCACGATCCCAAGATCATCCTTGTGAAGGATTTGCAGTTCGACGAAAAAGCGGTCGGGACCAAAAAGGTTGATGAACTCGCGCGTCAGCGATTCGGCGTGTTTCAGATCATCCCGGCGAAGGTGGGCATCAATCGGTCCGCGCCAGCCGCCAGACAATGCAATCAATCCATCGGTGTGTGCAGCGAGAGCATCCCAATCGAGTCCGCGCGCAAGCGTCGCTTCGCGGTCTGATGCGGATTGCAAGCACGTGATCAATCGGCACAGATTGCCATAGCCACGCATATTCTGTGCGAGCAAGACGAGTGTGTTTCCACCTGCCCAGGATAGTTCGGTGCCTAGGATCGGTGCAATGCCGACCTTGCGGCATTCGGTTACAAATTCCATCGCGCCGTACAGCGCATTCGAGTCGGTTAAGGCGATTGCGGGCAGATTCGTCGCTTGCGCAAACGATACGATGTCGGAAATGGACGCGACCCCGTCGAGTAGGCTCCAATATGAATGGCAATGCAGAGGAATGACTCGCATAGACTCATTGTATCACAAATCAACGGCAAGCAGGTAAAGCGCACAACTTGCACGCACGCCGTGCCGGCAGAGATGGGCTATTTACGTTGTCCGCGAGTCGGTTTATAATCCGCCAAGATCGGAACAGAGCAGACAGCAAAGGACAGCAATGCAAAAAGCCAAAGCACTGAACGTCACGCGCCGCGCAGAACTAGTCAGGACATTGCAATCTCGTTTTGAGAAAAACATGAATCGCCATCGCGGTCTGGAATGGGCAAACATCCAAACCAAGCTGGAAGCGAATCCTGAAAAACTGTGGTCGCTCGCCGAAATGGAAAGCTCCGGCGGCGAACCGGACGTGGTCGGTTACGACAAAAAAAACGGCGAATACATTTTTTACGATTGCGCGGCAGAAAGCCCTAACGGACGCCGCAGTGTTTGTTATGACCGGCAAGCGCTGGATTCAAGGAAAACCGCCAAGCCCAAAACTAGCGCGATAGATATGGCATCTGCTATGGGCATTGAGATTTTGACGGAAGAACAATATCGCGAGTTGCAGACGCTCGGAAGTTTCGATACAAAAACGTCGAGCTGGTTGAAAACACCCGCCGATATTCGGCAACTCGGCGGCGCGATCTTTGCCGATCACCGCTATGATCATGTCTTTGTGTATCACAACGGCGCGGAATCGTACTATGCCGCTCGGGGATTCCGGGGTTCGCTACGCGTCTAAATTCTGCACCCCAGTTCCTGAATGCGCTCCTCGCTAAAAGCAAGCAATTTTGTCCGCAACTCGCGCAAACGGTGCGCCGCCATTTTAGGACGGCGGTCGCGCGTGAACGCGCCCTTTGAATTCATCGCGCCCATGCGAAACACCGTTTTTATCGAATGAAAATTTCACCGTGATGAAAAACCCATTGGTCGGGCGCGAGTCTACGGGACCTGCACCGCAATCGGCAAGCGCGCCATCAGCGCGATTGGTTTCAAAGTCCCCATTTGTAATCAGTCAAGGTAAACGGGTTCATTCGGTCTGTTTGCTTTGCGCAGATCAGCGACGCACGGATGATCGGATTTCGACCGATTTGAACACCCGATTTTGACCTGTCGCTGGTAAATTATATTCACAAAAAGGAATGTATGGGATGGATGCCTATCGCTTGCCTGCCAAACTACTCAAAGCGCTTGCCCACCCGGTACGCTTACGCATCTTGAATGCGCTCCGCGAAGACGAAGAATGTGTCTGTCACCTCACGGCTGTGGTGCATCATCGCCAAGCATACGTGTCACAGCAATTGAGATTCTTGCGTCAAGCCGGCATCCTGCAAGATCGCAAAGATGGTTTGCGTGTTTACTATCGCGTCAAAGAGCCGCGTGTGTTCGACGCGCTCGAAATCGTGAACGCGCTGGTCGGTGTCAAGAATGAAATCGCGCCGCACCAAGTGGTTGCCGCGTGTCCTTGTCCCAAGTGCGAGACAGGGCGGGAGTGAAGGCGGCAAGCGATAGAGAACTCAACCCTTGGACGATTGGCTTGGGCGGGCGGTAAAACCTTGCCGATTGCAGAGCAATGCGCCAGATGGATTGGCGCGGCGATGGCAACGCCAGCGTAGGAATAGAGACCCGTAATGGAGGCGGGATGACTGATCGCCAAGCGACCAGGGCATCTCGCTTTTTGATTCGAAAAACGCACGCCAAAAATTTTCGGTTAGCAAGTGCGTGAAAAAGGAGAAGGAAATGCTGTCGATCAAAGTGCTCGGTTCTGGTTGCGCCAACTGTCAAAAAGTGGAGCAGGTCACCAAAAAAGTGATTGCTACCTTGGACGTGGACGCAACGTTGCAAAAAGTGACGGCGATGCCGGAGATTATGAAGTATTCGATTCTATCTACGCCCGGCTTGGTCATCAACGAAAAACTGGTTTGCGCGGGACGGATTCCCAGCGAAGCCGAAGTGACCGCTTGGATCACCAACGCACTGGCATAAAGTATTTATCCCGAATACTATTTGGAGAAACCATGACCCATCCAACCACAAGTTTACGAACGCAGGCAAATGTCCTGCAACAACTTTCGACGCTCGACCGGTTTTTGCCGCTATGGATTTTCGCGGCGATGGCGCTCGGCGTGATTCTCGGCGCAGTGATGCCGGGCATCAAAGACGTATTCAACGCGCTCTCCATCGGCACGGTATCGTTTCCCATCGCCGTTGGATTGTTGTGGATGATGTATCCCGTGCTGGCAAAAGTCAAGTACGAAGAACTCGGTAAGGTTGCGCAAGCGTGGGAACAGTTCAGCGTTTCGCTCGTGCTCAACTGGGTGATTGGGCCCGTGATCATGTTCGTGCTCGCGTGGGTGTTCCTGCCCGACCTGCCGCACTTTCGCACCGGGCTGATCATCGTCGGACTCGCGCGGTGCATTGCGATGGTGCTCATCTGGAACATGCTCGCCGGCGGCGATAGCGAGTACTGCGCGGTGCTCGTCGCGCTGAACAGTATTTTCCAAATTGTGATGTACTCGCCGCTCGCGTACTTTTTTCTCGCGGTGGTGCCGGGCTGGTTTGGGATGCAAGGTACGGTCGTCCATATTTCGATGTGGGACATTGCCAAGAGCGTGTTGATTTTTCTTGGCATCCCGCTGGCGGCGGGCATCATCACGCGCTTTTACTTTTTGCGGGCACGCGGGCGTGAATGGTACGAAACGAAATTGATGCCGCGCCTGGGACCAACCGCGCTCATCGGTCTGCTGTTTACGATTGTCGTGATGTTCTCGATGCAGGGTGACAAGATTCTCGCCGCGCCGCTCGATGTGTTGCGCGTCGCGCTTCCGCTCCTCGTGTATTTCATCGTGATGTTTTTTGTGTCGTTCGCGTTGTCGGTGTGGCGCAAGTTTCCGTATGAACTCGCGGCGACGCAATCATTCACGGCGGCGAGCAATAATTTCGAACTTGCGATTGCCGTCGCGGTCGGCACATTCACGATTGCTTCCCAGGAAGCGCTCGCGGCGGTGATTGGTCCGCTCATCGAAGTGCCGGTGTTGATCGGCTTGGTGTACGTCGCGTTGTGGATCAAAAGCCGGTGGACGGTGGGCGGTGAGTAGTGGATTGATGCGACACACCGGCGCGACGCGCACGTACGCGATGCTCGGCATCGTCGCCATCGCGTGGTGGCTCGCGTACACGTTGCTCCAACCGGCGACCGAGTTTCTCACATTCGCGGTGTTGCGGCTCGAACGCGGTTCGCATTTCGGCGAAGCGGTCGCGTTCTTTCTGTACGATGTGCCCAAAATTTTACTGCTGTTGAGCGGGATGATTTTCGTCATCACAATCATCCGCACGTTCTTTAGCGCGGAACGCACGCGCCGATTGCTCGGCGCGCACGGCGAGCGCGAAGGCGTCGGCAATGTGCTGGCGGCATTGCTGGGAATCGTCACGCCGTTTTGCTCGTGTAGCGCGGTGCCGCTCTTCATCGGTTTCGTCGAGTCCGGCATTCCGCTTGGCGTGACGTTTTCGTTTCTCATCGCCGCGCCGGTCATCAACGAGGTCGCGCTGGTTTTGCTGTTCGGCTTGTTCGGTTGGCGCGTCGCCGCGCTCTACGTCGCCTCCGGCTTGACGATTGCGATTATCGCTGGCTGGCTGATTGGACGTTTGCGGCTCGAACGCTGGGTCGAAGATTTCGTGTGGCAGATGCAATTCACGGCGGCGCAGGACGATGCGACGCAGATGACCTGGGACGAACGCCTCGCGCGCGCAGGAGAGGCGGTGCGCGCGATTGTCGGCAAGGTGTGGCTGTACGTCGTCGTCGGCATCGCGGTGGGCGCGGGTATTCACGGCTATGTGCCGACAGACGCGCTCGCCGGGGTGATGGGCAAGTCGGCGTGGTGGTCGGTGCCGGTCGCGGTGTTGATTGGCGTGCCGCTGTACTCGAACGCGGCGGGCGTGATTCCGATTGTGAGCGTGTTGTTGGAAAAAGGCGCGTCGCTCGGCACTGCGCTTGCGTTCATGATGGCGGTCATCGGGTTGAGTTTGCCGGAGACGATCATTCTGCGGCGCGTGCTCAAGCCGCCACTCATCGCCGTGTTCGTCGGCGTCGTCGCGCTCGCGATTGTCGTGACCGGGTATCTGTTCAACTGGGTGATGTGATCGGTCAATTCCTTTCGATCAAACTGCGGGGTAGCTAATGCGGATTCAAGTGGGGGCATGCTCTGCGTGAAATAACTTTGTCAATTTGAAGGAAATTGAAATTGCAATTTCATTCAAATTGTTGTATAATTTTTCACGTGGGATACGATGGAGGAACAAGTTTATGGAAGAGTTGCACGATTTTCGACAGCGGATCGAAAGCCATTTTGACAACCTCACGAAGCGCGAGCAGCAAATTGCTTCCTTTCTCCTGTCCAATCACGAGCAAGCAACTTTTCTGAATGGCTCTGAGATTGCCAAGCACGTCAACGTCAGTGAAGCCACCGTCGTTCGTTTCGCCAAGTCCATCGGCTATAAAAATTTTCCCGAACTTCGCCGCGCGCTCCAAGAAATTTTCCGTGTCAAGGTTACGCCCGCCGCGCGTTTGCAACGCAAGCTCATCGATCTGAAAAGCGGCAAGGGCGATATTTTGCATCAAGTCGTGGACATGGAATTGCAATACCTCGCCGAAGTGCCGCGCAGTATTGCTTCCGCCGATTTTGAACGCGCCGTCAAAATCATTCTCAAAGGTAAACGGCTATTCATTTTTGGATCGGGTCCCTCGCGCATCCTCGCCGAATTGGTGCAGATTCGCTTCAATCGCTTTGCGCTTCCCAACGTGCTCATCACGGAAACCGGGCGCGATATGCTCGACAAGTTGCTTTTGCTCAGACCGGATGATGCGGTGTTGGCAACCGGTTTTTATCGCGATAACCGTGAGCTGTGCGCGATGATTGAACAGGCGCGGCAACTGGGTTGCAAAATTGTTCTGCTCACCGATTCGCTCGGCGCGCGCTATAAAGACCTGGTAGATGTTGTGCTTGCTGCGCGGCGGGGTCCCGTGTCCACCTTTCATTCGCTCACCGTGCCGATGGCGATTATCAACGCGCTCATCCTCGCCGTCGCGATGGACCGCTCGGAAGCCACTGTCGCCTCGCTCAATCGTTTGCAAGCGTTACGCGCGCAGTACGACCTGGATAACTTGACTCGTTAATCATTCTGACTTTTTCCTCGATGGGGAGGAATACGCATGTCTGTAGTTGCATTACCGTCCTCGTTCGCTCGTCCCGCGCGCCGCGTGTGGCGCAAGTTGACGCGCCCGCACGTTCTCGTCGCGGGCGTTATGCTTGCGCTGTTGGCGTACCTCGTCATCACGCCACTCCTCATCATGATTCAAACGACGATTACGTGGCAACCCGAAGACAATCGGTTGGTGCGCGGCATCACGCCCGGCGAATTTACGCTATTCCACTGGGAGCGCGTGTTCAACAGCATCATCAGTCAAACGATGTTGTGGACGCCGCTCCAGAACACGCTCGTCACCAGCATCGGCATTTCGATTTTCGCGTTGACGCTTGGCTCGCTCCTCGCGTGGCTCGTCGTGCGCACCGATTTGCCCGGCAAAAAATTTATTGCCAGCGTCGCGATCATTCCGTACATGCTTCCCTCGTGGACGATTTCGCTCGCCTGGATCGTCGTGTTCAAGAATCAGCGCGTCGGCGGCTCGATTGGTTTTCTCGAAGCGCTCACCGGCGCGCAGGTGCCCGACTGGTTGTCGTACGGTCCTGTCCCCATCATCATCACCTTGTCGCTCCACTATTACGCGTTCGCGTTCCTGCTCGTGTCCGGCGCACTGCAATCGCTCGATGCGCGCCTCGAAGAGTCCGGCGAAATGCTGGGCGCGACGCGTTGGCAAGTGCTCAGCCGCATCACCTTCCCGCTCGTCATCCCGGCGATTCTCTCCGCGTTCATCCTCACGTTCTCGCGCGCGATGGGCAGTTTCGGCACGCCGGCATTTCTCGGCAACCCGGTGCGCTATTACGTGCTTTCGACTACGCTCTACAACAACATTTCGAGTCGCCTCCAAGCCGATGGCTTTGTGCTGGGGCTCGTGCTCATCGCGATTTCGATAGTGACGATTTATCTGAATCAGCGCATCATTGGTGTGCGCAAGAGTTATGCGACGTTGACCGGCAAAGGGTTCGCTTCGACGCCGGTGCGTTTGCGCGCGCTCAAGTATCCGATTCTGATTTTGGTCGGTATGTTCTTGTTCATCGCCGTCGTCGCGCCGCTCGGATTCCTGGGATATCAATCGCTGATGTTGCAGAAAAATTCGTTCGCGCTCGACAACCTCTCGCTCCATTTTTGGATTGGCGAAAGCAATCCGAAAATCGCCGATGGCATTGCCGGTATTTTGACCGATGTGCAAACCTGGGTCTCGGCGTGGAATAGCATCGCGCTCGCCGTTTTGGTGGGCTTGATTACATCGGTGCTGGGAATTTTTCTCGGCTATGCCGTCGTCAAGGGGCGCGGCACGTGGTTGTCGAAAATCGTCGAGCAAGTTGCGTTCCTGCCGTACCTGATGCCGAGTATCGCGTTTGGCGCGATTTACATTGGGATGTTTGCGCAACCGCTCGGACCGCTTCCCGCGCTCTACGGCACGTTCTGGATTTTGGTCGTCGTGTCGGTCGCCAAAAATTTACCGTACTCGTCGCGCTCCGGCACGGCGGCGATGTTGCAAGTGGGCAGTGAGTTGGAAGAAGCCGCGCTCGTCGGCGGCGCATCGTGGCTCACGCGCTTTCGCCGCATCATCATTCCGCTGACGAGTTCCGGTCTCGTCGCCGGTTTCTTGCTCACGTTCATCACCTCGATGCGCGAGTTGTCGTTGATTGTTTTGCTCGTCACGCCGACAACGCGCACGCTCACGACGTTGAACTTTCGCTACGCCGAGCAAGGGTATCATCAACCCGGCGATGCGCTGGCGATGATGTTGGTCGTAATAATTTTGGCGTGCGAGTGGATCGTGCGGCATTTTCGCGGCGCACAAATCGGCAAAGGGCTGGGGGCATAAATGTTCAGCATCGAATTGAAACACGTCACGAAAAAATTCGGCAAAGTCGTCGCGGTGGACGATTTGAATCTCGTCATCGCGCCGGGCAGTTTTCTGACGCTCCTGGGTCCGTCGGGTTGCGGCAAGACGACGGTGTTACGCATGATTGCCGGTCTCGAAGAGCCGGACGCCGGCGAAATTTTGATTGACGGTCGCCCGGTCTTTTCGTCCGAGCAAGCGATTTTTGTGCCGCCACCGCAGAGGAACCTGGGTTTGGTTTTTCAATCGTACGCGCTGTGGCCCCACTTGACCGTGTTCCAAAATGTCGCGTTCGGTTTGCAGATGGCAAAACGCCCCAAGCCGGAAATTCAAGAACGCGTTGGCGCGATTCTCAAGGATTTGCAAATCGGCGGGATGGAGCAACGGTACCCGCAAGAGATGAGCGGCGGGCAACAACAACGCGTCGCGCTTGCGCGGATGCTGGCGCCCAAGCCCGGTATCTTTTTGCTCGACGAGCCGCTGTCGAATCTCGACGCGCGTTTGCGCGTGGATATGCGTTCCGAGTTGAAACGTCTGCACCGCGACACGCGCGCGACTGCCGTCTACGTGACGCACGACCAACTCGAAGCGCTCACCATGTCCACGCACATTGCGGTGATGCGCGAGGGACGTTTGCAACAACTCGCGAGTCCGAGCCAGGTCTATCGCACGCCGGCGAATTTGTTCGTCGCCGATTTTATCGGCACGCCGAAAATCAATTTGATTGACGCCGAAGCGGTTACCGAGAATGGCGTGGTCACACTCAAATGCGGCGCGTTCGAAATTCCGAATGCGCCCACCAGTGCGAGCGGCAAGGTCGTCGTCGCGATTCGTCCCGAAGACATTCGCCTCGCGCTCGAAAAAACGCCGGGCGCGGTCGAGTTTACGACGTACTCGGTTTTGCCGGCAGGTTCGGAAATCATCATCAACGCGCGGCGCGGCGAGACGACGCTCGTCATCAAAGAGACGCGCGACATTGAAATCGAAATGGACCGTGCGGTGTGGCTGACGTTCGACACGAAGAAAATCAATCTCTACGATAAAACAACCGGCGATTTGATTGCATCGCGTTAAAGCGAAGGAGGAGCAAGGAAACAAAATCGCGCACTCATTCAATCGGCAAATGAAAAATGTTTACTGTGTACAAGGAGGTACTCGTGTTTCGTAAATCCGTTTTGTTCGGACTGTTGATGCTCGCCATCGTCGCGGTCGCGTGCGCCACGCCGACCGAAGCGCCCAAGCCCGCGGCCGGTCCCGCACCGACCGCCGCGCCCAAACCGACGGACGACCCGCTCAAGGGTTTGACCGACGCGCAAAAGACGTGGGCGAAAGCCGCCGAGGTCGGACCGTTCGCGCCGGCAAAACAAGACTGGGCGGCAATTGAAGCGGCGGCGAAAAAAGAGGGCAAGGTCGCCATCTATTCGAACTCGTCGCGGTGGCCCGACATCAAGAAATCGTTTGAAGCCGCGTTCCCCGGCATCATCGTCGAAGGGTACGACATTTCGACGGTTGACCTCATCACGAAATTGCAAAAGGAACAAAAAGCCGGCGTGTACACGGCGGATGTAATTTTGTGCGGCGATTACTCGACGCTCGTCAACGAAATGCTCAACCCGCCGAACAAGATGCTGTGGAATTTTGTGCCGGACGAACTCGTGGCGCTCGTGGACAAAGCCGCGCTCGAACCGTTGATGTACCACCGTTACGGCTTGACCACATTCGTCTACAACACCGAAGTGTACAAAGAACCGCCGATCAAAAATATCTGGGAAATTACAAAGCCGGAATGGAAAGGCAAAATCGTTTTGCCCGACCCGCAAAAAGTGGCGATGGGTTTGCTCGCCTTGACCGTCATTACGAAAAATTCCGACGCGATGGCAAAAGCATACCAAGATGCGTTTGGCAAACCGATTCAACTCGAAGCGGGTGTGCCGAATGCCGGGTATCAGTGGATTAAGGACGTGCTCAAGAATGAACCGGCATTGACTTCGAGTAGCGGCGATGTGGCGAACGCGATTGGCGCAAAAGGCCAAAAAGCCCCGCCGGTCGGTTTCACGACGTACTCGAAAATTCGCGACGTGATTGCCGGCAACTTGGCATTCGACGTGATGTGGAATATGCAACCGATTATCGGTTTCACCGAAGAGACTGCGCTCGCGATGGCGAATCAAGCGCCGCATCCGAACGCCGCCAAGTTGTTGATTCGTTGGATGGAAGGCGATGAAAAGGGCGGCAAGGGCTTTGTGCCGTTCTATGTGCCCGGCGATTATCCGACGCGCAAAGATGTGCCGCCGCCGCAGGGAGCGAAACCCTGGCTCGACGTGCAAAAATTTGTGTGGAGCGGCGCGGGGGATACTTCGTACGTGTACACCAACTCAATCAAGGTGCGCGATTTCTGGCTCGCGAATCTGAAACCCAAGTAAACTGGCTCGATGAAAGAGACCCGTTTTCTGAAACTCTAGTAATGAATGCTTGAAGCAGAAAATGGGTCTTGCTTTCGCGGGAGAAGACGTATGGCCTTTCCAGCCGTATTCGAACAACCGCTCGGTATGCGAGCGCTTGCCAATGCGCGCCGGTTCGGACGCTGGCTCACCAGCCCCAAGGTAATCCTGGGTTTGGTGATGCTTGTGATGATGATCTACCTGATCCTCGTCCCGCTCTATCGTATGTTCGAAACAACCTTGACGTATCAAGAGCGCGACATTCACTATGAACCGGATGCCGTCGTCGGCGATTTCACCTTCTTTCATTGGACGCGGATGTTGACCGGGCAAATCGCGGCGGTGATGACGTACGCGCCGCTCCAACATTCGCTCGTCACCTCGGCGGGCGCGACATTTCTTGCGCTCGTCATCGGCTCGGCGTTGGCGTGGATGACGATTCGCACGGATATGCCCGGCAGAAACATCATCAACACGCTCGCGACCGTGCCGTACATTATGCCCTCGTGGACGATTGCGATGGCGTGGACGGTGCTGTTCAAGAATCGCACGTCCGGCGGTTCACCGGGAATTTACGAGTACCTGCTCGGCGTCAGCCCGCCCGATGGGTTGGCGTACGGTCCTTTGCCCATCATCATCAGTAGCGCGTTGCACTATTACACCTTCTTTTTCCTGTTCGTGTCTGCCGCGTTGATGTCCATTGACTCGAATCTGGAAGAAGCTGGCGAGTTGATGGGTGCGAGTCGGTGGCGCATCTTGCGGAAAATTACATTTCCGCTCGTCGTGCCGGCGTTGCTGTCCGGTTTCATTATGACGTTTTCCAAAGTGATGGGCACGTTCGGCGGACCGAATGTGCTGGGCATCCCGGTCGGCTATTACACGGTCTCGACGATGATTCGGTCGAATATGGGCTTGGGCAATTACGCAGACGGGTTCGTGTTGGCGATTACGTTGATTCTGTTTGCGATGAGCACCATTTACATCAATCAAAAAGTCGTCGGCACACGCAAGAGTTACGAGACGATTGGCGGCCGTGGTTTCATCGCGAGTCGCACGCGGCTTCGCAATTGGAAATTTATTTTGACCGCGAGCGTCATCGTGTTTCAAATCATCGTTGCCATCGTGCCGCTCGCATTATTGACCTGGGACACGTTTATGCTCGTGGACGGCGATTTCGGTCTCAGCAACTTTACACTGCATTACTGGATTGGCGAAAGCAACCCGGCGATTTCGAACGGCGTGCCGGGCGTGCTTCGCAATCCCGACATTTACAAAGGCGCGTGGAACTCGATTCAACTTTCGCTGTACACCGCGTTCTTCACCGCTTTGCTCGGCATCCTGCTCGGTTACGCGATTGCAAAGGGGCGTGGCACACGTTTGTCGAAATTAATCGAACAACTCGCGTTCATTCCGTACGTCATTCCTGGGATTGCGTTCGGCGCGGTGTACATTTCCATGTTCGCCAAATCGGTCGGACCGATTCCCGCGCTCTACGGCACGTTCGCTCTGCTCGTCGTCGTGTCGGTGGCGAAGCACATTCCGTACTCGGCGCGCACCGGCGTGTCGGCGATGTTGCAAGTCGGACGCGAGTTGGAAGAAGCCGGCGAAGTGGCGAATGCGAACGCCTGGGAACGTTTTCGCCGCATCATCTTTCCACTGACCAGTCCGGGTTTCGTTTCCGGCTTTTTAATGACGTTCATCACGACGATGCGCGAACTCTCGTTGATTATCCTGCTCGTCACGCCGTCCACCCAAGTGCTCGCGAGTATGACGATTCGCTACTTGGAAAACGATGACACGCAAATGGCGAACGCGGTCATTATCATTTTGGTTGCGTTGGTCTTGACCGGAAATTTTATTATCACCCGCTTTCGCGGCGGCAGTCTCAAAAAAGGTCTGGGGATGTAGGAGCGAAAAATGGAAACGACAAACATCATCATCAAAAATCTCACCAAACGTTTTGGGCAGGTCGCCGCTGTCAACAATGTCACCTTGACCATCGAACCCGGCGCGTTCATCACGTTGCTCGGTCCCTCCGGGTGCGGCAAGACGACGCTCTTGCGGTGCGTCGCCGGTCTCGAAGAACCGGACGAAGGCGAAATTCTGATTGGCGACAAGTTGGTGTTCTCGTCGCGGCGCGGCATTTCGCTCCCCGCCGGTCAACGCAACCTGGGTCTCGTGTTTCAAAACTATGCGCTGTGGCCCCATATGACCGTGTACAAAAATATGACGTTCGCGCTCGAAATTCAAAAACTCGCCAAAGCCGAAATGGACCAGCGCGTCAAAGAATCGCTCGCCGAAGTGCAAATGACCGGCTACGCCGAGCGCTATCCGCGCGAGATGAGCGGCGGGCAACAACAACGCATTGCGCTCGCGCGGATGTTGGCGTATCGCCCCAAAGTGTTTTTGATGGACGAGCCGCTTTCGAATCTCGATGCGCGCTTGCGGATGGATATGCGCGCCGAACTCAAACGTCTGCATCACGTCGCCGGCGCGACGACGATTTACGTGACGCACGACCAGGTCGAAGCGCTTACCATGTCCACGCAAATCGCGGTGATGAAAGAGGGCGTCGTGCAACAGATGGACACGCCCGACTGCGTGTACCATTTCCCGGCGAACCTTTTCGTCGCGGATTTCATCGGCAACCCGAAAGTGAATTTGCTTGAAGGTGTGGCGAACGGCGACGGTGCGGTTGACCTCGGCAATTTCAAAATTCAACTCGCCGCGCGCACCGCGCCCGGGCAGGTCGTCGTCGCCGCGCGCCCCGAGGACATCACTATCGCGCTTGCGCCGGAACCGGGCGCGGTCGAGTTTACCGCGTACTCGGTTCTGCCCGCCGGCGCAGACTCGACCATCGTCGCGCGGCGCGACCAGTTGGAACTCACGGTCAAGGTTATCGGCACGAGCAAAATCAAGATGGACGACAAGGTGTGGTTGCAATTCAATCCGGCAACGCTGAATCTGTACGACAAGACGAGCGGCAATTTGATTCATTCCAAAAATTGATGGGAATGAACTAGCGCGTCGGAACTGAAGGAGGCAAAATCGGACAACCTCATTCAAGGTTTGGGCAATGTGTTCGGTCAACCTTTTTTCTTATGTGGAGGAGAAAATGAAAACGTTCGGAAAAATTCTGCTGGTCGGTTTGTTGATGGTGTTCGTCGTCGCGTGCGCGCAAACCCCCGCGCCTGCGGCGCCGACGACTGCGCCCAAAGCGCCCGCCGTCGATTCGGCGCTGGACGCTTGGCTCAAAGCGGCGGAACTCGACAAGTACGCGCCGGCGAAACAGGACTGGGCGGCGATTGAAGCGGCGGCGAAAAAGGAAGGCAAGGTCTTGGTCTATGCCAACTCGTCGCGCATCGCCGACGTGAAAAAATTGTTTGAAGCCAAGTACCCCGGCATCATCCTCGAAGGTTTCGACCTGGGTGGCGAAGATGCCGTGCTCAAAGTGCGCGAGGAGCAAAAAGCCGGCGCGTTCACCGGCGATGTGCTGTTCACGAGTAGCGCGGCGGGCGACATTCTGATGGATATGTTGCCCAAGCAACAACTGTGGCGGTTTGTGCCGGATGCGATTGCAAACTCGCTGCCCGACGCCGCGAGCAAACCATTGCTCGTTTCGCGGTACGGCATTCGCACCCTGGGTTACAACGGCGAACTCAGCAAGTCCTGCCCGGTGGGCAACTGGTGGGAACTGACCGAAGCCGCGTGGAAAAGCAAAGTCTTTATCGAAGACCCGTTGAATGATGCGAGCACGATGGCGATTTACACGACGATTGTTTCGCACGCCAAAGACCTTGCCGCCGCGTACAAG
Organism: uncultured Anaerolineales bacterium; assembly: GCA_903825565.1. GTDB lineage: Bacteria > Chloroflexota > Anaerolineae > UBA4142 > UBA4142 > CAIKBD01. Next base: position 5,466 of record CAIKBD010000046.1, on the reverse strand, counting down.
GACAAGTACGGCAAAGACCCGACGCTCGACGCCGATACGCCGGACGCCGGGTGGTTGTGGCTCAAGATGTTTGCGAAGAACAAACCGGTGCCGCAACCCGGCGGCGATGAAGTGACCGCCGCGTTCGCTTCGAAAGGCATGAAGGACAATCTCGTCGGGTTCACCTCGTACTCGAAATATCGCAACACCGTCGCCGGCAAAGTCGTGTTCGAACCGTGCAAGACGCTCAAGCCGGTGATGGGCGTGCAGACCGCGACATACCTCTCCATCATCAATCGCGCGCCGCACCCCAACGCCGCCAAGTTGTTCATCAACTTTGTGTCGAGCAAGGAAGGATTTGAACCCTGGAACGTCATCGGCGATTACACGCCCATCACCACGTTCGATTCGCCCAAAGGCGCGATTCCGTACGCCGAACTAAGCAAAATCGTGTGGACGATTGACGAGACCGCCGTATTCAAGACTATTTCCAAAGTGCGCGATTTTTACGCGATCAACGTACTCGCAAAATAAAGCAATAGACCTTCCAGGTCGGCGAGACCTGGAAGGTCTTACGCTCGCCCTGGCGGACAAAAATGAAATCGGATAAAGCATGATCATCTCACCCGCAGAGAACATCCAAGCAATTATTTTCGATATGGGCAACACGCTGCGCACGCGCGAACCGAACCCGGCAACCCAAGCCGCCGCGCGCAATCGTTTGGCGGAATTGTTGGGCGTGCGCGAGTTGACGGACGCGTACTGCGCGGAACTCGAACGGCGCCACGAAGCGTACTCGCTTTGGGCGCAGGAACGTTTGATCGAGTGTTCGGGCGCGGAAATTTGGACGCAGTGGGTTGCGCCGGAATTGCCGCATGCACGCATCGCACCGCTCGCCGAAGAGTTGACCTCGGCGTGGCGCGAACGCCAGGGACACGCGACACCGCGCCCGGATGCAAGCGCGACGTTGAGCGAACTCGCGCGGCGCAGTTATCGGCTCGGCTTGATTAGCAACACGATTTCGGCGGTGGATGTGCCGCGCAGTGTGGACGCGTACGACTGGAAAAAATTTTTCGAGGTCGTCATCTTGTCGTCCACCGCGCGCTGTCGCAAGCCCGCGCCGGAAATTTTTTGGCAAGCGACGCGCGCGATGCGCGTTGAGCCGGCGCACTGCGCGTACATCGGCGACCGCATCTCGCGCGATGTCGTCGGCGCGCATCGCGCCGGCTTTGGGATGGCGATTCTCATCGAGCCGCTGGGAATGGCACGCGCCGACGAACGCGACCAGACCGACAAGCCGGACGCGCTCGTGCGCGCGTTGAGCGAATTGTTGGAAATTTTTCCAGCGCGCGTAAAATAGACAACGATCTTCTCGAAAGGAAAAATAATGTTCACACGCACAATCGGGCGCAGTAATTTGCCGGTAAGCGCAGTCGGAATGGGATGCTGGGCAATCGGTGGACCGTGGTGGAAAGGCACGACGCCGGTCGGGTGGAGTCAGGTGGACGACGCCGAATCGGTGCGCGCGATTCACCGCGCGATAGAGTTGGGCGTCAATTTTTTCGATACGGCGGACGTGTACGGTTGCGGACACAGCGAACGCATCGTCGGGCAAGCGATTGCCGGCAAACGCAATCAACTCGTCATCGCCACCAAGTTCGGGCAGATGTTCGACGAAGCGACCAAGCAAGGCACCGGCGTGAACGTAACGCCGACGTATATCAAGCAAGCATGCGATGCGAGTTTGCGGCGCTTGAATATAGATGCGATTGACCTGTATCAACTGCACGTTAAAGAAGTGGATGCGGAACACGCCGTCGTCGTGCGCGAGACGCTCGAAGAACTCGTGTCCGCCGGCAAAATTCGCTGGTACGGTTGGAGCACGGACGAAGCGGCGAGCGCGCGCATTTTTGCCGCCGGCAAACATTGCGCCGCGATTCAGGTGCGATTCAACATTTTCGAAGGCAACGCCGACACGCTACGCGTGTGCGAAGAACAAAATCTCGCCGCGATTATTCGCAGTCCGCTCGCGATGGGTTTGCTCACCGGCAAGTTCGACAAGACGACCAAATTTCCGGCGGACGATGTGCGGAGCGGGCGCTATGATTTCGGCGGCAAACACGCCGGCGAGATTGATAAACTTGCCAAGATTCGCGGCATCCTCACGCGCGACGGGCGTTCGCTCGCGCAAGCCGCGCTCGGTTGGTTGTGGGCGCGCAGTGAAAAAACCATTCCCATCCCAGGTTTCAAAACCGTCGCGCAAGTTGCAGAGAACGCCGGCGCGTTACAGTTCGGCGCGTTGCGCGCCGAACAGATGCGCGAAATCACCGGGCTGTTGCCATAGAAACGCGAGAGGAGTTGACTATGATTAACGCCGCCCTGTCTTCGATGTGGGGTATCAATAAATTCGAGCCGTTCACGGAATTTTTTCGCCAAGCCAGCGCGCTCGGCTTTACACAATTCGAATTGAACCACGCGGTCAATTCCGCGATGCTCAACGGGATGAACGGCTATCGCATCGTCAGCGTGCACGAACCGTGTCCCGCCGATGTGTCGGTCGGCGAATTAAAAAAACGCGACTGGCTGATTTCGTCCACGCACGAAACGAATCGGCGCGAGGGCGTCAACGCCATCAAGCGTAGCATTGACCTCGCGCAAAAATTCGGCGCGGCGCTCATCATCGTGCATCCCGGCAAAGTGGATATTGACACCGCGCTTGATAACAAGATGCGCGAATTATTTCGCCAAGGCAAAGCGCACACGCCGGAGTTTACGCGGATGCGCGAGCAGTACGTGGCGATGCGCGCCGCGCGCGCGCCGCTCAACTTGAGCGCGGTGCGCCACAGCATCATCGAACTCGCCGAGTACGCCGGCGAGCGCGACATCAACCTGGGTTTGGAAAATCGGTACCACTATCACGAAATTCCACTGCCCGACGAGTTGGACGATTTGCTCAACTTGAGTTTCAAGAACGTCGGCTTTTGGTACGATGTGGGGCACGCCGAAACGCTCGACCGCCTCGGCTTTTTTCCGCACGAAGAATGGTTGCGCCGCTTTGGCGCAAAAATCATCGGCGCGCATCTGCACGACGTCGTCGGGATTGACGACCATCAAGCCGCCGGGTCGGGGCAAGTTGATTGGGCGATGGTCGCGCGGTATTTGCCGGCGAACGCGCAGCGCACGTGCGAGTTTCAAAATTTCAATTCGCCTGAACAGGTGCGCGCGGGCGCGCAATGGCTCGTCGCGAAAGGATTGGTCAACGCACAATGACAACCGCGATTCGCGCCGTCGTGTTCGACCTCGGCGGCACGCTCGAAAACGTGTACTATGACGATGCGTTGCGCTTGAAGGCAACGCCCGGCTTGCGCGCCATTCTTGCGCAACACGACCTCGACCCCGGTTTGTCCGATGCCGCGTTGTGCGCGCTCGTCATTACCGGGATCAAACAGTACGGCAAATGGCGCGAGGAAACGAATCTCGAAAAAACGCCGGAGCAAGTGTTCAGCGAGTACGTGTTCACCGATTTGCCGCGCGAGCGTGTCGTCGCAATCGGCGAGGAACTGGCGTTTTACTGGGACAATCATTTTTCGATTCGCACCGCGCGCCCGGAAACGCGCGCGGCAATTAAACAGTTGCGCGCACAAAATTTTCGGCTCGGCGTCATTTCGAACATCACCAGCCGCCGCCTCGTGCCGTTCAAACTCGCCGAGTACGGCATCCGCGATGATTTCGAGGTTGTGTTGAGCAGTTGCGAACTCGGTTGGCGCAAACCCAATCCGCTCATCTTTCTCGAAATGACGCGGCGGCTCGGACTCGATGCCAGCGCGTGCGCGTACGTCGGCGACACAATTTCGCGCGATGTCGTCGGCGCGCATCGCGCCGGGTACGGCTTGGCGATTCAAATCAAATCATTCCTCACCGCGCACTCGGATCGCGAAACCGATGTCGAGCCGCCGGATGTCATCGTGCAAGATTTGATGCAAGTGATGGATGTGGTCAATCATCAAGACCGTTAGCGCCTTGCGCGTGAAATCATTGCGCAAAAAGCAAAAATTTTTGAACCGCGAAGACGCCCAGAACGCAAAGAAAAAAATGAATTCTTCGCGTTCTTTGCGCCTTTGCAATTCCAATTCAGTTTCGGCTTGTTCGAGTTAGGGTCTTGAAGGAAAAAATGATTTCAAACATTCAAGCGATTTTTCTCGATGTGGGCAACACTCTGCGAATCGTCGTCGCGGACGAACCGTTCGCCGCGCAAGCGTGCGCGCAACTCGTCGCGCTTATCGAAGCGCCGGATTCGATTGAGCAGTTGTTCGAAAAATTGAACGTGCGTTGGAAAGCGTACCGCAAATGGTCGTTCGAAAATTTAATCGAGGCGTCCGAACGTGAATTGTGGACGCGCTTTTTGTTGCCGGATTATCCGGCGGAAAAAATCGCGCCGCTCGCCGGCAAACTGACGCGCTTGTGGCGCGACAAGGACGGTCGCCGCGTCCCGCGCGATGATGCGAAATCTACAATTCTCGAATTGAGCCGGCGCGGGTATGTGCTCGGCATCATCGCCAACACCATCACCGAAACCGAAATTCCCGATTGGCTTGAAGCGGATGGTCTCACCAGTTATTTCCAAGCAGTCGTGCTTTCGTCCAAGGTGCGCTTTCGCAAACCCGGACCGGAAATTTACTGGGAGGCGGCGCAGCGCATTGGCATCGCGCCCGAACATTGCGCGTATGTCGGCGACAATCCAATGCGCGATGTTGAAGGTTCGCGCCGCGCCGGTTTTCCGGTCGTCGTCATTTTGCCGGAGCCGGGCAAGTTGGAGCAAGAGCCGCTTACCGCGGCGAACCAACCGGACGCCATCATTCACGAGTTGCGCGAACTCTTGAACATTTTTCCGGCGCGCGGGTAACGGTTGAAAATATGCAACCCGACATTCAAGCGATTTTTCTCGATGTAGGCAACACGTTGCGCGTGCTCGTAAAAGATGAACCGCATCGCGCGCGCGCGCGGCAGCAATTGGCGTTGCTCGCCGAGACCCAGGATTCGCCGGAAGTATTTGTTGCGCAGTTGGACGCGCGTTACAAGGTCTATCGCCAGTGGGCGTTCGAGACGATGCGCGAGGCGTCTGAAAAAGAATTGTGGACGCGCTGGCTCTTGCCGGATTTGCCCGCCGAAAAAATTGCGCCGCTTGCCGGCGAGTTGACGTTCCAGTTTCGCCAATCAATGGGGCGCCGCGAGATGGTGCGCGGCGCGAAATCCGTTGTCATTGAGTTGGACAAACGCGGTTACACGCTCGGCATCATCAGCAATGTCATCACCGAAAAAGAAATTCCCGATTGGCTCGACGCGGATGGACTTGCGTCGTATTTCAAAGCGGTGATGCTGTCGTCGGTTTTCGGCAAACGCAAACCCGACCCGGCAATTTATTGGCAAGCGGCGCAACGCGCCGGCGTCGAACCCAAGTATTGCGCGTACGTCGGCGATAATCCCAAG
>CAIKBD010000045.1 GCA_903825565.1 uncultured Anaerolineales bacterium | reverse complement strand
GCGAATCTGCTTTTGCCAAAGGTTCTTCCATTTCTCCAATCCGGCTTCATTTTGTTTAAAATTTTCCGATTCGAAAAATGGCTCAATCCGATCAATATAGCGATGCAGTAAACTTGAATACCAATCCAACCCAGCAACAATTCTAGTACGATCATCCAAATTCCAATCTAATTCCGGACCAAATCGCCCCGCTCCCAATTCTTTACTCGGCTTACCATCTTGAAGGTCAAGAAAAGTAACCAACTCGCCAATTCCAATTCCCTTGATTTTTCCATCTGAAGTTGGATAAAAGAAAATCCCGACACCCGATTGTTCATGTGACACCTCAACGCACAAATTTCTCTTGCCTAGTACAAGCATACGACTTGAGTGCGTCGGAGCACTTTCTTCTTCAACAATGCGGAATCCGGTATCGAGCAAAAAATGGAAATGCTGTTGAACTTCGCTAAAAAATTCTGGTGTTGTGAAACCACAAACTGATTCTGTCATAATTTGACAATGTCAGATTAGGATGAATCGTTCTCTTCCTGTTGTTTTCTCAAACGACTACTCGTCGAGCGTGCCCGATTGACCAGATGCGTGACAACCAGTTGGCGTGTGCTCTCTGGCGTTAGTTGTGGCACGGGTAGGACGGACATTAACAAATCTCGCACATTCGCGGTCGAGAGCGCGGGTAAAATCTCCAACTCGAATTGTCTGGCTAACGCGGGATCTCGTTGACACGTCGTGCGCCATTTCAGTTTGATACTGGCGATAAACCAGGTCGTCGCCGCGGTCAACGCCATCTCGTGTTCCCAGGCGCGATACTTGCGCGCTTGAAAATCATCCCAGCCCAGTTCCGACTTGGCGTCTTCATACGCACGTTCGGTGTAGAAACGCCAGCAACTGCGTTCAATCAAGGTATGGGTCGGTGTATCCGCGGCTCCATTCAACAAACTGTAACTCATCCGCCCATCGGCATCACGACGCAAGACCAGCCATTCGGCGCGAACCTGGTTTGTCGCAGTCAGTGTCCATACACGCACCACGGCGAACTCAGCTTCTAAGATGCCCCGCTCGATATGGCGAACTTGGACCTGCAGGAACACCGTAGCGGAACGACGACCGACCGCAAAGACCGTGTGCGGCTTCTGATGACTCTGCACCCGTCGGCGCGTGTAGGGTTTCCGATCCGCTTTACGGCGCGGCACGCCGACCTGGGGTTCTTGCAGATAGACTTGCGTATTCGCGGGAACTTGGGCGGCATAGTTCAGGCGCATTTCAGCCAATTTGGCCCGTAAATCTCGATCGCGACCGTATAATTCATCGCACGCGACCATTTCAAACGGTAAGTCATTGGCTTGCGCTCGCTGGATCATCGCCAGACCCAACGCCAGTTTGGTCGCAAAGCTGCGTTCGGGTGGAAGCCCGACCTCGATGCGACGTGCGGCATAGCTACGCGTAAACCAGCATTCGGGCAAAAACAATTCGCCATCGACCAACGCCCATGTGCCAGTGGCGGGATGGGCATACGCCAAGCAAGTAGCGACCTGGCTCAGTTCGATTTTGCCCAAGCGCCCGTTGTGCTGACGTGCGGCACCGGCACTGTGGTCACCGGCTTTGGCATCGGCACTTTCATCCAGAATCACCAAGCCACCTGTGGACAACCTGGGTTCGTCGCGAATATCCTGCTGAATTTGTTTATACACGGGTCGTGCTGGCCAGGGTGACTCGGACATGAAATGCTGAAGCGGTTGACCATCGCGCTGATTCAGACGGCGGTCCATATTGGCAAAATTACGCTGATCTTCCATGGTCAACTGGCCCCGCCAAAAGGTGCGGGCACAATCGCTGGTATCACGTGTGCGGGTTCGGAAATGCGGACGATAGTGTTGCCAGAACGTGTCGAGATCATCCGCGAGTTGTTCCACCGCATCCGTGGGCAAACCCCAGCGATCCGGGTCGAACAGATTGGGTGAGTGAGAAGTAGCGTCATTCTGCCATCAATGCCACAACTCGCCACAATTGTCCAATTTAGAACGTCTGTCTAATCTGACATTGCCAAATTAGCAACTGATCGAAGTTCAAGCATCGGGCAATCTGTACAGACTTCTTCTACGACTAGGCTGGGTGAGAAAAAAGGTGGCGCTAATCATGGGTATCGCCTGTGCGACTCGGAAAGCCAGGTTCGCATCAAGTTATCATCACCTAAACCCAAAGGGGAGTAGCCGAGTCAGGTTCGGTCAACAAAACAAATCCTGGGAAGATAAGTCTTCCCAGGATTCTTTAGAAAAACGAACATTTGCCTAGTAGAACAGACCAGAACAAATGCTCAGACGAGGGCGACGGGCGCCGATTGCTCGCTGGTAAAATCCCAAT
>CAIKBD010000044.1 GCA_903825565.1 uncultured Anaerolineales bacterium | reverse complement strand
TGTTCTGCGTCATTGCCCAATCGGTTGGGAACGCCGCGCGCGTCCTCACCTCTAACGCCGCGGCATAGTGCCCAATCGCAACTTCCAGATTCTCCGCGCGCTCCCCCCGAATGCGCTGATTGTAGGCGGCCGCCAAGTTGTTCTGCGTCATTGCCCAATCGGTTGGGAACGCCGCGCGCGTATAAACCTCTAACGCCGCGGCATAGTGCGCAATCGCAACTTCCAGATTCTCCGCGCGCTCCCCCCGAATGCGGTCGGAGTAGGCGGCCGCCAAGTTGTTCTGCGTGGTCGCCCATTGTTCGGGGAACGCAACGCGCGTATAAACCGCTAACGCCGCTTCATAGTGCGCAATCGCCGCTTCCAGATTCTCCGCGCGTCTTCCCTGCGGATTTTGTGCAAGCGCGTTGGCAATTTCGTTTTGGATTGCACCCCACAGTACCGGATTATAGTCTTTGCCTACGCGCATCAACACTTGCTCGCACAATTCGATCTTGCGCGGCATTTCGCCAAGCCGGTTCAACCCTGCCATTTCTTGCAACAACGGGCGCACATCGTCCGGAATATCACCCAAACCGGACGATGACGACTGTCCGCTGGCGGATTGCGACATTCCGCTCTTTTTAATTTCGAGCAAAGTGTCCAAGCGTTGTTCCAAATGCCGCGCCATTCCCTCTTGGTTTTGCTGGCGCGCGTTTGCAATTCCAGCACGAATCTGCTCCAGCATTTCGTCTTCCAGCAAAACGGGGTAGGCACGCGCGGCGTGCAACACTTCTTGCGGGGAACGCGCCTCGCTCAACGCTTGGATCGCGGCAAGGCGCGGGTCGCGCGCCAACGCCGCGCGTTGTAACTGCTCCGCCAAATCGGGATGCTCGCGCATCGCGCGTTCCAAATCTTCCGGCGAGCGGATGTTCAATTCGCGCAGGCGCGCGGCGAGTTCGGGCGGCAGACCACCGACGGCTGACCGCTGACCGCTGTCCTCTGTATCCTGCCCCCTGCGTTTGGTTTGAAACGCCGCATCAATCCCGTCGCGGCGCGCGCTCTGCAACAAATCGCGGCGGGCGGCAAACACCTTTTCGGCGTTCGCGTCCTTTTCCGCGCGCGCCGCGTCAATCAACTGCGCGAGCATCGCATCCGCCTCGTCCGTCAGCAGTTCCGGGTGCGCGCGCACAATCGCTTGCAGTTCAGCCGGCGCATCGGCTTGCATCAACTCTTGCAAAACGCGCATCAGCGGCGGCAATGATTCCGCCATTTGCGCTTCGAGCGTTGCTTGCGGATCGTCGCTGAGCGCGGCGGACAAGTATTCCATCGGCACGACCTGCGTCTCGTTCAAGTACTCGAACGGCAAGCCGACCGGCAATGCCGCGCGCAGTTTGCCGACGAGTTGCGCGTTGATCTGGCGCGCGTCGGCGTCCTTGACGCCCGGCGGCAGAGCGAGGATCGCTTGGCGGCGCGCCGGGTCGTGGATGAGCGCGGGCGCGCTCAACATGCCGGCGTGTCCCTGCGGGCAAACGACCTCGTGGATTTTGCCGGCGTGACAGCGCGCCGCCAAATCGGGACGCTCCAGCAAATCCACAATCAGCCACACGTCCGCCGCAAATTTCGCGCCGCATTGTGGACATTGCAAATCCGCGTGCTGTGAAAATGAGGTTGGCATACTGGCTCCTGGGAAATGGGGTTTTGGATCGCGAAACCCGCGAATGGATCGAAACCCGCGAAACGCGAAACGCGGGAACACGAAACCCGCGAATGGATCGACAACCGCGAAACGCGAAACGCGGGAACACGAAACCCGCGAATGGATCGACAACCGCGAAACGCGAAACGCGGGAACACGAAACGCGGGAACACGAAACCCGCGAAACGCGAAAAACGCGAAAGGTACGCCTTACAACTTTCTACCCTTCATCCTTCATCCTTCATCCTTCCTACTTTACCACAAACCCATTGATCGCCGCCGCGCCACGCGTCACGGTGATCGTCGCGCGGTGCTCGCCCGCCGCCAAACCGCGCGCGAGCGCGACGCGCCCGCCCACGCCCGGATCGGTGCGCCACAGATCGATCTCACGCGGCGGCGCGCTGTCAATCTCCACGCGCACCGCGCCGCCGTACGGATTTTGCAACGCCACCAAATCCAACTCCGTTCCGCGAAAAACAAAACTCACACTGTCCCACTGCCCCACTGTCCCACTGGCGCGATACTCGCCAAAATACGCCCGCTCGTCGCGCACCGTCTTCCACCCGCCGCGCCAATCCAGCGCCCAGTGCGTCGCCGCGCGAAAACCCCGCGGCACGACGCGTGCCGTCGGCGTGTACGCCTTCATCGTAGCGTACACCGGCAGCGGCGTAAAATCCGGCTCGAACATTCGGAAATAATAGAACGGCTGATTTTTTTCGCTGTCGTTGACGCGCTTGAAAAACCAGTACATCATCGCGCCCATCCAGGGCCATTCGGCTTGCGCGCGCTGGTATGCTTGCGGCGTGTAGCGCGCCTGCCGCTTTTCATCCACGCGGCCGTACGGCACATCCTTGAAACTCGCGGGCTGGGTATTCCAGCCCATCTCCATCGCCCAGATCGGCGTGGTGGCATCGCCGTTCCGCACCATAATCTCGCGCAGTTGGATCGGACGCGAAAAGTTGATGCGATCATTTTCGTCCAAGCGCCGGTCGCCGGGTCCGCTGAACAAACCGTAATCCATCACCGCGAGAATATCGAAATAGCCGCGCGCGCCCGCGTCGTACATGTGTTGGAGAAACAGCCGGTCGTTCAAGCCGCGCCCGCCCTCCTCCACCGTTTGCGCAAGCCCCGCGCTGATGATCACGCAATCGGGATCCACGCCTTTTGCTCTTGTGTAACCGATCTGCAACAGCCGCACGTACTCCGCCGGGTTCACATCCTGCTCGCCCCATTCGGGATAAATGTTCGGCTCGTTCCACAACTGGTAAAACCGAATTTGCCCGCGATACCGCGCGACGACGGCGGCGACAAAATCGGCGTAATCCTCGAAATCGTCCGGCGGCGCGAAATCGCCGCGCGCGCGCCCGGCTTGGCGCGACCACGCCGGCGGATGATCGAGCCGCGCGATGATCTCCACGCCGTACTCGCGCGCAAGTTCGACGATGCGATCATACTTTTGCCACGCCGATTTGTTGTACTTGTAATCCCAGTAGCGCCCCTTGCTCGGAATCTCGATGTCTTCCCAGGGAAATTCCTGGCGAATCCAGTGAAAGCCGGCGGCGCGGATCAATTCGAGCGACTGGCGGATTTTCGCCTCTTCGACCTCTTGCTCGAAAAAGGTGTTGATGCCGAACGGGTTCACGTCGGTGTGTTTCATCGGCGCGAACTCGGCGAGATCGCCCTGCGGTTGCAACGCGCTGAGCGCGAGATAGGACAGCCCCTTGACTTGCCATTCGAGGTCTTCTTCGCCCGTCCAATCGGCGAGCGACTGGCGGATCGAATCGCGCGCGAGGAGCGCGACGAGCGCGAGCAGGACGAGCGCGAGAAGCGCGCCCACAAATAATCGTTTCATCGCCAGCATTTTACCACAAGACGCGAGGATGATACAATGCAATTGACGCGCCTTTTTCTCTGGTGTAGAATACGCGCGAAAGTGAGGCAACCGCGATGGCAGTCCAAATACTTGCACCGAGCGTCCACACTCCACCGCAAACGAAAATGACGTTTGCGGAATTTTTGGATTGGTGCGACGAAGACACGCTCGCCGAATTTATCGAAGGAGAAATCGTAATGACTTCGCCGGC
>CAIKBD010000043.1 GCA_903825565.1 uncultured Anaerolineales bacterium | reverse complement strand
GTGGATTTTGAAGCGGACGAAAACGTATTGCCGGCAGTGCTCGCGGCATTCGAGAAAAAAGCGATGCGCGCGGGCGGCTAGTTCGACCGGAGGGTGCGATCCTTGTGGTCACCCGGTTGGGGCGAGGACAAGCCATCGCCTCTACAAAATCAAATCTGACATTGCCAATCTAGGTAGCGGCGCGCTTTGCTTCGCGCCAACAGTAAGGGCGATCACCGTGTGATCGCCCTTGGTTTTTCATGGCTACGAGGCGTTGCTTAGAGAATGCCCAGCTCTTTCAATTTCGCTTCAGGCACTACGCCATTGACCCAGCCGCGCGCCGCATAGTATTCTTCGAGCATTTGCGGCAATTCGCAAAGGTGCCCTTCCGAACCTTTTTCTTGCGAGGGTTCGGTGAGGAACCGTGCCGGCAACGTGTCCGATCCTTCGCGGAAACCGACGAGGTTGTTGTAGTAGCGTTCGAGGTTGTAGATGCGTTCGCCGATCTTGAGCACGTCGTCCGCCGTCAAGTTCAAGCCGGTGATCGCGTTGTACTGCAACGCGTACTCTTCCGCGCCTTCCGCGAACGACGAGAACTTGCACAGGTCCATGCTGTCCGAAAACGCGAACAAGTCTTGGAGCAACTTGAGCAGATCGCCCTTGCCCTTCCACGCGAGCGGATCCGTCTTGAGCGGGATCAGCCCCAGTTCGCTTGCCGGCGAGTAGCCGCGCAAATGGCACGCGCCACGATTGCTCGTCGCGTAGCCCAAGCCCATGCCTTTCAAGCCGCGCGGATCGTATGCCGGGATCGCTTGCCCCTTGACCGCCATCGCCAGTTCGGGGTGACCCAATTTTTTCGATGCGAGCGTGGGACCTTCGGCAAGGAGATCGCCTTCGCCTTCGCGCTTGGCAATCTTTTCGACCATCGCCACCATACCCAGGTAATCGCCCCACTTTAACCCGCCACTCTTGACATAGCCCTTCTCGGTCGCTTCCATGTACATCGAGAGCGCGTTGCCCATCTCAATCGTATCCAAGCCGAAATCGTTGCACTGATCGATCAACTTGGCGATGCTGTTGATGTCATAGTTGTCGCAGTTCGCGCCGAACGCCCACGCCGATTCGTACTCGACGCTTTCCATTCGCAAGCCCTTGTACGGACCCGCTTTGGCTTCGACTTCTTTCTTGCATGCGACCGGGCACGCATGGCAGGTTGGATCATCCACGAGCACGTTTTGCTTCACATACTCGCCGCTGATCAGTTCGCCCTTTTCGCGCGCGGAGGTGCGCTGACTGTTAGCGGTGGGCAATGCGCCGATGTTGTTGGCGATATTCATCAAGACGTTCGTGCCATAGACAGACAAGCCGCCCTTGCGCGGGCTAGTCACGTTCTTTTCGTCCATGATCGTCTTGAGTGCGCGATCATGTGCCGGTTTCCACGCGTCCATGTTCGATGCGCGTGGAATTCGTTTTTCGCACTTGATTACAATCGCCTTGAGATTCTTGCTGCCGCCAACGCACCCCGTGCCGCCGCGACCGCTGGCGCGATCGTTTTCGTTGACCCAGCACGCAAACTTGGAAAGTTTTTCGCCGCCTTGGCCAATCGTGATCACGCTCAAGTCCTTTTCGCCGTACTTGGCTTGGAAGAACTTGATCGTGTCGTGAACGCCCTTGCCCCACACTTCGGAGGCGTCGAGCAATTCGACCTGATCATCGTGCACATAAACATACACGGGCTTGGCGGCTTTGCCTTGAAAGACCAAGCCATCAAAGCCAGACCAGCGCAACCGCGCGGCAGACCACCCGCCGTGGTGACTGTCCGTCACGGTGCCGGTGAGCGGCGACTTGGTGACAACTGCCATGCGCCCGCTCATGTTGGCTTCTGAACCGGTGAGGGGCCCGTTCAAAAAGCACAAGAGGTTGTCGGGGCTCAGCGGATCGACCTGGGGACCGTTATCGAAAACCAACTTGACGCCCAAGCCGCGCGCGCCGATGTACTTTTTGGCAAGGTCCTCGGGGACCGGTTTAAACTCGACCTTGCCAGCGGTAAGATCTACGTACGCGAGACGATTTGCGAATCCTGCTACAGCCATACTTTTTCCTCCTTTGAAAAAGATTTTCTCGATTCGCGGTTATTTCAACTGCGACTGAGGGGAGCCGCAGATGACGCCTTGGCTTACACGACGCTATTCGATTGCTTCGCGTCAATTCTATCGCGCTTGAGATGAATTGTCAATCGCCTACGGCGGCAAACGTTTGACAAACGCGTCGAGCGTGTCGGGATACGCGACGCGGATGCGATGCAACGTGAACAGTTCATCCGCGCGCTGACGATACCCGCCAGCAAGTGTCACCGCGCACTCATAGCCGGCACGCTTGACCAACTCGGTCACCGCACTGTTAAATTCGCCAAATGGATAATTGAATACCACAACCGGCTTGCCCAGCCGTTTCTCCAAAACCGCTTTCGATTCGCTCAATTCTTTCAACGCTTCCGCCGCTGACACGGCACGCAAGTGCGGGTGCGATTGTGCGTGCGAGCCAATCTCCATCCCGGCGTTCGTCATTTCTTGCAATTGCGCCCACGTCACATACTTGGAATGTTCGACGGGATTTGTGTAAATGAAGAACGTACCGCGCAAGCCGTATTTTTTCAGAATTGGAAACGCAACTGAATATTGCTCCGCCCAACCATCGTCGAACGAAATAATGATCGGCTTTGCCGGCAACGGTTGCCCTTGCTTGAAATGCGCGACGAGTTGCGCGAACGAGATTGCGTGAAAGCCGTGTTGCGCGAGCCAACTCATTTGCGCGTCAAAATTTTTCGGCGCAACCGTCCAATCGAGTTGGAGTTGCGTCGCATTGCCGGGCAAATCCACCAAGTTGTGGTACATCAAAATTGGCACGACCGCCGCCGACCCAGGCGCAGGCGCAGTCACAAACGCCGTCGGCGTGGGCGCGACAGTTGGTAGACGCGTGGCAGTGGCAGTCGGTGCAGGCGTCGGCGTTTCCGTCGCAGGAGGCAGAGTGGGCGGTGGCGTCGCAGTCGGCACGCGTGTTGGCGTTGCCGGCGGCGCGCACGCCGCTAACGCGATCAGGCACGCCCACAAAATTCCGCCCCCCAAGCCAAGCCGCCACATCCGCCAAGCTCTAATTTCCAATCTCAAATCTCCAACCTTACTTTCCCACATTCCAATCACTTTCAAACGTCGCGGCAAGCGCGCGCACCGCCGTTGTATCCTCAACAACGATGCCCACTTCGCGATTGAGATCGAGCGCGGCAGGCGTCAAATTTTGCGAGCCGACGAACGCGCGCGCGTTATCCACCGCGATCAAGTTCGCGTGAATGAACGGCGTTTTCACAAACCGCACGAACGCGCCCGCACGCTTTAAGCGATCCTGGCTCGCCGCGCTCGGATCTTTTTCGCTGACGGCGCGCGACATCAACACGCGCACGATCACGCCGCGTTGAACGGCGCGAATCGTGTCATCCAAAATTTGAGCGTCGTGCAATTCTTCCGTTTGGATGTCGAGCATTTTGCGCGCGCTGTCTATCAGGTCGAGCAAACGCGTGCGCGCATTTTGCGGCGTCACCACGATTCGAGGTTGTGTCAGCGCCGGCGCGACGCGTTGCCAATCCGCATCGAACACGCGGACGAGTTCGGCAACCTCGCCGGGATCGGTCGTACTCACGCCGTAATCGCGCGTCAACATGCCGGCGCGCACGGCGCGCACCAAATCAAACGTGAGAATCAGCGCGACGCGTTCATCCACCAGGATCAGTTTGGCACGCGTCGCCGGGTGCGCGGGGTTGCCGGGCTGGACGCTGATGTTCGCGGCTAGCAGATCGCTTTGCGCGGCGGGATCGTTTCCCAGGATCACACGCACATCTACGCCGCGCCCGCGCGCCGATTTCAACGCGTCCAGAATGGAACGCTCGTTCAAGCCGGTCATTTCCAGCCGCACCGTTTTTTGCGCCGCGTTCAACGCATCCACGATGGGCGTTAGCCCGGCATCCGGCTCGATCAAGACGCGTTGCGCCGGTTCACGCGTCGGCGACGGCACAACGCGATTCGGCAAAGCGCAACTGAGCAACACGAGCCACACGCCGATCAGCACGCGCGCGAGTTTACGCATCGGCAATTTCCTTGCTCAAATTTTGCGGAATCGTACATCTGAATATAATGGATGGCGGAGGTATCCATGCTCAAGACAGAATCCACTGCGCCAGAGACACCGCACTTGATCCGTTCGCTTGTGGCGCTGATTGTTGGGAGTTTGCTCTTACGCGCAGCGGCGGGCGCGATGGGCGAAAATATCCAGTTTTATTTTAACTTGATCCACGAAGCCGCGCTCGATCCCAATCATCCGTTACGCACGATTGCCGGCGCGCACAATGTGTACGAAGTGTCTTACACGATTGGCGGTTTGATCATCGGCACATTTTTTGCGGCAGAGTTGATCGGCGCGCCGTTGTTCGGCGTGTGGAGCGACAAGTACGGGCGCAAGTTGTTCATCATCTTTGGGCCCCTCTTCGGCGCAATCGCCGTGCAGATTACGGCGATGACGACCGTCGTTTGGTTGTTGCTTGTCACACGTTTGATGGAAGGCATTTCAACGGCGGCGAACGCGCCGGCGACGCTGGGCTATATCGCCGAAGCCACCGCACACTCGACCAAGTTACGCTCGCGCGTCGTCGGACTGTTCGAAGTGGCAACGATTGGCGGGATGGCGCTGGGCTTTTCGCTCGGCGGGTGGTTGTGGCGACATTTCGGCACGCCCGATTATTTTTTCGGCATTCCGTTGACGAGTCCCGCGTTTGCGCTCAACGCCATTTTGTACATCATCAGTTTGTTGATTCTCTGGTTCGGTTTGCACGAGTACCGCGAAGCCAAGCGCGCGCCGGTCACGCGCACCGCGCGCGACGAGTGGCGTAATTATTGGACGCTGATCACGAATCCGCGCGTGCAAAGTTTTGCGCCCGCGTGGATCGCGATCAACGCCGTGCTGGGTGTGTGGATCAATCTCACCGCGCGCGTGTTTACCGACAAAAGTAGTTTCACCGATCAACTTTTGGTCGGGCGCTTTGATCCGTTCACTGCCGGCAACCTGCGCGCCGCCTACGCCGTCGTGTTTGTTCTGGGTATTCTCATGTGGAGTCTTGTCTTTGCCGGAATGAAAAAGACGACAGTGATGTTGCTCGGCACGGTCGGCTTGTTTCTCACCTGCGGTTTTCTCTTTGCGATCAACCACCAGCCCGCGCTCGACGCCCCGCTGGTGTTGCCGCTCGCCGGCTTGCTTGTCATCAGCATTTTGATCCAGAGCAGTTTCACGCCCGCCGCGCTCGCGCATTTGGCGGACATTACGGAAGATTATGCGAATGATCGCGGCGCGATTATGGGTATGTATTCCGTGTTCCTCGGCATTGGGCAATTCCTCGGCGCGACGATTGGGGGACCGTTTGTGGACTGGCGCGGCGCAGATGGCATTGTGATCGTCACGGCGTTGATGGGCGCAATCGCCGCGTTTTACCTGATCCGTTTGCATTTCAACGAATCGCGCCAAGCCGTTGCGCCGCGCGCCTAGATCATTCTAGCAAAAGACGTACAATCACGCAAGCAGGCAGACGTTTTGGGGTGGGCGTCACGATTTTGCGCGATGCCGTAGGGAACGCTCGCCGGAGCGTTCGGGTTCCACCGGCACGGAACGGCGTCCGTGCGTTACAACGATGATGCAAAATTTTGCCGCACCCCCGACGTTTTGACGAGCCGGACGTTTTGACAAACGTCCCTACCGGCGCGCGGAGGGCGTTTGTCAAAACGCCCGGCTCTGCATTTCTCGTCTATTCAAAAACGTGACGCACACCCACCCAAATAAAAAAGGATTGGCGAACACATCATCGTCAATCCTTTTTTGTGGTTGCAGGTTTGAGCGCGCTTAATCGGCAACAGTGACTGTTCGATCTTTGAGGTACATTTCAACTTCGACGCGCGCTTTTTGAAATTGTTTGATCAAACTATCGTCGGGACCTTTGTATGCGCCGAGCGTGCGTTTAGCACACGCGGCACAGCCCATCAACGCCTTGTAGCGATCCGGGTTGCAATCGAGGCAACCGCACTGCTTGATCATCAGCATCGAAAACGCCAAACTGTCCGGGTGATCTTCGGGCAGGGTTGCCACGTGTTTCACCAATTCGCGCCATTTGCCGTTACGCACACTGATCAAAGCAGAAACGCTTTTATGTGGAAACAAAATCTCGGCTCGCATGATCCTTCTACCCCTTTCGTATTTGCGCGGATCACAGAGGCATCCGCGCAAACATATTGGACGTGCTGAAAGAAGGCAAGCGAACCGTACCCCCGATTCTGTTTTATCCGTCATCTGTCTCGCCGAAAAGATCGGCGGCGCAAATTACCGAG
>CAIKBD010000042.1 GCA_903825565.1 uncultured Anaerolineales bacterium | reverse complement strand
CGAGCCAGGGACTTGAACCCTGATGAACTTACGTTCACACGCCCCTGAAACGTGCGCGTCTGCCAATTCCGCCAGCTCGGCGTTCGAGTGCATTGTATTCACATCGCGCGTTTTGTCAAACAATCGAGACGACGGATCGCCTGGGCGCGGTCACAGATGCGGGCGTTTTGACAAACGCCCCTACGCGTTCGCGCTGGTGTAGCGCGACTAATTCGCTACGGTCACGCGCACTTGGCACGGTTGCCCGAAATTGCCGGTGTTGTCCACGACGGTCAGTTGCAGCCAATACACGCCGTTGGGCACTGTTTTGGTAGACCACAAACTGAGCGCGCCGTCTGCCACCGGCGCATCCGAGCGATACAGTTGCGTGTACCCCGATGCCGCATCCGCGCGAAATTCCAACTTCCAGTACGCCATCCCCGTGCGCGTCGCCGTGCCGCGAATTTCGATCAAACCGGACACGGTACTCTCGTGCGCCGGGTTTTTGATGATCCCAGCCAGATTCGCGCATTGATTCGCCGCGGGCGTTGGTGCGTTGGCGGGCGATGCTGTCGGCATGGGTGGGGCAACGGACGATGCTACGGGCGTTGCCGCCGGCGATGGAACCGGCGCGGGCGGTTGCGGCGTTGCGGTCGCGGACGCGCGGGGCACCGCGCGCGTAAACGTCGGCGCGGGTGTCGGCTCGCCCAAGTCCGCACTAAACGCGATCCGTTTCGTTTTGATGTACCACTGCGCGATACTGCGGAATCGGTCACTGGGCGTCAGCATCGGCGCAAGTTGCACGTCGCGCACCCGCTGGTCTACCCCGTAGGTATAGATCGGATAGTAGAGCAAGAGCGCGGGCGCGAGATCGGCAAAGCGTTCCTGAAACTTGCGGTACGCTTCGATCCGCTTGCCCTGATCGTTCGTCTTGCGCGCGTTTTCAAGCGCCTCGCTCACATCACGATCATTCAAGCCGCCGTAATTTTGTCCGAAATTCGTTGGGCTAGGAATTTGTGCCTGGTGCCAATTTTCGTACTGATCGGGATCGTGCGAAAGCGTGCGCCACTCGTACAACACCGCGTCGAATTGGCGCGGGCGCAAAACGTTTTGCACGAGGAGCGAAGTGGGCGCGGGTTGCACGTTCGCGCGGACGCCAATCGCTTGCCAGGACTTGACGATCTCCGTCGCCAGCGCGACGCGCGCCGGATCGTCCGGCGCGATCAAGTTGAACGCCAACTCGATGCGATCCTTTTCGCGAAAGCCATCACCGTTCGTGTCGCGCCAACCGGCGGCGTCGAGCAGGGCTTTGGCTTTTTCGGGATCGAACGGGAAAACCGGCACGGCGGAATCGTACGCCCACGAGTTTGGCTCGATGGGGCTGTTGGCGATCAAGCCCTGTCCTTGCAACGATTCGTTGATCAGGCGTTGGCGATCAATCGCGTAGAGCAGGGCTTGGCGCACAGTTTTATCCGCGAACGCCGGTTTGGTTAGGTTGAGGTAGATCAGCGAATAGCCGGTGATGCGCGCGTTGTAGAGTTTCAAGTTCGCCAGCGTGCGCGCTTTCGGCAAATACGTTGGCAGGATGCGCGCAATGCCCTCGACATCCTCGCGCGCATACGCGGCGATCACCGATTCGTAATCAGGATAAAACTTGAGGAGGATGCGCCCCAGGTAGGGACGCCGCTCGGCGTAATAGCGCGGGTTGGCGTCGAGCGTGGCTTGCCCGGCGGAGAGTTCGGTTACTTGGAAGGGTCCCGTGCCGATGGGGCGGCGGTTGAACGCGTGCTGAAACAATTCGTTAGGCGGCACATCTTTGAGCACGTGCGCCGGCAAAATGCCGATGGTCGTGTAATCGAGGAACGGCGCGTAGGATTGCGTCAGTTGAAAGCGCACGACGAACGGCTCGGTTGAAGTGATGGCGACGGTGCGCCAAAAGCCCGCCAAGTCCGGCGGACCTTTGTAGGCGGGGTCTTGGATCGCGTGAATCGTGAACAGCACATCGTCGGCAGAAAAGGGTGTGCCGTCGTGCCAAAACACATTTTCGCGCAGAGAAAATGTGTAGACCAAGCCGTCTTGTGAGACCGTCCAGCGCGTAGCCAGGTCTGGCTTGAGCGTGCCGTTTTCGTCGGCGCGCGTCAAGCCGGTAAAGACCAACGCGGCAATGTCGCGATCTACGTCGTTGTACTGGCTAAAGATGGGGTTGACGGTGTTGGGGCGTCCGGCAACACCTTCGATGTACGTCCCGCCGAAATCGGGACGTTCAACCGAGTTGGTGCTAAGCGCGAGGTAGCCCAAAATCACGCTGAGAAAAGCGACGCCAGCGAGAGCAATCAGCAGTTGCCAGCGAATATGTTTCATTGCGCGACCGAAACCGCGCTAACCCGCGCGGACGGTCAAGAGCGCGCTGACGAAGGAGATGAGGAGGAAAATGACCGCCAGCACGATAGTTGCGTTAAAGAGTGTTTTTTCCAAGCCGCGCCGTGTCCGCGCCACGCCCGCGCCGCCGCCGAACGCGCCGCCGCCTTCGCCCTTGACTTGCAACAAGATGACGACCATCAACGTAACCGAAATGATGATCTGGATGATGTTGAGATACAGAGTCACGACTTACCTCACGTTTGAAAATTGGGGGGCTGGCAAAATTTTGGATCGGTAGGGCGAAGCATTTTTCGACGGTTGTTCTGTCGGAAAAAGTGCTTCGCCCTGATGCGACGCCCACCCGAAAGTTGGCGCATTATAGCATTAGACAATTGATCCGGCAAATCCAAAATCAACCGGCAGACGCGTTCACGAGATCAGCATTTGCCGATGATCGCGCGCGGGTTTGCTCTCGAATTCCTGGCGCACTGCCGCGATGTACTCGGGCGTGGTGCCACAACACCCGCCGATGATCTTGGCGCCGGCGCGCACCCACTCGCGCGCAAACTGCGCGAACTTGGCTGGCTCGACGGGGTAAACCAATTTGCCGGCGCGCGTTTCCGGGATGCCGGCATTGGGTTTGGCGATCAACACCGCGTTGGCGACTGCGGCGCGCATTTCGCGAATGATCCCCGCCACATCCCACACGCCGTGCCCGCAATTCGCGCCGATGGCGTTGCAACCCAACTGCGCCAATTCTTTTGCCGCAAAGGTTGGCGTGATGCCGAGCAACGTTTTGCCCTGTGAGTCGAACGACAGCGTGGCGAAAATCGGCAGAGGCGAAACTTGGCGCACGCCCTCAATCGCCGCTTGCATTTCCTGCATGTCGCTCATAGATTCGATTTGGAATAAATCTGCGCCGCCCGCCGCCAGCGCGTGCGCTTGCGCCGCAAACTGATCCACCGCCTCGGCGTATCCGATCTCGCCGAGTTTGAGCGCGACCGTGCCCAGCGGGCCCAGCGACCCAGCGACGAACGCGCGTCCGCGCGCCGCTTCCTTCGCCAGTTGCGCGGCGGTGCGATTGATCGTCTCGGCGTGTTTGTCCAGCCGTGCACGGCGCAAACGAAACTCGGTGCCGCCAAACGTGCAGGTCAAGATGATTTGCGCGCCGGCGTTTACGTACGCTTCCGCCGCCGAAAAGATCAGCGCGCCGTTTTCCAAAACCCAAGTTTCCGGCGCGGTGTTCAGCGGCAAGCCGAGCTGTTGCAAAAACGTGCCGGTCGCGCCGTCGTGCACAACGGGGCGATTCTGTGCGAGTAGTTCTGCGAGCGTAAGCATAGTTACTCTTTCGTCAACAACCACACTGCTGTCATCGCACAAGCAATGCCGAGCACGCGGTTGGGCGTCAACTCTTCCCGCAAAAAAATAAATGCCAGGATCACGGTGACAATCGGATACAAACTCGATAGAGGAACGACGATGCTCGACGGCGCGGTGCGTAACGTCAACAGCAACGTAATCGTGCCGAGCGTGCCGAGCACGCCGGTCACGATGCCCAGCCCGATGCCAGCCGCGTCCCATTTGAGCGGCAACATATCTTTGAAAAGGAAAAAGTACGCGGGGAACAAGAACATCGTGGCGATCTGCCCCCACAGTAACGCCTGCATTCCAATTCGTTCGACCGCCACTTTGGACGTGACGCCCCACACACCCCAAAACGTAATCATGGCGACGCCGCCAAGCAAAACGGGCAGATTCATGCTATGCTCCTCGCAAGGTTTATTTTTCGTGACAGTGTCCGCACCCGACGCGCGGTTGCTTGACCTCGACGCGGTGTTCGCGGCAGGCGGCTTCAACTTGCACTTGGGCGAGCCAGCCGAAAAACGTTTTGCCGATGCGCGCGCGCAACGCCAAGTGCGGACACGCATTGGCGAGCAAAATGTCCGGCACGGGGCACGTTTGGCAGAGCGCGGGCTTCCACGCGCCGGCGGTTGGATTCTGTTCGATCAGCCGGCACGCCTGGGTTTCTCTGCCGCGATAATAATCGCTGAAATAGTAGCGGCAGGTTTTGCCGTACGGTGTTTTCATCGCTTGTCTGTTCCGCTGACGTGCGCGTTCAGCGCACGCTCGCCGATCAGCCAGCGCGCCTCCACGTACCGCGTGTACCCCAGCGCGTCCAAGTTTTTTACGGCGCGATCAACTGCCGCCGTGGTGTCCGCTTCCCAAATTTCCAAAAATGCGCCCGGCGCGGAATTGAGCCGATAGCCGGTGACCGGCGCGAAACCCAGCCCGCTCATTGTGTGACCCACGCGCGCGATAAAATCCTCTTGCTGATTCGGCGTCAAGGTTTGCCATTCGTCCTTGTAACGCCCGATAACGATCAATGCCGTGCGTTTATTCATCTCGCTCGTCCCCAAAAATTTGGGCGCATTGTAGCACACTCCGCAGACTTGCTCAACTCGCGCTTCACGCGCTCTGAATATGCCTATGTAACCGCTTGACGGATCACACCACTCGCCGTATAATGGGCAATGTAACTGGGGACAAGGTGTTGGAGCGAAACGATTTGGATGCGGCACAGCGCGAAGTGCTCAGCCGCTTCGCGCAACGGATCGAACAACTGGGGATCACCGCGCCGGCGATCCTGTTTCTCGAAACCTACAAACCGTTGGCTTTCCTGGGCGCGCAATTTTTGTGGTTCGCGCAACCTTTCCTTAGTCTTGGATTTAGCGCGACGGATGTGCGCGAGATCGCACACATCCTCGAAGTCCCCGGCGGCGTCGAGTCCTTGATCGCCCGCCTCGAAACAACACGCACGGCTAAACCGGCGCGGCGCGCCTAAACGCGCACCGACATCAGGAGTCGCGGGTTGGAAGTCATTTTAACGCTCCTCAATTCGACGATTGATACCACGCAAGCGCGCGCGTTGGGTGGACTGCTTTTTTTTCTCCCGATCTTTTTCTTCGCGCACTGGGTGATCAAACGCGGTTTGCAGATTACCTTGCGCCCAATTGCCGGCTACACCGCGCTCAAGGGTTTGATGGGGCGCGCCGCCGAAGTCGGTCAACCCGTCCACTTGTCGCTGGGCACGGCGGGCATCGGCGAGCGGTTTACCGCCGACACGATGGCGGGACTGAATGTGTTGGAGTATCTCGCGGATCGCGGCGCGATTAGCGCGACGCCGCCCATTGTGACCCTGGCGAATCCAACCGCGTTGCCCGTCGCGCAAGATGTGATGCGCCGCGCGTACCGCCAGCAGGGCTACCCCGAAGAATTCGATTCCACCCGAGCGCGTTTCGTCGCACCCGATCCCAACGCGTACACCGCCGGCCAAAATAACGCGTTTGCGTATGGCGCGGGCACCCTGCGCTTGATTACCCAGCAAAAATTAACCGCCAATATCATGCTCGGTCAATTTGGCGACGAATTTATGCTGATGGCAGAAGCCGGCGCAAATCGCCAACTCATGCAAATCGGCGGCGCGAGCGAACCCAGTGTGCTCCCACTCGTCCAAGCCACCATGACGCATCCCTTGATCGGCGAAGAAATTTACGCCGGCGGCGCGTATCTGTTGGACAAGCCGGCGCACGTCAGCAGTTTACTCGCGCAAGACATGATGCGCTGGCTCATCGTTACCGGCATCAGCATCGTCGTGATTCTGCGAACCCTGGGATTGGTGTAAGATGACTTGGCTTCCAACTGCCATTGCGATTGGCGTGGGGATTGTCACCCTCCTCACCTTTTTCTTTCGCCTGCCTCTGCTGGATGCATTGGGCGCGGCATTCCGCGAATGGACGATTGTGCTGACGGCGTTCGCCGTATTGCTCGGCTTGATCAACTTGCTTGCCGTGCATTTCAAACGGATCGCGCGTCGCAACGAGTCCGGCGCGGGGTATTCGCTCATCGTCATCGTAACCGCGTTAATCGTGCTGGGCATTGGCTTGCTTTTGCCAAGCGAAATGCTAACCTGGGTCTTTGAAAATATGTACTTGCCGTTGCAAGGCGCGTTCTTTGCGCTGGTCGCTTTTTTCTTGGCGACCGCCGCGTATCGCGCGTTGCGCGCGCGCAGTGTGGAAACCACCGTGATGTTGCTCGCCGCCGTGATCGTGCTTCTTGGGCAAACGCCCTTCACCAGTTTTTTGGCGCAGGCAAAACAGTGGGTCCTCTTCGTCCCCAGCGAAGCCGGCGTGCGCGGCATCTTACTCGGCGTGGCGCTTGGCGTCATCGCCACCGGCTTGCGTTTGCTGTTGGGTCAAGACCGTCCGTATAGCGAATAAATCGAAATGATCAAGTGTACCGTCTGCGGGATTCAGAATCGCGAAGGCAGTAAATTTTGTAGCAACTGTGGCGCGCGCATCGCGCAAGCGTCCGGTTTGATCTGCCCGATGTGTAGCACGCCCAACAAAGTGGAAAGCGTGTTTTGCGAAAAGTGCGGCGCGCGTTTGGTGCCGCTCACCGTTGCGCCTGCGCCGGAAAAAACGCCTCCCGCCACGCCGATCAAGGGCTTGTCTTTACCAGCCAAACCGGTAGAACCACCGGCGACCAAACCCGAAGCCCCTGCGCCGGAACCAACACCTTCGGAACCAACCGTGCCCAGCGATTGGCTCGCGCGTCTCCGAACTGCCGCGCCCAGCGAAGAAGAAACAACCGCCCCGCAAATCGAAGCCGAATCGCTGGAAGAGCAAGCCGAGGTCGCCGATTGGATCGCGCGCTTGCGCGCCAATTCGTCGTTTCCCGAAACCGAAACAGAGGAAGCCGACACCGACGCTCCCTTCGCCGACAAGCCCGCGCCGGTTTCCGATCTCGAAGAAACGCCGGATTGGTTGCGTCCTGCTTCCGCCGCGCCGGCAACCCCGTTGCCGGCGCCAGAACCAGCGCGCGCCGATGAAATGCCCGCTTGGCTCAATCGGTTGCGCGCCGAATCTGCGCCCATCGAAGAATCTGCGCCGAGCGTTTCCACCAACGAGCCAATGCCCGACTGGTTGCGATCTTTGGAACAGCCAACCATCGTCGAGCCGACACCCGCCGAAACACCCGCGCCCCGCGCCGAGCAACCCGCCGCGTTCTTGCCACCGCTCGAAGCCGCTTCGCCGCCCGTACCGATCAGCGAAGCGGAAATGCCCGATTGGTTGCGCGAACTCAAGCCCAAAGAAACGGAAACTGTCGCGCCGCAAGAAACGCTCGCCGATGAAACTCTCGACACAAATTTGGAATCGCCCGCGCCCTCCCTGCTAACGCCCACCGAGCCAACGCCAACCTGGGTTGGCGAAGTGTTCCGCGCCAGCACGATGGTAGACGAGGATTTGCCGGATTGGCTACGGACGCCGGTCGCCGCCGCCGCCGCCGAACCTGGGATCGCGTTGGCGCAAGAAGCCGCGCCCGCGCTCGAACAAGCCCAAGTGCCGGATTGGATCGCGGCACTCAAACCACCGGATCACCCTACGCCAGAGTTGGAAGGCGAAGCGCTCGAAACCGTCGGACCGCTCGCCGGGTTGCGCGGCGTTTTGCCGCTTGCCGTTGCCATTGTCGAGCCGCACGCGCCTTCGCGCTTGCCATTGCCCGGCGTACGTTCCGAGAGCGCGCATTTGTTCGAGTCTGTTCTGGCTTCGTCTATGGCGGAGGCGGGCGCGCCGGCTACCGCTCGCGCGCGACGTGCATGGACGATGCGCCCCGTCATTTACCTCTTGTTGTTGTTGGCGACAATCGTACCCTTCTTTTTGCCGGATTTTACCAGTTCGTCTTTGCCGGTTTCGCGCGTGCCGGCGCGCACCTTTTTCGAACTGGTGGAAAAACTGCCGGCGAATGCCGTCGTCCTCGTCGCGTTCGATTACGATGTCAGCGTCGCCGGCGAAATGGATTTGATCGCGAATGCCATCGTGCGCCACCTGATCCAACGCCGCGCCAAAGTGATCGCGGTCAGCACGGTCGAAACCGGCGCGCAACTTGCGGAACGCGTGCTCACCCAGGCGACGCGCGACATGCCAAATTTTCGCTACGGCGTGGATTACGCGATTTTGTACGTGCCGGGCCAAGAAGCCGGCTTGACCCAGTTGGCGACGACCGGCTTTGCCGCGAACGCGCGCGATTGGAGCCAGCGTCAGCCGCTCGACAAACTGCCGGCGATGGTTGGTATTCAAACGTTGCGTAACATTGATCTGATTGTGCTGTTGCCGGGATCGGATGATCGGTTGCAGTTGTGGATGGAGCAAGTGCGACCGTTCAAAACCTTGCCCGTCGCCGGCGGCGTCAGCGCAGCGGTGGAGCCGCGCGCCAGCGTGTATTACGATGCGGGGCAGTTGGACACGATGTTCAGCGGCGTGCTCGGCGCGGCGCAGTACGAAGTGCTTGCCAAGCAACACGATCCGTTGGCGAAAAAAGTGGGCGCGGCAGTGACGAATGCCAACTCGCAAAATGTCGCGCAACTCGTTTTGGTGGGTTTGATCATTTTGGGAAATTTGGCGTACTGGGTTGCCCGCGCTCAAGGTAAGGCGAAATAATGGACTGGATCGGCGTTTCGGTCGGCGCAATTCTCACCCTGCTCGTCTTTAGTTACTTGCTCGGCGACACCCCGCTCTTCCGCATCGCGCAAGCGATCTTTGTCGGTGTGGCGATTGGCTACGCCGCGACGATTGCCATCAACCTGGTGCTGTGGAACCGGTTGTTCGAGCCGCTCACGCGTGACCTCGGCGCAAATTGGCATTTGTTTGTGCCGCTCGTGTTGGGCGTGTTGCTCTTTGCAAAACTGCGCGCGGACTGGGCACCGCTCGGCAATTTGAGTGTCGCGTTTTTGTTTGGCGTGGGTAGCGCGTTGGCAATTGGCGGCGCATTGCGCGGCGCGCTCGTGCCGCAATTGCTTGCCACCCTGGTCCCGCTGACCTCGTTCGACAACGTTTTGGTTTTTGTCGGCACGATTGGCGCGCTCCTGTCGTTTCGTTTTGTGCAACCGTCGCCCAACCAACGTTCGACGCGTGCGCTGGATGGGTTGGCGCGCGCGTGGGGCGCTATCGGCAGATGGTTTGTGTTGGCGGCGTTCGGCGCAATGTTCGCCGATATTGCCGTGTCACGGATTTCGATTCTCGTCAGTCGGATGTATTACTTGTTGCACGATTGGTTGCAAATTATCCAATAGGCGCTGGCTCACTCTGAATCGCTATGGCAGACTCGCAAAAATCGGAATCGCTCCTGATTGTAGACATTGGGAGCACGACAACTAAAATCGGTCTCGTGGATAACGTCGCCGGCGAATATCGGTTCATCGCCAGCGGCGCCGCCGCCACGACGATCACTCCGCCCGATGCGGATGTGCTAGCCGGCGTGCGTGATGCCATTCGCCAGATCGAGGCGCGCACGCAACGGCGTTTGCTCACCGTCGAGGGTCAATTGATCGCGCCCGAACGCGCCGGTGCGCAAGGCGTGGATGCGCTCGTGGCGATCACAAGCGCACCGCAACCGCTCCGCGTGGCGATTGTTGGCTTGAGCCGCGAAATTAGTTTGGCCAGCGCGATTAACGCGATCAACGGCACCCACGCGGTCGTGGTGGCGACACTCGCGCTCGATGCGATTGGCGGGCGGTGGTTGCCCGTGCGGTTGCCGCAAGAAGCCCAGCTCGATCCCAAAGTGGTGATGACGATTTTGCAAGACCCGGCGGTGATTGCGGCGGAGACGCTGGCACGCGCGAACCCCGAAGTGATCGTCCTGGTCGGCGGTGTGGACGGCGGCGCAACTACCGCGCTGTACGACATCGCCAACTTGGTCGCCTCCATCGTCGCTTCATCCGACGAAAACGCGCGCCCGATCATTGTCTTTGCCGGGAATAGCGCGGCGCGCGCGCAATTGGCGAACCATCTTGGCACGCTCACCCAGTTGCGCCCGGTGGATAATGTGCGCCCAACGTTGGAAGCCGAAAACCTCGCGCCGTTGCGCCATGAGTTGGAAGCCCTGTACACCGAGCGAAAAATTACGTGGTTGCCCGGTTTGAACACGCTGGCAAGTTGGACGAATGTGCCGATCACTTCCGCTTCACGCGCGTTTCAAAACGTGATTCGGTTCTTGGCGCGGCGCTGGAACTTGAACGTGATTGGCGCAGATTTGGGGAGCGCCGCGACCACTTTGGTTACAGCGCGCGGCGAGCAGTCCACGCGCCTCGTGCGCGCCGACCTGGGAATTGGCTACGGCTTGGAACGCCTGCTTGAGCAAACCGGTATCGAGCGCGTGCTCGAATGGTTGCCGCTCGAAATGAATCCCGACGAAGCGTATGCGCGTTGTCTGAACCATGCCCTACATCCGCACGCCCTGCCAATGACGCGCGACGAAGTCTACCTGATGCACGCCACCGCTCGCCTCGCTTTGGCAACGGCGGCGCAAGGCGTTTCGATGGATGGCTTTGATACCGTCGTCATAACCGGCAGTGTCGGCGCGTATAATTCCAATTACGGCGCGCTGGCGTTGTTGATCTTGGACGCATTGCAACCGCACGGCATCTTTTCGCTCACGGTAGACCCATTGGGACTCGCGCCGGCGTTGGGCGGCTTGGCGGCGGAAAATCCTGCCGCCGCCGCCAGCGTACTCGAACGCGACGGACTGCTCACACTCGGCACAGTGATCGCGCCCACTTCGCGCAACCGCGACGGACAGATCGATCTGCGGATCAAAGTGCAACCCAGTGGCAGTGGCGTAATCAACCTTGAGGTAGTGCACGGTTCGCTCGAACTGGTGCCGCTGACCACCGGACAAAAAGCGACGATTGAAGTCCGCCCCGCCGCCGGCGTGGATTTGCCCCAGGTTAAACGCGGCGTGTTCAAAGCCGATATTGAAGGCGGCGCGCTCGGACTCATCATTGACGCGCGCGGCAGACCGCTGAATTTACCGACCGACCCGGTCAAGCGGCGGATGCAAGTGCAACGATGGTACTGGGATATTGGCGGCGAGGTGGCAAATGGCTAACGCCTACATTCCCGCGCTGGCGCAAATGCGCGCCATTAAACTCGCGCGCATCCGTCGTGAACGGCTGTTGCCCTCGCGTGGCGCAGTCGTCGTGCAAGTCGGCAATCGCGTGGGCGCGCTGGACATTATCGCCAAGTCAAACGCGATGGGGCACTTGCGTTCCATCCCCCTCGCGCGTTATTTGAAAACGAATGAAGCGACTCTGCCCAAGTATCTCGTCAAAAAACCGGGCGAGGATATTCAAGCGCGCGATATTATCGCCGCCAAGCCGGAATTTTTCGGCACGATGCGCCGAGTCTTTCGCGCGCCCGGCGCGGGGCGCGTTGCCGCGCTCTACGGTGCATGGCTGACAGTCGAGTTGATGGACACGCCGTTTGAGTTAAAGGCGCTTTATCGCGGCACCGTCCGCGATGTGATGCCGCGCCTCGGCGCAGTCATCGAAGCGACAGGCGCGCTCGTGCAAGGTGTGTGGGGCGCTGGCGGTGAAGGGTTTGGCGTTCTGCAAAAAATGGTAGATGCACCGGACGCCGTGCTCGGCGAAGAGAAAATTGACGTGGCGGCGCGCAACACGGTAATCTTGGCGGGCGCAGGAATTACTGAAACCGCCTTGCGGCGCGCGGCGCAAGAGCATGTCGCCGGTGTGATCGTGGGCAGTTTGCAACCGCGTTTGCGCGCGCTCGTGCAAGAACTGGGCCTCGCCACGATTGCGACCGAGGGCTTGGGCGAGCGCCCTATGGCTACGCCGATTTTTGAACTTTTGGCTTCGTTGACCGGCAATGAGACCGTCCTGAATGTGCCTGGCGTAAAACGCGGCACGGCGCGCCCCGAAGCGTTCATTCCCATTTTAATGCCGAGCAACACGCCGGACGCGGCATCGCCCTTGCCCACTTTGCTCGCCGAGGTGAGCGCACCGGTGCGCGTTGTAGCAGGCACACACGCCGGCGAACTGGGTAAGATCGGCGAAGTGCCCGACCGTCCGCGCGCGCTGGATAGTGGCGCGTTGGCATGGGGTGCGGAGATTGAATTGGCATCGGGCGGGCGCACGTTCGTGCCTTGGGAAAATTTAGAATTGATTGGTTGAGTCTATTCAGCGTTCACATTTTGTAGGAAAGGAGACAACACAATGTCCACAGAGTTGACGACATCAGGCGGTGGGGGACCCAATCGCGTATTTATTATCATCGCATTGGGGTTGGTTGCCTTGTTGATTTTGGGCGTCGTAGCCGTTGGCGCATTCATCTTTATCCAAAATCAAACCAAGCCGCCCGTGCCTACCGTCGCGATCAAAGTGACTTCGACCACGCCGACGGTTGCGGTGGTTCGAACCAATACACCGTTTTCGATTGCCGCGTTGCCGACCAACACGGTCGAAGCCCCTGCGACCGCGACCCTCGTAGTGATCGGACCTACGGCTGGCGGTGGTACTGCTTTGCCGCCCGTTACCGCAACCCTCGCCGCCTCCGCCGCAATCACTACGTCCGCGACTGTAACCGGCACGCTGGGCGCGGTCACGCCTGCCGGCGGAATGCCGCAAACCGGTGTCGGTGAAGACCTATTGTTATTGGCAGGTGGCATCATCCTAATCATGATCATCTTTGCGGCGCGCCGCGCTCGCGCGAGCACGGTCTAACGTGCGCCGCCGCGCGCAAACCTTTCCGCCGCCGTGTTTGTGCGCCGGCATTACTCGCGTTTGACAATTTTGTGAACGCGTGATATAGTTGCGCCAATCAATCGAACGACGATGATCCGGACGAGTACCCGTCGGCAAACGTGCAGAGAGTTGCGCAGAACGCGGTGTGAGCGCGATACGCAAGCCAGCGGCGAATGGACCGAGGAGTTGGAAACCCCAAAGCTCCGCAAGTAGGGTTTTCCGGGCACGCCCCCGTTACCACGGCTGAAGGGATTCAGGTTTCCTACCGCGTCCCTGCAATGAGTGAGACTGGCTCCATCCCTGTCGTTTCACGACAGGGATTTTTATTTGGCAACACCTTTGCCAAAAACAATCCGCGAATCACGCGAATCACGCGAATGAAAACAGAAAAAATTAGCGTGGATTCGCGCAATTCGCGGATAAAGATCAAAGCCGGTCTAAATGGGGTGGCACCACGGGCAATCGCTCGTCCCTTTGTGCGACGCATCGCGTCGCGCGCGGACGAGCGATTTTTATTTGGCAAGGGCGTTGCGGCAAATTCAAAAATTTGTCCAACCGCTTCAGGAGGACACGATGAAAAAGGGACGCATTTTGACCGGCGACCGACCGACCGGCGCATTGCATTTGGGACACTATGTCGGCACGCTGGCAAGCCGCGTGCGCTTGCAAGACGAGTATGAAGTCTTTTTGCTCGTCGCCGATTACCACGCACTCACCCGCACCCAGGACAAGGAGCACATTCTCGCCACGCGCGAGTTTACGCGCGGCTTGGTGCTGGACTATTTGTCGGTGGGCATTGACCCCGCCAAAACCACCGTCTATGTCCAGTCCGATGTGCCAAGCGTGTGTGAATTGCATCTGCTGTTTTCGATGCTGACGACCGTGCCGCGCCTGGATCGCGTGCCCTCGCTCAAAGAAGTGATGGACGCGGAACACATCGAAAATCCGGCGTATGGTTTACTCGGCTACCCGGTTTTGCAAGCGGCGGATATTTTGCACGTCAAGGGCAACCTTGTGCCGGTTGGCAAGGATCAAGAATCGCACATCGAAGTCACGCGCGAGTTGGCGCGGCGATTCAACTTTCTCTACGGCGCCGTGTTCCCCGAACCCGACGCGCTGATCGAAGGCGGCACTTTGCCCGGCACAGATGGCAAAGCCAAAATGTCCAAGTCGCTCGGCAACGCCATCTTTTTGTCGGACGACGCCAAAACCGTCGAACAAAAAGTGCGCGCGATGTACACCGATCCCACGCGCATCCGTGCCGATATTCCGGCGGAACCGGATGGCAACCCGGTGTTTGCGTACCACGACGTTTTCAATCCCGACAAAGCCGAAGTCGAAGACCTCAAGACGCGCTACCGCCAAGGCAAGGTTGGCGATGTCGAAGTGAAAAAGAAACTGGCGCGCGCGCTCAACAATTTTCTCGACCCGATCCGCGAACGGCGCACGTACTATGCCGCGCGCCCGCAGTTGATTGACGAAATTCTTGTCGCGGGCGCGAACAAGGTGCGCCCCATTTCCCAGGCAACGCTGGACGAAGCGCGCGCGGCGATGGGACTGGGCAGATTGCGAATTTGAGATTTCGGATCAATCCGTGTTGGCAAATCCGAAATCCCAAATTCCGATGGAGGTGCGGATGACCTGAAGAGAGCAGCCCAACCATTTCTGCGTCGAGCCGTAAAATTTTTCGCGTGCGGTTCGACGGATCAGCCCGGTTCGTTCAAATTCAAACCCAGGAGATTCAAAATGGAACGCACGAAATTCTTGCTCGAAGAAAACGAAATGCCCAAGGCGTGGTACAATATTCAAGCCGATCTGCCCAAGCCCTTGCCGCCCGTGATGCACCCGGGCACGGGGCAACCCATCGGACCCCAAGACCTTGCGGTTTTGTTTCCGCTGGAATTGATTATGCAGGAAGTGAGCCAGGAACGCTACATCGAAATTCCCGAACCTGTGCGCGAGATGTACCAATTGTATCGCCCGTCGCCATTGATTCGCGCGCGCCGGCTGGAAAAGGCGCTGGACACGCCCGCCCAAATTTATTTCAAGTATGAAGGTGTTTCGCCGGTCGGCTCGCACAAACTCAACACGTCCATCCCGCAAGTGTTTTACAACAAACTCGCCGGCACCACGCGCCTCACCACTGAAACCGGCGCGGGGCAATGGGGCACTGCGCTCTCGTTCGCGTGCAATGTGTTCGGGTTGGAATGTAAAGTGTATATGGTGCGCGTGTCGTACGATCAAAAACCGTACCGCCGTTATTTGATGGAATTGTACGGCGGCGCCGTCGTCGCTTCGCCGTCGAACGACACCAACGCGGGGCGCGCGATGCTGGCACAAGACCCCAATTGCACCGGCTCGCTGGGGCTTGCCATCAGCGAAGCGGTTGAAGATGCGGCGACGCATCAACCGTACACCAAATACTCGCTCGGCTCGGTGCTCAATCATGTGATGATGCACCAAACGATCATTGGTCTCGAAACGCAAAAGCAACTCGAAAAGGCGCAAGTCGAGCCGGACATTTTGATCGGTTGCGTTGGTGGCGGGTCGAACTTTGCCGGGTTCAGTTTCCCGTTCATCCGCGAAAAAATCGTCAACGGGAAGCAGACGCGCATTATCGCGGTTGAGCCAACCGCCGCGCCGTCGTTGACCAAAGGCGTCTACACGTACGATTTTGGCGACACGGCAAAATCCACGCCGTTGATCAAAATGCACACGCTCGGCTCTGCATTCATCCCCGCGCCGATCCACGCCGGCGGTTTGCGCTATCACGGTATGGCGTCCATCGTCAGCGCGCTGTACGATCAAGGATTGATCGAAGCGACCGCCGTGCAACAAAACACGGTGTTCGCCGCGGGCGTGCAATTTGCGCGCGCGGAAGGCATCGTGCCCGCGCCGGAATCGTCGCACGCGATCCGCGTCGCCATTGACGAGGCGTTGCAATGCAAAGCGCGCGGCGAGAAAAAAGTGATCGTGTTCAACCTGAGTGGGCACGGACATTTCGATCTCGCCGGGTACGATCAATACTTTCGCGGCAATCTGCCCGACTATGAATATCCCGCCGACGAAATCGCCAAAGCCGTCGCGGGCTTGCCCAAGATTGACGCGTAAGGTTGTCCATCAAGACCCTTCGGGTTTTCCGAAACCCGAAGGGTCTCCCAAAAGTCGTGGCACGCAATAGGTTGACGCGCCATTCCCTTTGGTCTATAATATCGCCGTATCCTGCGGCGAAGATCGGAACGCCAGAATGTTGGATGTCAAAGAAGTCACTCTCCGAATCGTGCCGCTCCAAGATGTATTGTTGCACGAGCAAATCGAAAAGAAACGCGTCGAGCAGTTGACCGCGCGCTTGCAAGGCGATTGGTTTTTGAAAAACCCGCCGATTGTCTCCGCGTGCGACGGCAAGTACATCCTGCTCGACGGCGCAACGCGCGTGACCGCGTTACGTCGCCTGGGTTGCCGCGACGTGGCGGCGCAGTTGGTGGATTACGACGCGCCCGACCTCTTGCTCGAAACGTGGAATCACATCTTGCTCGATCTGCCCGTGGCGGACTTTTTCGCCGCGCTGGAACGCATCGCGGGGTTGCGCGTGGTGGCGACCGACCCCGCGACCGCCGACGTTGCGTTGGCGCAACGGACGAGCATCGGCTCAATCTTGTTGAGCGATGGCGCGGTGCGAATGTTGTGCGCCTCGCACAACGCGCCGCTCGCCGAACAATCGCACTTGCTCAACCAGATCGTCGCCGAGTACGAAGGGCGCGGCGAAATGTACCGCGTGGCGCACACCGACCTCGAACTCTTATTGGCGGAACATGCACGGCTGACGGCGCTCGTCGTGTTTCCGCGCTTTCAGCCCGATGAAATTCGCCGCCTCGCGCTCAACGGCGCGAAACTGCCGATGGGGATTACCCGGCACATCATCCCCGGCCGCGCGATGCGGATCAATTTGCCGCTCGATATTCTCTGCGATGATAGCCCGTTGGATGCCAAGAACGCGTGGTTGGCGGAATGGCTCAAAACCAAAATGCGTGAGCGGCATGTGCGCTATTATCACGAACCGGTCTTTTTATTCGACGAATAAATTTTGATCGAGGAGGCACAGCGTGGCTTTTTGGGCAGAACGACGCCGCGCGCCGCGCGTCACGGTGCATTGCCCGGTGCAATATTTTTACTTGCCGCCTAGTAACCATGTGCCGCCAACCCAGGCGCTCGATCTCAGTCTGTACGGCGCGCGCCTTGAAACGCCCGATCCCTTGATTCCCGGCGCGGCAATTGCTTTTCAAATCGTCACGGAGGATCGGCAAGTGATTGATGCGCGCGCGCGCGTTGTCTACACCTTGCCCCCCAGCGCCAAATTCTTCCGCGCGGGGGTCTGCTTTACTTATTTGAGCGACCGGGATCGCGCCGTGCTCGAACGCGTGCTCGTCTGCGCGAGCGGCGTGCCCCAATCGTGAGGAGATGTATGACTCGTCCACTCGCTCGTCCAACGAAAAAAACTGCCCCGCGCAAACCAGCGCGCGCCAAAGTCCAATTGCTCACCGCGTTTCATTGCTTGGATGCGGGCAAAGAATCGTGGACCGGCTTTGTGCGGACGCTCAGTTTGAGCGAAACCGAAGCCGTGCTCGAATCGCCCGACGAATGGCGCGCCGACCAAAAATTTACGCTCGAATTTTTGCTGGATAACGATCGGGTTGCGCCCGTCCAGGCGCAAGTCGCGCGCGTCGAAAAGAAAGGCGCGTTCTTCCTCGCTACGCTTACGTTCGAACCGCTCCCGGCAAAAATCCGCAAATTGATCGCGCAACAGATCAGCCGGTAGGACAAATTTCCAAATTTGTCCTACCACCGAATTTCCACACCACCCTGAAAGCGCAGGTAGGATGGCACACGACGATTTTTGGTTGCAGTTGACTCCTTCAAGCGAGCGCATCGCGCCGGACGAAGCGGCACGCCTCGCCGCTTTTTTCACCAACGCGGACCGCTCGGTAGTCGCGTTCAAAAACTTGCCGGAGGTCATCAAGGGCGCGCTCTTTTCGCGGTACAGCCGCACTGCGAAAGGCGTGCGCCGTTTGTTTTTGGACGAATTTTTGCCGCAAGCCGAACTCGGTCTCGCGGCGTTGCCGCAGGAGCCGGAACCCGCGCCGGTCGCCGCGAGCGCGGAACGCGCCGCCGAATTTTATCGCCGCGTCCTCTCCGATTACGGCGACGATTCGGTAGGCGAACTGGGCGGCGCGCACCTCGCCTGCCAAGATATTTCCCAGGTCGCCGCGCGCGCGCTGGAAACGAGCCGCGTCGGCATTTCCTACCTCGAAAAATCGTCGCGCTATGTGCCGTTCGACGACAAGGTGAACGGACAGTACCGTTACTATCGCCCGCCGAATGTGCTGGCATCGCCCTGGCGCGCGGAATACTTGGCGAAAATGGACGCGCTTTTCGACGCCTACGCGCGCCACCTGCCACGGATGATCGAGCACATCATGCACCACTTTCCGATCCACACGCTCGAATTTGAAAACGCGCTCACCGGGCAGGTGACGCCCTACCCGGATTTGCGCGACCCCGACGTGCTTGCCAGCGCGCAGTTTGCGTACAAACAAGCCGTGCGTTCGCGTGCGTGCGATATGTTGCGCTGTTTCCTGCCGCTGGCAACGCTGACGAATGTCGGCGTGTGGGGCAACGGACGCGCGCTCGAATATTTGCTGATCAAACTGTACAGCGATCCGCTTCCCGAAGTGCGCGTGCTCGCACACGCCGCGCATTACGAACTGAACCAGGTCATCGCGCCGTTCTTGAAACGCGCGAATGATGACAAGGGCAAAGCCACCCAGGCGTTTCTGCGCGAACTGCGAACGCGCCAGGTCGAACTCGCGCAACAATACTTGGCGGCGCACGCGCACACGCCCACCGCCAAAGTGACGCTCGTCAGTTACGACGCCGACGCCGTCGAGCGCGTTGTCGCGGCGATCTTGTATCCAGGCGCACAGTTACCCAAGACGGAAATTCTGGCGCGCGTGCGTGCGCTCGACGCGGATGCGCAACGCCGTATCATCGCCACGTATGTCGGCGCGCGCGCCAATCGCCGGCACAAACCCGGGCGCGCGTTCGAGCACGCCAGTTACGAATTCGATCTCTTGCTCAACATCGGCGAGTACCGCGATTTGCAACGGCATCGCCTGGCGACAACCGAGCGGCAAATGTTTACCACCGCGCACGGGTTCGAGATCAACCCGGACATTGAGCGCGCGCCGGACATTCGCGCCGATTACATTCGCTTGATGGAGCAGACCGCCGCGTTCCGCGACCGGCTTGCCGTCGAAATGCCGTTCGAGGCGCAATACGTCGTGCCGTTTGGCTTTCGCGTGCGCTACAACGTCCGGCTCAATTTGCGCGAGGCGTACCACTGGATCGAGTTGCGCTCTGCCGCGCAGGGGCATCCCGATTACCGGCGCACGAGCCAGGACATGTTTCGCGCCCTGCAAGCGACGCATCCACTCCTCGTCGAACCGATGCGCTTTGTGGATTTGACGCCGGACGTGCCGCTGGGGCGTTTGCGCGCGGAGATGCGCCGCGCGCGCAAGGTGTAACGTTAGGCACAGAACAGAGGTCATCGGAATGAAAAACGCGTGGAGCCGATTGCGCGGCAAATGGGAGTTGGCATTTTCGGTTATGCCGGTTGTTTTGCTCGCCGCCACACTCAAACTGATTTATCACCTGCTCGATTTCGAGGTGATGCCGTTCAGTCCGCTCTTGTCTGGCTTGATTGCAGGTAACATTTTTTTGCTCGGCTTTTTAATTTCCGGCGTGCTGATTGATTACAAAGAGGCGGAAAAATTGCCGGGCGAACTTGCCGCCAGTCTCATGTCCATCCTCGACGAAGTGACGCACATTTACGAAACCAAACGCTTGCCGGTTGCCAAAGCGTGTCTCGAACACATTACCGATTTAACCACCGCGCTCAAGGATTGGTTTTACAAAACCGAGCATACCGATGCGTTGATGGACAAGTTAGCGGACCTGAACGGCTATCTCTCCGAGTTGGACGAACGCGCCGCTTCCGGCTCGGTGAGCCGAATCAAGGGCGAGCAAAGCTCGATTCGCCGGCTCGTCATTCGCGCGCGCACGATTCGCGGCACATCGTTCGTGCCCTCCGGCTACGCCATCGCCGAGGCGACCAACGTCTCGGTGATTGTCGGTTTGTTGATGAGCCAGTTCTCCACGTTTTACGAAACGGTGTTTCTGGTCGGCTTGATTACGTTTATGAATACATACATGCTCGTGCTGATCAAACGACTCGACAACCCGTTCGATTATTACAGCGCGCGGCGCGGTGTGGACGAAGTGTCGCTGATGCCGCTCGACGAAGTGTTGCGCCGGAGCCAGGCGCTGTGGCGCGCATTGGAGGGCAAGGCATGAGCGCAGACGCGCCGGAATATCCCAGCGTGAAGGAAATTGTGCGCGGCTTGGAGCCGGTGGACTGGGAACAGTTGCGCTTGCTGGCGCGGCTGTCGCCGGCGGAACGCGTGCTCGTCGGGATGCGCGCGCAGGCGTTTGCGATGGCGGCTTTGCGCGGCACCTTGCGCCGTCGCTTTCCCGAACTGTCGCAAGCCGAGTTGAATATGCAAGTGCTGGCGCACTTTACGCCGGTGCGGATGGAACGCAAGTGAGCGCCCTAGATTTCTACACGCGCGTTGTGCGCGCTCTGGATGAACTCAACGCTCCATATATGATCGTCGGCGCGTT
The DNA here is from genome assembly GCA_903825565.1 of uncultured Anaerolineales bacterium. GTDB lineage: Bacteria > Chloroflexota > Anaerolineae > UBA4142 > UBA4142 > CAIKBD01. The sequence continues at coordinate 4,600 of CAIKBD010000042.1, read as the reverse complement.
TGCCGGCTTGGCGTTTGGGATGACGCGCACGACGTTCGACATTGACATTTTGGTGGACTTGGAAGAACGCCACTTTGGAGAATTATCCGCGCGCTTTCCCTTGCCGCGCTATTATGCCGATCCCGAAATGATGCGCCAGTCCACGCGGTTGGGTATCATGTTCAACTTGATTGACACGCAGGAAGGCGTCAAAGCCGATCTCGTGCCGCTCAGCCGCGAACCGGCATATCGCCTCGCGTTTGCGCGCCGGGTGCGCCGCGCGTTCACCGACGAGCAAGGCAATTCGTTTGAAGCGTGGTGCGCGCAACCGTCCGATATCATCATCGGCAAATTGCGCGCCTGGACGGAAGGGCGTTCGCAAAAACATCCTGCCGATATTCTGAACATTCTCGTATTCACGTCCAGCGACTTGAGCGATCTAAAAGTGGATCGCGATCTGGTGACCGGCGAAGCCGCTCGCCTCGGCGGGGAAACCCTTGTCTTGTGGCGGGAGCTACTGGCGCGCGCCCACGGCGAGACGGCGAAAAAGGGTCGCGCAAACTGAAGGGTGAGAGAGCCGCTTTATGCTCGCGCAAAAATTTTCTAGATCGAACGGGGGATCCATCCTCGCCCAACTTTTCCTTGTGTTGGCTTTGGCGTTGCCGGCGTCCGCGCAAACGCCAACCTTCCGCACGTACACCCAGCGCGACGGTCTCGCCGGCGATTACGTCACGAGCATCGCGTTTGCGCCGGACGGCGCGACGTGGATCGGCACCGCGCGCGGCGCGACGCGCGTGCAAGACAAGTACTGGGTTTCGTACACCGCCGCGAACGGTTTGGGCAACTCCTGGGTCAGCGGCGTGGCGATTGCGGCGGACGGCAAAACCTACTTGGCGACACAGGGCGGCGGCTTGGCATTGTTCGATGGCGCAAATCGCAAAACGTACACCACGAGCAACTCGACCATTCCCAGCAACTATCTTACCGCCGTCGTCGTGGATCGCCAGGGGCGCGTGTGGGTCGGCACGTATGGCGCGGGCGTGGGGCGGCTCGAAAACGACCAGTGGTCGAAATTTTCGTTCGCCAACAATTATATTACCGCGCTCGCGCTCGACGCGAACGGCGCGCCGTGGATCGCCACCGGCGATGGCGTGTTTATTTTCGACGGCAAGCAGTGGGTGCGCCTGACGCAGGCGACCGGGTTGACCAGCAGTCGCGTCAACGCGTTGGCAATCGGACGCGACGGGCGCGTGTGGTTCGGCACGGACAATGGCGTGACGGTGTACGACGGCAAAACTTATCGCGCGTACCGCCAAGCCGACGGGTTGCCGGACAATCTCGTGCGCGCGCTCGCGCTCGACGCGCAAAACCGCGTGTGGGTCGGCACACCCCGTGGCGTCGCCGCGCTCGACGCCGGCAAATGGAAAACCTATACGCGCGCCGACGGTCTCGCCGCAGATACGATCACCGCGCTCGCGCTGGATCGCCAGGGCAATCCCTGGATCGGCACGACGCACGGCCTCAATGTTTTGAGCGCAACCGCGTTGCAACCGGCGACGCTGTTGCCGGTTGTGCTCGTGCATGGTTGGCACACCGCCGACTCGGACGAACTCGACGACACCGAGTTTGAATTTCTCCGCCGGTATTTGGAGCGCGACGGCTTTACCGTTTTTTACGCGCAAGGCATCTCGCCGTACAAAACACTTTTGCAAAACGCGGCAACTTTGCGCGATAGGATCGCTAGCGTCAAGGCGCAAACCGGCGCGCCGCGCGTGGACGTGATCGCCTTTTCGATGGGCGGCTTGAACACGCGCGCGTATCTCGAATCCACGCTGTACCAAAACGACGTGCGCCGCGCGATCATTCTTGGCACGCCGCAAGCCGGCGTCCGAATGTGGTACCCGCTCCTCACACGCGAGATCGAAGATCGCCCGACCGAACCTTCGGTGATCGAACTGTCGCCGGAATACGCCGCGCTGTTCAACCGCACGCACACGCCGCGCGCGACTGTGCCGTACGACTTGCTGATCGGCGACGCCCGCACGCAGACCGGTCTCGACCTGCTGAAAAATTTTCCGGCGAACGACGGCTTGATTGATGTGTGGAGCGCGCACGCGCTCGCCGGGCCCCAAGTGCGCCGCGTGTTGGACACGGACTTGCACGCGTGGAATCCGGCGCCGTTGCCGTTCACGCTTACGTCGTACTTGTATCCCGAGCAAACGTACGTGCGCTTTATTCGGAACGCGTTGCGCGATCCCGACTCGCGCCCGATTGGTTTCGCCGCGCCCGCTGTCGAGCCGCTTGCGCCGCGCAATACGACGCCGTTGCTGGTGGATACGCTCCGCGCCGGCGAAACGATCACGCGGACGATTGCGCTCGATGCCAACCGCGCGGCGCGGTTCATCGCGCGCTGGGATCGCGGCGATATTGAACTGCGCCTGCGCGCGCCTGATGGCACACGCTTTACGCCGGACGCGCCGCGCGAGGCGACGTTTTTGCAAACGGACATTGCCAGTTTTGCCAGTTACGCGATCACGCGGACGATTACCGGCACATGGTCGCTGGGCATTGCGCGCCGCGATCAAGGGAGTGAGCCGGCGCGTGTGACGACGTACGTAGACCTCGACGCCGATCTGCGGCTCGACGCGGCGACGGATCGCGCGATGTATCCGCTCGGCGCGTCGGTCATCATCAGCGCGACGCTGGCGAATCGCGCGCCGAACGCCGACGTGCGCGCAAAAATTACGTGGCTCGGCGACGGCAAGCAACCGCGCGGCGCATCCACCGAAATGACTTTGCTCAGCGAGGGCGCGCCCGGCAATTACGCCAACGTGTTCACCGATGCCACGCGCGGCGGCTATTATCTCGTGCGCGTCACCGCGCGCGGCGCGGGCTATGCGCGCGAACGGCAAACGCTGTTCGCCGTTGCACCGAAAACCGCGGCGTTTGCCGGCGGCGCGCGCGCGCGTTTGGAGCAGGGCGCACTCGCCATCGAAACGAACGTGGTGGCGGAACGCGCCGGCGAGTTTGCGCTTGCCGCCGTTTTGCACAACCCGCGTGGCGAGTTGGTGCTCGCGCTCACCGCGCCGCTCACATTGAACGCCGGTCCGCAGATCGCCAGCATCTCGATCCCAAGCCGCGATCTGCGCGCGCGCGGGCTGGACGGACCGTACACGGTCAGTTTGATTTTGCTGGACGCGAACTGGACGGCGATTCAGGTGGATGAATTGCCGAACGCATTGACGACGGACGCGTATCGCGTGACGGATTTTGCAGAGTGATGATTTTGACTCGGAGCGTACCATGAATGGAATCTCGCTTCCCCAAATTCAATTGCCCAAACTGAATCCGCGCTTGGTCGCGGGGGTGATCGTTGGCGTGGCGCTGGTGATCGCGATCGGGGTCGGCGTATTTTTGCTGTTGCAACCCAAACCCGTGCCAGCGAACAGTGTCGCCGTGCGGCGCGGCGATTTGAGCGCGGCGGTCAATGCGACCGGCAAGGTGCGCGCGAAGAAATCGGCGCGGCTCGCGCTACCCATGTCCGGCATGATTCAGAGCATCCTTAAATTGGAAGGGGACGCGGTGAATGTGGGTGAGGTGATCCTCACCTTGCGCGCGGACGAATCGCAACGCCGTGTGCGGCAAGCCGAGTTGAGTTTGCAATCGCGGCAACTGGAACTGGCGCGCGCCAAAGCTGCGCCGCGCGACGAAGACATCGAGATCGCGCGCGCGAGTCTCCGCAAGGCAATGCTCGCCGCCGCCGCGAGCGAAGCCGCGTACACCGCGAACTCCAACGCGCAGACCGATGCCGCACGCGAAATCGCGCGCGCCGATCTCGACATTGCGCGCGCCAGTTTCAACCGTGTGACGAACGGCTACTCGCGCGAAGAAATTGACGGCTTGCAAAACGCCGTGACGAACGCGCAATTGGAACTCGACAGCGCGCGCACCGCGCTTGCCCAAACGAAACTGACTGCGCCGTTCACCGCGACCGTGACCGAGATTACGATGCGCGAGGGTGAACTCGTCGGCGGGTTTACTCCGCTGGCAACCGTCGCCGATTTGAGTTTGCTCGAAATTGCGGCGGAGGTGGACGAGATTGACGTGGCGCACGTCAAGGTTGGGCAAACGGTGGACGTGCGTTTCGACGCGTTTCCCGGCGAACGGTTTGCCGGGCGATTGACGCGCCTCGCGCCGGCGGCGTCCACGCAACGCGGCAGTACCGTGTACGCCGCCGTCGTCGAATTTGATCCGCGCACGTTTAACGTGCGGCTGGGGATGGGCGCGAATCTCAAGATCCTTACCATCGAAAAAACCGGCGTCCTGCTCGTGCCGAATCGCGCGCTGAAAAATGCCGGCACGCGTAAAGCTGTCACCCTGATCGAGGATGGCGAGCGGCGCGATGTATTCGTCGAAACCGGCGTGACGGACGGCGGCGAGACGGAAATTTTGAGCGGCGTGAACGAGGGCGACCTCGTGCTCGTCAACTAGGGCGCAAGCGCGCCGCGAAGCGGGGGATAAACGACGTTCGGGTTCACGAACGTCGTCTTCTTTTGGCAGGGCTTTTCAAAAGTCGCTTGACATTGCCCCTCACCCTAACCCTCTCCCCAACAGGGAGAGG
>CAIKBD010000041.1 GCA_903825565.1 uncultured Anaerolineales bacterium | reverse complement strand
TTGCGCTCGCGCTTGTCGCCGGTTGCGCGTTGGAATTTGACGCGCGCTTGAAACAGCCGGCGATGCTGGCGTTCTTCGTCGCGTTGCCGGTCGTGGCGAGTTACGGGTACCTCACGCCGCGCTTTTTCGAAAGCGCGCCGACGCGCCCGCCGCTTGCCGTTTTCGGCGACGAAGAAATCGCATTGTGGGATTATCGCATCGTGGGACCCTTGCGGCACGGTGCGACCCTGCGCGTGCAACTGACCTGGCAAGCGTTGCGCGCGCCGCAAACCGATTACACGATTTTCGTCCACGCGCGCCACGAGGACGGCAAGACCTACGCGCACGACGATTCCAAACCGGTGGGCGGCGCATTGCCCACAAACAAGTGGCTGCTGGGGCAAGTCGTGACCGACACGCACACGATCCAAATTGATGTGGACGGTCCCACCGAAGGGTATCAACTCGAACTGGGTCTGTACGATGCGGCGACGGGACAGCGGCTCCGCACGCGTACCGGCGCGGAGCATGTGGCTGTGCCGCGTCCCGGCGATCCCGAACCGATTCTCAGCGAATGGCTCGACCCAAAAAAGAAATGAAACGTTTCGATCCTTACCTGATCCTCTTGCTCGTGTTTTCGATTTTCGCGATCAGCCCGCTGTTCGCGCCCGGCTATTTTTGGGGCGCACACGACGGGCGGCACTCGGTCTACTTTCTGTTCGAGTTTGATCGCTCGATTCAAGACGGCATTTTATATCCGCGCTGGGCGCCCGACTATACGTTTGGCTACGGCTACCCGATGTTCAACATCTATGCGCCGGGATCGCTGTACGCGAGCGAAGCGTTGCATCTGCTCGGTTTTGATTTTGTGACCGCGACGAAAATCGTGTTCGCGCTTGCGATTCTGTTGTCCGGGCTGGCGATGTTCGGGTTTGTCAAACGGTGGACGGAATCGAGCCAAGCCGCGTTTCTTTCCGGCTTGGCGTACGTCTATATGCCGTACCACATCGCGGATGTCTACGTGCGCGCCGCGCTCGCCGAATCGGTCGCGCTGATTTTTTTGCCGCTGACGTTGTGGGGCTTTTACGAAACGGTGATGCGCCCTAGCCGTCGAACCGTTGTCGTGACGGCGCCGTTGTACGCGGCGATGATGTTTTCGCACAACGGCGTCACCTTGTTGTTTACCATCGTGCTCGGCGCGTGGGTGCTGTTTCTCATCCTTGCCGAATTTTTGCGGCGCGCGCGTTTTACGTTTCGCGTCGCCACATTCGCGCAACTCGTGCGGATGGGTTTGCCCGCGCTCGCCGCGTTGGCGCTCGGACTGGGTATCGTCGCGATCTTTTTCATTCCCGCCGTGTTAGAGTATCAGTACGTCCGCACCGATCAGTGGCTCGGCAATTATTACGATTACACCAACCACTTTACGTACCTGTTCCAACTCTTCGATCCAACCTGGGGCTTTGGCATCAGCAAAGCCGGTCCGCAAGACGATATGTCGTTTCAACTCGGCGTCGTGCCGGTGTTGCTGGCGATCTTTGCGCTCGTCGCCGTGATCCAAAACCCGCGCGACACGCGGCGCTACTGGCTGTTCTTTCTCGCGCTCACCGGCATCGTCGCGTTCTTGATGCTTGGCGCGTCGGCGGCAGTGTGGCGGATCGTGCCGCTTGTCACGTTCGCGCAATTCCCCTGGCGTTTGCTCACGCTGACGATGGTCTCGCTGGCGGTGCTGGCAGGCGCGATTGCCTTGACTCAGGATCAGCCCGCGACGCACGCGTTGTCGTTGCCAACGTTGTTGCTCGGCGCGCTGATTGTGTTCGGCAGTTTTCCGTACGTGCGCGCGCAAATGATCGGCGAGCCGCAAGAGGGACCGGTGAGCGTGTTGGGTTTGTTTCGCTTCCAGCAGAGCGCGGGCGAAATGACCGGCTCGACGGCGTGGGTCAAGGAAATTCCAGACTGGTCGCCGATGGCGGACATTTATTTTGCGAACAAGAAATTGAAATCGCGGATTGATTACACGCACATTGACGAAGCCAACGTGTGGATCGGCGTCCTGCCGAATTTCGCCGGCTTGCGCGCGAACGGCGAGCGCATCGTCTATCACGCGCAAGCGGACACGACGCTCACGTTCAACTTGTTTTACTATCCCGGCTGGCGCGCGTACCTGACCAAGCCGCAGACGACTGAGATTATTCGCGCGTTGCCGGTGGACGTAGACCCCGACGATCCGTTGGGGCGGATTCGCGTCCACATTCCGGCGGGGCAAGAGCAATGGCTGATGGTGCGTTTTGACGACACCCCGCCGCGCGTCATCGGCGGCTGGGTGTCCGCGACGAGTCTGTTGCTCGCGCTTGGTTTGCTGTTGTGGGATGTGCCGCGTCGGTTCGGCAGGACGAAGAACGCAGGATGAAAAAAATTCTCGCGCGATGGTCGGCCTTGCCTTTTGCCGATTCAGCTTGGCATGTGTGGCTCATCCTCGCTTTTTGCGCGTTTGCGCTGCTGCCGCTGACCGCGCCCGGTTATTTTATTTACGCGCACGATGCGCGCCACTCGGTTTACTTTTTGCAAATGTTCGATCAGTCGGTGCGCGATGGCGCGTGGTATCCGCGTTGGGCGGCGGATATGGTGTTTGGCTACGGCTACCCGCTGTGGCTGATTCTCGCGCCGCTCCCGTTTTTTGTCGGCGAGGTGTTCCATCTCGTCGGATTTGATTTTGTCAGCGCGGTGAAATGGACGGACGGTCTCGCGCTGTTTGGCTCTGCGCTCACGATGTATCTGTTCGCTTCGCGCGTGCTGGGCAAAAATGCCGGCTTGGTCGCGGCGATTGCTTACGCGTACATTCCGTATCACCTGGTTGATCTCTACGTGCGCGCCGCGCAAGCGGAACTGTCCGCGTTTGTGTTTCCGCCGCTCGTCTGCTGGGCGTTCTACCAATTGGCGACGACGCGCCGCGCGCGGTACATTGCCGCCGCCGCGCTCGCGTATGCCGGGCTGATCCTCGCACACATTTCGATGGCGGCATTGTTCACGCCGATCATCGGCGCGTACCTCGCCTTGCTCTTCTTCACGCACCAAGCGGCGACGCCCGCGCGCTTTACTTTTCGCGTGTGGCGTTTTTCCTTTTCGCTGGCTTCGCTCCTCCAACCCGTTGCAGCGCTCTGGCTGGCATTCGGCGTCGCCGCGATCTTTCTCGTGCCGGTCTTGTTCGAGCAAAAATATCTGACGAGCGATCCGCTCATCGGCGGATTCTTCAACTATCGCAAACATTTTCTCAACGCGAACCAATTGTTCTCGCCGTTCTGGGGTTACGGCTACGCCGGCGAAAACGGCAACGATCAATTTTCGCTCCAGTTGGGATTGTTGCCGGTTTTGTTGACCTTTGCCGCGTTGTGGGCACTGCCGAAAATGCGCGGCGCGCTTGGCGCGCACACGCTCTTTTTCGCGGGCGTCGTTGCGGCGATAGTGTTGGCGATGTTGCCGATGTCTGCGCCGGTGTGGGAGCCGTTCGCCGCGATTGTCGCGTTCGCGCAATTCCCCTGGCGTCTGCTGATCGTGACGGCGTTCGCGCTGGCGTTCTTGTGCGGCGCGGCGTTGCACGCGCTTGCCGACGATGCGCGCGATCTCGCGCCGACGCTCGCGCTCGTTTTGCTTTTTGTGACGACGAATTACGCATACACGCAACCGCAACACACCGAAGCCGTGTTCAATTATCAAACGCAGATGGAGTTCGAGGTCAAGGATCGTGAGTTGCTCGGCGATACGATTTGGATGACCGGCGAGCGTCCGCACGATTCGCCGTTGGTGGAGCAGTACGTGCGCGGCGAAAAGTTACAGCGCGCAGTTGCGCTTGATCCCGGCGCGCTGGTCGAAACGGTGCGGTCCGGCGGGCAATCGGTCGAGGCGCGCGTGGAGGCGAGCGCGCCGGCGCGCATCCTGTTCTACACGCGTTATTTTCCCGGCTGGAGGGCGACGCTGGACGATCAACCGCTGCAAATCGAAATTCTCGACGAGCAAGGTTTGATCACGGTAACGGTGCCGGCGGGCGTGCATGTCGTGCGATTGCGATTTGGGGACACGCCGGCGCGACAGATCGGCGCGGCGATTTCCGCCGTGAGCGTGTTGATTGCGCTGGCATTGCTTGTCTGCCGCGCGCGCCGTTGAAAGGGCGCGGTGTTTTGCTGTTGGCAAATTTGGTAAGGTCTGTTATAATGGATTCATCTGAAATCGGGCAGAGGCAAAATTCTTTATGAGTCGCGAACGACCAACACCACCTCCCCCATCGCGCCCGGGTCGCTCTGAACCCTGGCGACACGAGCGGATGGTCCAGCGCGTCCCCGCACATCTGGGCGAAACGACGACGGAAGCGTTTTCGCCGTGGCTGATGATCGCGGGTGTGGTTTTGTTGATCGTCATTGTGTGTGCCGTGCTGGCGATTATCACCGGCGGGGTCGCAGGTTTTTTCGGCGGCGCAACCGCTACGCCAACGCCGACACGAACGCCGCGTGCGGTGACACCCATCGTCACGGTGATCCCGGTGACTTTGCCGCCGCCAACTCCCACGCCTGGACCGACGCCGGTTATCGTCAAGTACAAGGTCAAATCCGGCGATTCGCTGATCGAGATCGCCGCCAAGTACAAGGTCTCGGTGCAAGCGATCAAGAATGCCAACAATTTGAAAGACGACACGATTCGCGCCGGCGACGAGTTGATTATTCCGTTGCCGACGCCCACACCGCCGCCGGGCGCAAACCTTGCGCCCGCACCGTTTACAACGCCGACCGCGCTTTCTCTGCAGTCACCCCCGTCTTCGTCTGCCCTCGCCAGCACAGCGGGGGTGCTTCGTCATACCGTTCAGCGCGGCGATACGTTGATCTCTATTGCGGCGAGTTATGGCTCGACGGTGGATGCGCTTCGCTTGGCGAATCAGCTCGACAGCGATTTGCTTTCCATTGGGCAATTGCTCCAAGTGCCGGTGGGCGCGTGGACGCCGACGGCGGTGCCCGCCGCGGTGGTGGTTGCCAGTGCGACGCCGACCGCGCAATTTGCGTATGCCGCGCCAAGTTTGATGTTTCCGCCGGACAATGCAACGTTTCGTGGCAAGCAAGCCGCTCCTGCCCTCGAATGGGTTGCGCCCGGCGCGCTCAAGCCGAACGAGTTTTACGTGGTGCACCTTGAAACGATTGCAGGCGAAGAGCGTCGCACGTTGCCATCGCTCACCGTGCGGCAAGGCACGAGCGTCAAACTCGATCCGGCGATCTACTATCCGAGCGGCGCAAATCCGAACGGCGCGCAATTCGCTTGGTACGTCGTCATCGTTAGCCAAACGACTGGCAACAATTTGCGCGCCTCAAGCGTCGGCACGCAAACCTCCGCGTCCAGTCCGCCTAGCGCGACACGCATGTTCATGTGGTACTAGATCGCAACCAACCTGATCGCTAGTCGGTCAGGTTTTTTTACGCCTTCGGCGGGCGTTTTGACAAACGCCCCTACAGACACGCGTAGGGACGTTTGTCAAAACGTCCTGGTTGCCAAAACGTCCCGTCCAAAATTTTGACGCACACCCCAATCAACCGTTTGCTTGCGGAAAATGGATTTATGCTTTATGATACTTTTGATGACACCCGCAAACGGTTCCGCCACTTGGCTCTTGCGCGACGGTCGCTTGCGTTCCGGCTGGCGCGTCGCGATCTATTTCGTGCTTGTTCGCATTTTGCAGATCGGCGGCGCACTCGTGGCGAGTCTCGGCGTGAGTATGGTTTTGGTTCTCGCGTGGACACGCTCCGGGCAGACCGAAATGGAAGCGACGCAACGGATCACCGATATGTTGATGCGCCCGTTTGAATTTCCGTTCATCGCGCTGGGCGTGCAAAGCATCAACCTGGTGATCGTACTCGGCACGATTTGGTTTTTCCGCCGCACGCTCGACAAGCGTTCCTTCGCGTCGCTCGGCGCGACGTTTGCATCGGGCTGGTGGCGCGAGTTTTGCGGCGGCGCGCTTTTTGTTTTCGGCGCGTGGGTCGCGCTGTTCACGCTGGCGTTGGCGTTCGGCGCGGTGACGATTGCGGGCTGGGCGTGGGACGGCGCGTCGCTCGGCGGCGGGCTGACGACGCTCGCGGTCGGCTTGCTCTTTAACGTGCTGGTTGGCATTGCCGAAGAAACGGATTCGCGCGGGTATGTTCTGCAAAACTTGGCGGAAGGCATCGGCGCGGTGCGCGCCATCTTGCTCTCGTCGCTGGGCTTTGCCGTGTTGCACGGGTTGAATCCCGGCGCGAATCTGGCGGCGACGGTCGGCATCTTTTTTGCCGGCGTCCTGTTCGCACTCGGCTATTACGCGACCGGGCGGTTGTGGTTTCCCATCGGAATGCACGCCGCGTGGAATTTCGCCGAGGGACCGCTCCTGGGTTTTCCGGTGAGCGGCGTGATGATGGGCGGTTTGTTCAACTTGAACGTGACCGGTCCCGACTGGTTGATGGGCGGCGCGTTTGGACCCGAAGCCGGCGCACTGGCGCTGGGAATCGAGTTTGCGCTGATTGGCGTCCTGGGTGTGTGGACGCGGCGCAAAATGGAACGGGCAAATGTTTGACGAGGAGGTGACCGATGGCACACGCCACGCTTAAAACCGGCTACCGCGAACTTGCGGATCGCCTCAATCGTTTTCCGCAAGGCGCGCCAGAGTCGGAAACCTTGTTCAAAATTTTGGCGCTGTTGTTCAGCGAACGCGAAGCGGAACTCGTCGCGCAAATCCCGATCAAGCCATTCACCGCGCGCCAAGCGGCGGCGATTTGGAAGCAGAGCGAAACCGACGCGCGCCACGCGCTCGACGCGCTGGCAAGCCGCGCGATCTTGCTCGACATGGAGAACCCCAGCGGCGAAACGACGTACGTCTTGCCGCCGCCGATGGCGGGCTTTTTTGAATTTTCGTTGATGCGCGTGCGCGCCGACGTGGATCAAAAAACGTTGAGTGAACTGTTCTACCAGTACCTGAATGTCGAGGAGGAATTTATCCGCGCGCTGTTTACGACCGGCGAAACGCAATTGGGGCGCGTGTTCGTCCACGAGCCGATGCTCTCGGCGGAGAACGCGGTGCATGTGCTCGACTATGAGCGCGCAACCCAGGTGATCGAAACGGCGACGGCATTGGGCATCGGCGTCTGCTATTGCCGCCACAAGATGCAACACGTCGGGCGCGCTTGCGCCGCGCCGAAAAATATTTGTATGACGTTCAACGGCACGGCGGCGGCGCTCACGCGGCACGGCTACGCGCGCGGGGTGGACAAATCCGAGGCGCGCGCTTTGCTCGCGGAAGCATACGCGCACAACTTGGTGCAGTTCGGCGAAAACGTGCGCGCGAGCGTCAACTTTATCTGCAACTGTTGCGGCTGTTGTTGCGAGGCGATGATCGCCGCGCGCAAATTCGGAATGTTAAACCCGGTGCACACGACGAACTTTATTCCGCGCGTCGCGCTCGCTCAATGCAACGGGTGCGGTAAATGCGCGAACGTTTGCCCGGTCGAAGCGATGACGCTCGTCTCGGCGAACGATCCGCAGCACGGTTCCAAACGCAAAGCGAAACTCGACGCGGACTTGTGCCTCGGTTGCGGCGTGTGCGCGCGCGTGTGTCCCACGCACGGCATCGCGCTCGCCGCGCGCGCCGAACGCGTCATCACGCCGGTCAATTCGGTCGCGCGGATTGCGTTGATGGCAATCGAGCGCGGCGACCTACAACACTTGATTTTCGACAATCGCGCGCAGTTCAGTCATCGCGCGCTGGCGGCGATCCTGGGTGTGATCCTCACCGCGTCGCCGGTCAAGCGCGCGCTGGCGAGCCGGCAGATGAAATCGCGCTACCTCGAAGCCCTGTTGGCGCGCGTGCCGGTCTAGCGCGATGGAATTACGCGGCAAACGAATTTTGATCACCGGCGCAAACGGTTTCATCGGCGGGCGCTTGGCGGAGCGACTTGCCGCAGAAGCGGGCGCACGAGTGCGCGGGTTGATCCGGCGGCAACCGGATCCATCTGTCGAAACGTTTCAGGTTGCTCTGGGCGATGTGACCGATGCGGATGCGATGCGGGTAGCGGCGGATGGATGCGCTGCGATCATTCATTGCGCCGCCTTGCAAGGCGGCAAGCATCGCTTGGCGGATTTTCGCCGGGTGAATGTGGCGGGCACGATCAACGTGTTGCGCGCCGCGCGCGAAGCCCAGGTCGCGCGCGTGATTCATCTCAGCACGATCAACGCGCTCGGCGTGCCGCCGCCGGCGAACGCGCACGCCGATTCGCCGCTCGTGTTCGCCGGCGATTTCTACGCGCGCACCAAAGCGGAGGGCGAACGCGCCGCGTGGAATTTTGCGCGCGATCACAATCTGGCGTTGACGGTGATTCGCCCGGGGTGCACGTATGGACCGCGTTCGCACGCGTGGACGATCACGCCGATCAACCGCCTGCGCCGCAAGCGCCCGGTGTTGATCGGCGCAGGCGATGGAATGTGCAACGCGATCTACATTGACAACCTGGTTGATCTGATCGTGCTTGCGCTGGAGAAGGACGCGGCGATTGGGCAGACGTTTATCGGCACGGAGGGGCGCGGCGTGACGTGGCGCGAATTTTACGGCGCATACGCGCGGCTACTTGGCGTGCCGGTGCACGCGATGCCGAAATGGTTTGCGCTGGCGGTGACGTTGCCGTTTGAAATGCTGGCGCGCTTGACCGGTTATCCGTCGCGCGTCGCGCGCGCCAGTGTCGAGTTCTATTCGCACCGTGTTGTGTTCGACATTGACAAGTCGCGCCGGTTGTTGGGTTATGCGCCGCGCGTTTCGTTCGCCGAGGGAATGGCGCGGACAGCGGCGTGGGTGGCGAGCGGTAATCAGAAAACGAAATCTGAGGGGCGATAAAATTGGCGATCCGAAATCCGAAATCGAAAATCAAAAATCCAAAATCCAAAACTCCCTTGATCGTGGTGGTGAATGACGATGGCATCCAGTCGCCGGGGATTCGTGCGTTGGCGCGCGCGATGGCAGACCTGGGTGAGGTGTTGGTGGTTGCGCCGCGCGAACAACAAACTTCGATGGGGCGCGCGTTTGTCGGCGCGGGCGTTGCCGAGGTGGCGGATTTTGTGGTGGGCGGTAAACGCCTGCGCGCATTCGCCGTGCCCACGTCGCCGGCGTTAGCCGTGCGCTATGCGTTGCTCGTGCACGCGGAGCGCGAACCGGCGCTGGTCGTGTCGGGCATCAATTACGGCGAGAACATTGGCAACGGCGTGACGATTTCCGGCACGGTGGGGGCGGGGCTTGAAGCGGCGAGTATGGGCGCGCGTGTGCTGACCGTGTCCCAGGTTGTGCCGGTCTCGTACCATTTTACGCACAACGACAAGGTGGATTTTTCCGTCGCCGCGCAGTTTGCCAAGCGGTGGGCGCGGCATATTCTCGAACGCGGGATGCCACGCGGCGCGGACATTGTCAACCTCAACGTGCCGGCGGGCGCGCGCACCACGACGCCCTGGCGTTTCACCCGGGTGTCGCGGATGAATTATTATCGTTCGATTATTACGACGACCCCGCAAGGCAAATCGCTGGACAGTTACGAATTGTTTCTCGATCCCGACTCGCCAGAGCCGGATTCGGATGTGCGCGCGGTGATGATCGATCACGTCGTTTCCGTGTCGTGCCTGAGTTACGATTTGACGGCGCGCGTTGCGCCGACGGAATTTGCGCGCTGGGCAAAATGATCAAGTCGCGGGGGGTGGGGGTGCGGGGCGCGGATGGAGCGGCGCGAAACGTGCCAGCGCGAGAAAGATCAGTGCGGCGCACAAGCCGGCGGGCGCAGTGAGAAACCACACGACGCGCGGTGAGAGGGCGTCGCTGATCAAGCCACCCAGGATCGGTCCGATGCCGAAACCGACCGCCCACGTCAAGCCGTACATGCCCATGTACCTGCCGCGCAAATCGGCGGGTGCGAGATCGGCGGTGAGTGCGCTCGCGGTCGGGACGAGGATCAGTTCGCCGAGCGTGTAGAGCGCCATCGCCAAAATGAAATGCGGGAACGTATCGCTCAAGCCGACACTGCCCACGCCGAGCGCGTACAAAATTGCGCCGGTGGCGGCGAGCAGGAGGCGCGGCAAGTGGATCGTCGCGCGCGTGATCAGAAATTGCAACATGACCACCATCGCGGCGTTCGTCGTCATCACCCAGCCATAGTAACTTGCGCCGAGACCGAACGCGCTGTTCATATACACGGGTAGGACTGCCATCATTTGCGCGGCGAGGAAGGTGCACAATACGCCGCCGACGAGAAAGACGATAAAACGCGTGTCGCGTAACACGGTCAACAAATTACCCGGCGCGGCGGCGTTCGGTTGATGCGGCGTCGTGGGCGGTTTGGTTTCGCGCATCAGGGTCGCGGTGATCAGAAAATAGGTGAATGTGGCGGATGCGTTGGCGAGAAATGGGATGAGGTACGATTGCGCCGCGAGAAATCCACCCAGCGCGGGACCAATCGTCAAGCCGAAATTGGCGACGACGCGGATCAGACTATACGCGTGCGGACGTTTCGCCGAGCCGACGAGATCGGCGATCATGGCGTCGCGCGCCGGTTGGTACAGCGCGTTGGAAAAGCCGGCGACGATCACGACGGCGACGGCGGCGGCAAAGGTTTCCACGAAACCGAATGTGGCGAGCGCGCACGCGTTGAGCGCGAGACTGAACGCCATCAAACGTTTGCGCCCAAACCGGTCGGCGAACGTGCCGCCGGCAATTTGCCCGAACAAGCCGCTGACCGACCAGAACGCGAGGATCACACCGACCCAGGTCATCGAAAGGTTGAGGTGTTGATTGAGGTACAGCGTGAGAAATGGAAATACCATTCCGCCGCCGGTCGAATTAATCAGCGTGCCGGTGAATACGATCCAAAATTGGCGCGGAAATTCCGTGATAAAGTTTTGCAAACGCTTGTGCATATCAACCCCGCCGAAAAAGTAGTGCGACTATACTCGCGTTAACCGGGTTTGTCAAAACCGGTGCGGGGGATTCGAGTCAGCAATCAGAAATCGAAAATCTGCAAGGGGCAAGGAGGGTGCGATGGACTATGGCAAGATTTTGACGCGCGCGTTCGAGATCACGTTCAAACAGCGCGCGCTGTGGTTGTTCGGTTTTTTGCTCGCGCTCTTTGGCGGCAGATCGAGTGGCAGTTTCAACACGGGGAATTTCGGCGGCAGCAATGGGCGCGGCTCGCGTGCGCCTGATGGCGACTGGGTGCCAAACTTTCCTTCCACATCGGGGATGGAGCAAGCGATTGCCATCGTCGTACTGGCGTTGCTCTGTTTTGTGGTGATCTGGATGGTCTTGTCGCTGATTTTGCGGATCGTGGGGCGCGGCGCGTTGATCGGTTTGGTGCACGAGTTGGAACGCGAAGAGAAAAAGCCCACGGTGCGGCGCGGGTTTAGCATCAGCGCGGAACACTTCAAACCCTTGCTCGGCATCGCGTTTACGATCAACGTGCCGGTGGCGCTCGTGTCGTTCGCGCTCGTCTTGGTCGCCGTTCTGCCGTTCATCGCTTCGCTGTTGCCGTTGCTGGGTTCCGGGCGGCGTCCGCCGGAAATTGTCGGCATTGCGTTGACCGGCGTCGCCGGCTCCGCCGCGCTCTTTTGTTGCGTGATGGTGATCCTGGGTGCGATTGGTTTGGTGGTGCATCCGCTCTATGAATTTTTCGTGCGCGCGTGCGTGCTGGGCAAGCGCGGCGCGCTAGACGCGATTCGTGAGGGCTATCGCGTGGTGCGCGCGAACCTGGGGAACGTGGCGGTGCTCTATGTGTTGGTGATCGGGATCAGCATCGGTTTCGGCATCTTGATGATCCCGCTGGTGTTGGTGCTCGTCGCCGTCGTCGCCGTTGCCGCGCTCGCAGTGTACTGGCTCGGCAACTCGGTGGTCGCCGCGATTGTGACCGGCGTGTTGCTCGGCATCCCCGCGTTACTTGCGCTCATGTTCGTGCAAGCGATTTTTGAAACGTACCAGTCGGTGGTGTGGACGGAAGGGTACTTGGCGTTGACGACGGTGCCGGTGGAGCCAGTATCCGCGTGACGCGTCCGCTCAGCATTTTTCTGTACTATGCGCGCAACAAACGCAAGGCGTTGCCGTTACTGATCATTCTTGCGCTCGCCGTGTTCGGCATTTCGCTTTCGCTCGTCCTTTCCGGCGCGATGTTTGAATCGGCGCGCTCGTTCGCGTCGCCGTTCGCGCACGTGATCGTGATCGAGCCGAATTACAACAAACGTTTTACCCAGATCGATCCGGCGTTGCGCTCCGAAATTCGGCGCAACGCGCGCGCGGCAAATGTGTTGCCCGTGCAGTTGCAGTACACCTACGGCTTGGCGATTGGCAATCGCGTCGGCTTTCCCTTGTTCGGCGTGGACGACGACGCGTTGCCGCTGTTGCTCGCCGCGACCGGCGCGCGCGTGATCGCCGGGCATTTGCCGACAAGTCGCGCCGATCAGGTGGCGTTGCACGCCAGCGTGGCAAAATCGCGCGGGCTGTGGGCAGGCGATTTCATCGGGCGTGATGTGGACATTGACGATGCGCTCGCCGGCAAATGGGAGATCGTTGGCATCCTCGACGGCGAAACCGTGTTGAACGTGATCCCGCTTGAACGCGTGACGCAGCGCCGACCGGCGAGTGGGATGTTGCTGATCCCGCACCCCGGCGAAATGCGCGCGCTGGCGGCGGAGTTGGACGCGTTGGAAACGGATCGCGTGGTGATCGAAACGCCGGCGTACTGGATGCGTTTTTTGGATCGTGTGCTGGGGCAAATTGACACGATCCTTGCCGCGATCAACATCGTCATCGTCGTCGTGTTGTCGCTGGGCGTTGGTTTGCTGAACATGATCTATTTCCGGCAACGCGTCGGTGAGTTGGCGTTGTTGGCAGGGATCGGGTTCAGCAAATTTTTCTTGTTGCGGCGTGTCACGCTCGAAGCGCTCGTGCTGACGGCGGCGGCGTGGTTGCTGGGGATGGCGATCTCGGCGGCTGTATATCGCCTGCTCAATGTCTGGGTCTTTGAGCCGCAAGGCGTCGCGCTCAATCTGTTGAATCCGCGCGCGGTGGCGGGCACGTTGCCGGTGCCGATTTTTGTCTGGCTGTTTTCGACGCTGACCGTCGCGTGGCAACTCGCGCGGCTCGATCCGGTCGCGGTGATTGATCGCCGCGATTGAAGAGTGATTCATGCACCCACTGGCTGTGCTCGTGTACTACTCGCGCAACAAACTCAAACTCGCGCCGATCTTTTTCGTGCTGGCGTTGGCGGTGTTTGGCATTTCGCTGACCGGCGTGTTGAGCGGCTCGGTGATGGACACGGCGCGCGAACGCCTCGAAGTGTATCGCGTCGCCGCGCAAATCGCGCCGAGTTTTCGGCAAGGGCACACGACGATTGAGCCGGCGCTGAAAAGCGATCTGCGGCGCAATCCCAACATCGCCGCGACGTATCCACTCATTCGCGTCTCCACGTACCTGCCGACGTTGAGTGGCACGACGAGTACATTCATTTTCGCGGTGGATGCGGAGGTGATGCCGGTTTTGTTGGAGCGGTTTGATTTGCAACTCGCCGCAGGCAGGTTGCCGCGTGTCGGCGCGCCGGAGATTGCGCTACACCTGGGGGTCATCAAGGCGCGCGGGTTGAAATTGGGCGAGACGCTCGATCCCGAAAAAGATTCGCAAGAGCGGTTGCCGGCGAAAATGGAAATTGTCGGCGTGTTGCAAGGTCCTACCGTGTTGTCGCTTGCCTCGCTCGAATACGTTGCGCGGCGTAGCGAGTTTCGCGGCTATGCGCGCTCCTTGCTCACACTGCCGCACGCCGGCGAACGTGTTGCGATGGAAAACGATCTGCGCGCGCTCGACGAGAATGCGGTGCGCGCGTTTACCTACTCCGCCGAACTGCGCCGTTACGAACGCGACTTTGCATCACTGGACGCGATGGTGTGGGCGATTAACGCGGTGGTCATTCTCGTGCTGTCTCTGCTCGTCGGCTTGCTCAACCTGATCTATTTTTTAGATCGCATGAACGAGTTTGGTCTGTTGTTGGGAATCGGCTATCCGCGTGCGTTCGTCATTCGGCGTGCGCTGATCGAGGCGTTGGCGTTGACGGGCGCCGCCTGGGTGTTCGGCGTGCTGTTTTCGATTGCGGCGTACACCTGGCTCAACGCGTGGCTGTTTGAGCCGATGGGCACGACGCTTTCGGTGTTGAACTGGCGGGCGTTGCAATTCACGTTGCCGATTCCGGTGATGGTGGGCGTGTTCGCCGCCGGCACGGTCGTTTGGCAGTTGCTGAATTTCGATCCGATTTCGATTATCGAACGCCGGGATTAGCGGGGCGACATGTTGCAAGCGCAAGACATTAGTTTGATCTATCGCAACGGCGACGGCGTGACGTATGCCGTCAATCGCGTGAGCGTCGTCGTTCCGCGCAGCGAATTTTTGGGGATTGTCGGTCCATCGGGATCGGGCAAATCGTCGTTGCTGTACTTGCTCAGCGGACTCAAGCGCGCGAGCGCGGGGCGCATTGCGTTCGAGGCACACGACTTTGCCGAGTTGGGCAGTGGCGGCTTGGTCGCGTTGCGCCGCGAACGTTTCGGCTTTATTTTTCAGCAACACTTTTTGATCAACTATCTCACCGTGTTGGAGAACGTACTCGTCGGCGCGTTGGAGCGCGACGCGACCGCGCCGGCGCGCGCGCGGGAATTGCTCGGCGAATTGGGGCTGGGGGATTTGTTGCGCCGTCAGCCGTGGCAATTGTCCATCGGGCAACGCCAACGCGTGGCGATTGCGCGCGCGCTGATCAATCACCCGGCAATTGTGTTTGCCGATGAGCCGACTGCCAGTCTCGATCAAGCCACCGGGTTTCAGGTGGTGGATTTGTTGGCGCGGTATCGTGGGCAGGGGAGCATTGTGTTTGTCACGCACGATCCCGAAATGCTGGCAAAGGCGGATCGCGTGATCCGGATGCGCGACGGCAAAATCATTGCCGAGACCAAGCCCGCGTAACGCGCGGCAATTTGCCGACGCAGAAATTTTGATCGTGTAACCTTTTGCACGGTTGCCCGTATATCTTGGCGAGAGGGAATCGTTGGAAGACTCGGAACTTGTCGCGCAAGCGCGCCGGGGCGATTCGCAAGCATTCGCCCAGATCGTCACAACCTATCAAACGCCGGTGTACAATCTGGCGTATCGCATGTTGGGCAACGCGAACGACGCCGAAGATGCGGCGCAGGAAACATTTCTGCGCGCGTATTCGCAACTGCACCGCTACGACGCGAATCAAAAATTTGCGACGTGGTTGCTGGCGATTGCGGCGCATCACTGCATTGATCGCTTGCGTCGCCGCCGGTTCTTGTGGCTCTCGCTCGAAGACCAGGTGGCGGAAGACACGCTGGCGAGCGATGCGCCGGAACCGGAAGCGGAATTGCTGCGGCGCGAGAGCGAACACGAGATCGCGCGCGTGCTGGCAAGCTTGATGCCGGCGCACCGGCTCGTCGTCGTGCTCAAGTACTGGCACGAGCAGTCCATCGAAGAGATCGCGCGTACCACCGGCGATTCGGTCGGCGCGGTCAAGGTGAAACTGCATCGGGCGCGGCACGCACTGGCGCGCGCGTTGGCGGCGAACCAAACGCGTGGTTCCGCCGAATGGGTCTCTGCCAAAGGAGTGAGTTGACGATGCAAAACCAAACGCGGTTTACGCAGATCGCCCCGCCGCCCGGTTTCACCGGGCGCGTGATGGCGCGCCTCGCCGAACACGAACGCGCGCGTGCGCGTCGGCGCGCGCTGATCGGCTCCGGCTTGCTCGTCGGTGTCGCCGGCGCGGTGCTTACGCTGGGTGCGCTGTGGCTCGCTACCTGGGTCTGGGCATTGCTCGCGACGCCGCATGTGATCGTGTTCCTGCTCGAAGGGCTGGGGACGCTCGCCTTTTGGTTGCGCGCGGTGGTGGGTGCCGGTTGGCTCGCGGCAAACGTCGTCGTCGCGCAACTCGATCCACTGGCGATGACCGGTTGCGCGGCGGGCGTGTTCGGCTTGACGTGGCTTTGGGTGCGAATCGTGACGGGGTCGTTCCAACTTTCCCTCGCAACAATTTCTGCGGGAGGATTTTCAAAATGAAACGGATTTTCGGATTGGTGATCGCGTTATTGCTCGTGGCGTTTGTGGCAACGCCGGTGTTCGCGCAAAGTTCGCGCGGCGATCATGTGTGCTTTGGCGGGGTGACGGTTGTCTCTTCGGAGGAGACGCCGAACAGTGTCGTGCTCTTTGGGTGCGGCGCGCGGATTCAGGCAGGCGCGCAGATTCGGCGCGATGTGGTTTCGTTCGGCAGTGAAGTGGTGCTCGAAGAAAATACGCACGTTGCCAACGACGTGGTGATCTTTGGCGGCGACCTCACTTTGGCGGGGCGCGTGGATGAAGATATTGTGCTGATGGGCGGGGACATGATCCTGCAACCGACTGCGGTGGTAAACGGCGATGTGCATCTGCTCGGCGGCAAGTTCGACCGCAAGGAAGGCGCGGTGGTGCGCGGTCAGATTCAACGCAATCAAAATGTGATCACGCCATCGGTGCGCGCCGGTTCGTTCCCCTTTAATCGTTACAACGATTGGGGCTTTTGGGGCGGAATGATCGGCGGGTTCTTTCAAAACTTGTTTGCGACGCTCTCGCTTGCCGCGCTGGGCGCGTTGATTCTGGTGTTCTTGCCGACGCAGTTGAACCAAGTTGCCCAAGTCGCGCAAAAGTCCGCCGCGCCGAGTTTGGGCGTGGGCTGTCTCACCTGGCTCATCGTGCCGCCCTTGATGATTCTCTTCGTGATCACCTGCCTCGGGATTCCGGTTTCGCTCGCGTTGGGCATTGCGTTCGTCGCCGCGGGCGTGCTGGGGTGGATCGCCATCGCGTTGATCGTGGGCGAGCGACTGCTCGTCGCGCTCAAAGCCAAGAACTTGGCGCCCTTGCTTTCGATGGTGGTGGGGCTGGCGGTGCTGTGGATTGTCTCGTCGCTGCCGGTATTGGGTGGTTTGATCTGGCTCTTTATCGTCGCGTTGGCGATGGGCGCGGTCGTGCTCACGCGGTTTGGCACGCGCCCGTATCCGTCGCTTGTGCCCGCGCCGGTCGCGCCAAGCACTGTGACAACGCCGTTGCCCGCGCTTGCGCCGAGCGCCCCCGCCAGCGTGGAAACGCCAAGCGCAACGCCGCCGGCGGCGGAAGATGCCGCGTCGCCGAAGGATTGATTCGGCTGAACGACTGATTGAATCTCGATTTTGATTTCGCTCTGCGCGATCTGTCGCCGCGCGGAGCGAAATTGTTTTTAATGAAACTCAAACTTGACACTCGCATCTTTTTCTGGTATACAGTGCCTTTGCTCAAGGACATCAAAAAAAACGGACGCAAGTGGGGGGCGGTCAGTTATTTTTGTTTTTGTACGGCGGCAGGTTTATTTATTTTTCTTTCTTGCCTGTTCGCTATTTCGGTAGATTTTTGTAAACGTTCTTTTCCCCCGTATCGCGCGCGTCAAATTTAGCGTGTTCCTCATCGTGAATCGGTTGGCTTGTTGTGTGGAGCGGCTTACCGGTTGCGATGGCTAGTCCCCTTGAGCATGTGATCAAACAAGTATGAGGCGTGCCCGGTTGTCCCCGCGCGGGGATAGTTGGGTGCGCGTTCCCCATTTGACGGTCGGCGGGCAACGTAGCCCCCGTTGTCGTGCGTATGTGCGCGCGTCCGAGTCCTTGAGCCGATTCATCGCGCCGCCGTGCCGATTTCAATTTCAGAGGAGTTTGCGAATGAGCCAATTGACAATGTCCACTTTGGTCAACGCATTGATGCCCGATCAGAAATCGTATGCCCGCATCCCTGACGTGCACAGTATCCCCACCCTTATCAAAGTTCAACTCGAATCGTTCGAGTGGTTCAAAACCGAAGGGTTGCGCGAACTATTCGACGAAATTTCCCCGATTGATTCTTTCAACAAAGAATACAGTTTGTTTTTCCCTGGCGATAACGAAGCGGCGCGGCAACTGAATTTGAGCTATTGGTTTGGTGAGCCGAAATATTCCGAAGCCGAATGCCGTGAAATGGATATGACTTTTGCTGCGCCTTTGCACCTCAAAGTGGCGTTGATCAACAACGTGACGCAGGAAAAGAGCGTGCAAGAAGTGTACATGGGCGATTTTCCGTTGATGACCGAGCATGGCACATTCGTCATCAATGGTGCGGAACGTGTCGTCGTGTCGCAGTTGATTCGCTCGCCGGGCGTTTATTTCAGCGCGACCGAAGACCGCGCCACCGGGCGCGTGCTCTGCTCGGCGAAACTGATTCCGAATCGCGGTGCGTGGCTCGAATTTGAAACCTCCAAGCGCGACATCTTGTCCGTCAAGGTGGATCGCAAACGCAAGATTCCGGTTTCAATGTTGCTGAAAGCCATCGGCGTAGGCGACGGCACGGACGAAGGACTGATCAATATTTTTGCCGGCGCGGACAACAACCCGGAGCATGAGTATATTCGCACGACGCTGGAACGCGAATCGCCCAAGATGAACAACGTGGACGAAGCGTTGATGGAGTTTTACAAAAAGTTGCGACCCGGCGATCCGCCCACGCTCGACAATGCCAAAACCTTTTTGGCTACCTTGCTCTTTACCCAGCGTCGCTACGATTTGGGGCGAGTGGGGCGGCACAAACTCAATCGCCGGCTGTACGGTCTCGACGTGCCCGAAGAACAACTGCCGCAAGAACGCATCTTGCGCGCCGATGATCTCGTCAAAGTGATCGAGCACATGATCCTGATCAACAACGGCATCGAGGGGGACGACGACATTGATCACTTGGGCAACCGCCGCGTCAAAACCGTCGGCGAATTGATCCAGAACCATCTCCGGATCGGCTTATTGCGGTTGGAGCGTGTCGTCCGCGAGCGCATGAGCGTCCGCGATCCGGAACAAATGACGGCGATCAACTTGGTCAACATTCGTCCGGTCGTCGCCGCAATGCGCGAATTTTTCGGCGGCTCGCAGTTGTCGCAATTTATGCAGCAGACGAACCCGCTCGACGAGCTGACGCACAAGCGCACGCTTTCGGCATTGGGTCCCGGCGGCTTGCGCCGCGAGCGCGCCGGGTTCGACGTGCGCGACGTGCACCATTCGCACTATGGGCGCATTTGCCCGATTGAAACGCCCGAAGGTCCGAACATTGGCTTGATCGGTCGCTTGGCGACCTACGCGCAGATCAACGAATTCGGTTTCATCGAAACGCCGTACCGTTTGGTCAAGAACACCGTGCCGAATAAAAAAGATATTTTGGACGGGCGGATGTTGCGCGAAGACGTGACGACCGACGACGGCAAAGTGCTCGCCAAAGCCGGCACGGTTGTGGATGAAGAACTCGCCGCCAAGATTGCCGGACACAAGAAGATTGACGAGATCGCCGTGCGCGCGTACGCGACGGACGAAATCGTGTACCTCGCGGCAGACAAGGAAGATCGCTACACCGTCGCACAGGCGAATGCGCAGGTGGATCGCTTGGGACAATTTGTGGACAAGCGCGTCGAAGTGCGCCGCCATCAAACTTTCCTTACCGATTCGGTGGATCGCGTGCAGTACCTTGACGTGTCGCCCAAGCAGATTGTCGGCGTGTCTGCCGCGCTCATTCCGTTTCTCGAACACGACGATGCGAACCGTGCGTTGATGGGTTCGAACATGCAACGCCAAGCCGTGCCGCTGTTGCATCCCGAAGCGCCGGTCGTCGGCACCGGGATGGAAGCCCAAGCCGCGCTCGACTCGGGCCAAGTTGTCGTCACCGAAGATGACGGCGAGGTGACGAGCGTGACGGCGAAAGAGATCAAGGTCAAGGTTGGCAAGAAAGAACGCTCGTACGTGCTACGCAAATATAATCGCTCGAACCAGTCCACGTGCATTGATCAGCGCCCCATCGCGCATCGCGGGCAAAAGGTCAAAAAGGGCACGGTCATCGCGGACAGCTCCTCGACTGATCAGGGACAGATCGCGTTGGGGCAAAATGTCGTCGTCGCGTTCATGTCCTGGGAAGGTGGCAATTACGAGGATGCGATTCTCATTAGCCAAAAAATGGCGTGGGAAGACAAGTTCTCCAGCATCCACATCGAAAAGCACGAGATCGAAGCGCGCGACACGAAACTGGGTCCCGAAGA
>CAIKBD010000040.1 GCA_903825565.1 uncultured Anaerolineales bacterium | reverse complement strand
GCTCAAAACGACGACGCGATCTTGTTCGATCCGCATCCGCGCGGATCGCCCGACGCCGATTTGGCGGCGCGCCAGATCGCACTGGAGCATTTCAGCATCCACGCGCAAGCCGGCGGGCAAACCCTCGACGATGCCGAGCAACGTCGGTCCGTGCGATTCGCCAGCGGTGAGAAAACGGAGCATGGGCAACCTCAATTCTTCAGGGGATCGGCGCGGACGCGGCGCGCCGTTGTGTGGGAAAAGCGTTTCAGGTCAGGCGTTTCAATTGCGCGTCGAATTCGGGAAACGAGTCCGCGACACATTCCCAGCCCTCGATGATCGTTTCGCCGCGCGCGATCAACCCGGCGACCGCGAGCGACATCGCCAAGCGATGATCGTTGTGCGCCGCGACGCGCGCGCCGCGCAATTCGGTTTTGCCGGCGATCACAAAGCCGTCCGCGCGTTCCTCGATCTGCGCGCCCAGCTTTCGCAATTCCGCCGCCAGCGTTCCGATGCGATCCGATTCCTTCACGCGCAATTCCTGCGCGTCGCGCACCAGCGTTTCGCCGCGCGCTTGCGTGGCGGCAATCGCCAGGATCGGAAATTCGTCAATCATGCGCGGCACCTCCGCGCCGAAAATTTCCGTCGCGCGCAAATCGCTGGCGCGCACGATCACGTCGCCCACCGGCTCGCCCGATTCGGCGCGTGCATTTTCGATGGCGATCTGCGCGCCCATGCGTGTCAACGCGTCGAGCAACCCGGTGCGCGTCGGGTTGATGCCCACGCGTTCGATGCGAATTTCGGAGCGCGCGACGATTAGCGCGGCGACGATGAAAAACGCGGCAGAGGAAAAGTCGGACGGAATGGCGAATTGCGAATTCGGAATGACGAGCTGTGAACCTGGGTTGATGTGCGTTTCGCCATTGGCAATTCGCAATTCGACCCCGCAACCCCGCAACATTCGTTCCGTGTGATCGCGCGATAGACTCGGCTCGCGCACGCGGGTTGGCGCGTCGGCGTACAGCGCGGCGAGCAGGATCGCGGACTTGACCTGCGCGCTGGCGACCGGCAAGGTGTGTGCGATCCCGCGCAGGTTGCCGCCGCGAATGGCAAGCGGCGGCAGTTTACCGTCAGCGCGCCCCAGGATCGTCGCGCCCATCGCGCGCAAGGGTTCGGCGATGCGCGCCATCGGTCGGCGTTTGAGCGCGGGCGTGCCGTCGAGGAGCGAAAGAAAATTTTGCCCGGCGCACAAGCCGGCGAGCAGGCGCATCGTCGTGCCGGAACCTTTGCAGAACAGTACGGCGTCCGGCTCGCGCAAACCGCGCAAGCCACGCCCGCGCACGCTCAGCGTCGTCGCGTCACGTTGTTCGATCTCTGCGCCGAGCGCGCGCAGGCAATCGAGCGTGGCATGTGTCGTTTCGCTCTGCAAATAATTTTCGATGTGCGTCGTGCCGTCGGCGAGCGCGGCGAAAATCGCAGCGCGATGCGAAATGGATTTGTCGGCGGGCGCGCAGAGCGAGCCGCGCAAAGGCAGAGCGGTTGGAGAAATTGAATAGTTTGTCATTGAGTACCTTTCCACCGAGATGTTTGCACAAAGCGCAAAGAAAATTGGACGCAGATGGACGCAGATGAACGCGGATGTTTCGCGAACAAAATTATCTGCGCTTGTCTGCGTTCGTCTGCGTCCCATCACTGATTTGGTTTCGGCTTGTCCGAGTTAGGATTTTTGATTTTGAAATAACGCGCGCCGTTGCTCTGCCGCGCGTTCGAGCGTCGCGTGCAATGCATCTTCGTCGCCGCGCGCGAGCAAATCCGCCAGATGATTTTCGGCTTGTGCGTGCGCGCGCATTAACGCGGCGATGTGCTCGCGGTTCGTCAACAAAATGTCGAGCATCATCGCCACGTTGCTGGCGGCGAGGCGCGATGTGTCGCGAAAACCGGACGCGGCGAGCGCGAACGTGAGGTCGTCGGTGCGCGCTCGTTCGGCGGCGACGAGCATCAACGCGGCGGCGACGGTGTAGGGCAGGTGACTGATCGCGGCGACGATGTGATCGTGGCGTTCGGCGTCGAGCACGAGTGGGCGCGCACCAAATGTCTCGACGAGCGCGGCGATGCGCGCGACGGTTTGCGGCGCGGTACGTTCCAACGGGGTGAGCGCGAACACGGCGTTGCGAAACAGATTGGCGTCCGCCGCGGCAAACCCCGCCGTCTCTTTGCCGCACATGGGATGCCCGCCGAGACATTGCACGGGCGCGGGCAATGTGCGCATCGCGCGCGCGATCTCACGCTTGGTTGAACCCAGGTCAAAGACGATTGCCCCTGCGCGCGCCTGTGCGCCGACGCGTGGTAGCAGTTCGATGATCGCGCGCGCCGGCGTCGCCAGCACGATCAGGTCGGCGGGCGCGATGGCGTCCAGCGCGGCGGCGGTTTCGATGCCGGTCGCCGCCGCGCGCGCGCGCGTTTCGGGATCGCGATCCACCGCGATGATTTTTCGGCACACGTGTTTTTCGCGCAGAGCCAGCGCGAACGATCCGCCGATCAAGCCCAAGCCGACAATCGCCACCGTCGCGTCGCGCCACGCAAACCCAGGTTCATCCATCACACGCTTCGCCCCATGGCTTCAGCAATCCGCCGAATCTCGCTGACGAGCGCGGCGAATTTTTCCGGCTTGAGCGATTGCGCGCCGTCGCTCATCGCGCGTGCGGGGTTGGGGTGCACTTCGACGATCACGCCATCCGCACCCGCGGCAATGGCGGCGCGTGCGACCGGCGTCACGAGTTCCCACTTGCCGGTGCCGTGACTGGGATCGGCGATGACCGGCAGGTGGGTGAGCGATTTGAGAACGGGGATGGCGTTGATGTCGAACGTGTTGCGCGTTGCCGTTTCAAACGTGCGGATGCCGCGTTCGCACAGCATCACGCGCGAGTTGCCGTGCGACAGGATGTATTCCGCCGCCATCAGCAATTCCTCGATGGTGGACATCATCCCGCGTTTGAGCAAAATCGGTTTGTTCGTTTCGCCAATCGCGTGAAGCAAAGCATAGTTCTGCATATTGCGCGCGCCGATCTGCAAAATGTCGGTGTACTGCGCGACGAGTGTTACGTCTTGTGGCGAGACGACCTCGGTGATGATGGGGAGGCGGTAGGCGTCGCGCGCCTCGCGCAACAGTTCGAGACCTTTCAAGCCGAGGCCCTGGAACGCGTACGGCGAGGTGCGCGGTTTGAACGCGCCGCCGCGCAAAATGTGCGCGCCGGCTTCTTTGACGGCCGCCGCCGTTTCCATCAATTGCTCGCGCGATTCGACCGAGCAGGGACCCGCCATCACGACGACGCGATTGCCGCCGACGGAAACGCCGTTGATTTTAACTTGGGAATCGTCCGCGTAGAAATCGCGCGAGGCGAGTTTGAACGGATGCAAAATTCGGAGGACGCGTTCGACGCCGTCGAGCAATTCGAAATGCTCGGTTTCGACCGGGCGCTCGTCGCCGACGACGGCGACGACGGTGCGTTCCTCGCCGATGATCGGGCGCGCTTGCAGTCCGACTGTTTCGACTTGGGCGATGACGGTTGCCACTTCGGCTTGCGTGGCGTTGTGTTTCATAACGATAATCATAATTTATTCCTCTGGTGTGCCTTTGCCAAATTTTTCTCGTTCGATTTTTATCCGCGAATCATGCGAATTTGCGCCAACATTTTTTTATTCGCGTGATTCGCGGATAATTTTTTTTACAATGTACGATCCACCGACTCGGCGACGCGGCGAATGGCGGTGACGAGCGCGGCGAATTTTTCCGGCTTGAGCGATTGCGCGCCGTCGCTCATCGCGCGTGTGGGATCGGGATGCACTTCGACGATCACGCCATCCGCGCCCGCGGCAATGGCGGCGCGCGCGACCGGCGTCACGAGTTCCCACTTGCCGGTGCCGTGACTGGGATCGGCGATGACCGGCAGGTGGGTGAGCGATTTGAGAACGGGGATGGCGTTGATGTCGAACGTGTTGCGCGTTGCCG
>CAIKBD010000039.1 GCA_903825565.1 uncultured Anaerolineales bacterium | reverse complement strand
GCCGCGCGCCGGCGCGTGCACGAGCACGCCGGCATCCACATCGAAATCCGTGCCCTCGTGACCGCACGCGCCCACCGCGCCGCCGTTGTACGACCGCCGCGTGCCAAACGCCGACGAAATCGGTCCCACTACCGGCAGTCGCCACGCGCCGCTCCATAGTCGCGCGGGCGTGCGCTGGTTGACGAGCTCCACCAACTGGGTGCCCTCGCGCACTTGCAGCGCATTGTCGAGTAACGCCCCTTTGCCGGCGGGCAACGTGATTTGTTGCACGGCGAAGGTCGCCGCCGCAATTTGAATCGTCGCGGTCTCGGTCGTCGTTTGCCCGTCCGTGTCCGTCAAGGTCAGCGTCAGCGGGGCGGGCGCAATTTTCGCGCACCGCGAAACGCCCAGCAACGCGTAAAAATATCCCGCGCTCCGCGTAAACTCAATCGCGCGATTGTTGAACATGCCCTTGACGGCGGCAAGTTCGGGGCGCGTGAGTTGCACCAACACAGTGCCGCCCTGCCGCGCGGTCGTCGGTTCGATCAACAAGCCCGGCTTGACGAGATTGGGATTGGCTGGAATTGCCAATGCTTGCCCGGCGACGATCAAGTTCGCGTTCGCCAAACCGTTTAGTTGTTCGACCGCGCGCACGGTGACGCCGTACCGGCTGGCGATGCGCGCCAGGGTATCTTCCGGCTGGACGATGTAGGTGTGCGTCGTCAGCGCGAGCGCCGGCGCGCCCGCCCCCGCATTGTCGCCGACCGGCACGAGCAGTTTTTGACCGACTTGGATTGTATCGTTATTGCCCAGTCCATTCAACTGTTTGATCGCGGCGACGGTCGTATGATAGCGCGCGGCGATCACAAACAAGGTGTCGCCGGCTTGAACGATGTATGTATCGGGCGTGCCTGGCGGCGGCGCGGCATTCGTCGCCCCCGGCACGGCAACGAGGATCAGCGCGCCGCACCAGAGTAAAAACAGCCAGCGCGAAATAAAACGCATGACTCTCTCCTTTCGAGCGCGCGTATTATAACATTTTTCTCGAACGTGACAAACCGTTGCGCGCCAAACCATTTCACAGTTCCGTTATGGCTTCTCCATCACTCGTCCACAACTTGATGCTATGATCCAAGCACGAAATCCATTCACGGGAACGTGGGGAAGACACAATGAATACGCCGAACAATTCACAGCCGCCGCTGTGGCAACGCGTGTGGCGGAGCGCCGTGCGCGAGCCATTCACCGGCGACCGCCGCAGTCGCTTGCGCCTGGTGATGAACAATTTGATCTTGCACTTGCATCCCGCCCAGGTGCCGGCGCGCACGTTGCGCTTTACCTACACCTGGGGCTTGGGCGGCTTGGCGGCTTTGCTGGTCGTCATTCTGGGCGCGACCGGCATGTTGCTCGAAACCGCCTACACCCCCTCGCCCGACAAGGCATACACTTCGATTCTCGCGCTGTCCACGCGCATCTGGTTTGGGCAATTCGTGCGGAATGTGCATCACTGGTCGGGCAACCTGATGGTGATCGTCGTGGCATTGCACTTGTTGCGCGTCTTTTTCACCGGCGCGTTTCGCACGCCGCGCGAATTCAACTGGCTCGTCGGGATCACCTTGTTGTTGCTGACCGTCGTCGCCAACTTTACCGGCTATTTGCTACCGTGGGATCAACTCGCGTACTGGGCGATCACGGTCGGGTCGAGCATCATCGTCTATGTGCCGTTTGTCGGCACTGGGCTATCGAACATTTTGCTCGGCGGACCCGAAATTGGCCCCGCCACCTTGCTCAATTTTTACGCGTTGCACATTTCGATCATCCCCATCGCCATCTTCGGTTTGATGAGTTTGCATTTTTGGCGCGTGCGGAAGGACGGCGGGTTGTCTCTGCCGCGCGGCGTGGACGAACCGCCGGTGAGCAAAGATGAAAACGTCTTGACCGTCGCCGATCTTGTGCGCCCCGAAATTATTTGGGCGATTGTCGCACTCGCCGCCATCGCCTTGTGGTCGGCGCTGGTGAACGCGCCGCTCGAAGCGCTCGCCAACCCGGACGCCAGCCCCAACCCGGCAAAAGCGGCATGGTATTTTATGGGCATCCAGGAATTGCTGTTGCACTTTCACCCGCTCGTCGGCGCAATCGTCGTGCCCTTGCTCGGCTTGCTGGGGCTTGCCGCGCTGCCGTACATTGACAGCGATATGAACAGCGTCGGCATTTATTTTCGCTCGCGGCGCGGTCGCTGGCTCGCGCTCTTTAGCGTCGCCGTCGGCACATGGCTCACCGCGTTGTACATCGTGCTCGATGAATTTTTGATTGATTGGGTGGGCTGGCTTCCCGGCATTCCCACGCTTCTCTCGAACGGCGTCCTGCCCTTGATTCTGTTGCTCCTCGGCATCATCGGCTATTACGACGGAATCCGCGCCGGGTTCCGCGCGACGAAATGCGAAGCCGGGCTGAGCGTTTTCATGCTCGTCTTTACCGGCTTTGTCGTGCTCACGCTCGTCGGCGTTTTCTTTCGCGGCGCGGGTATGAAGCTAATGTTCCCCTGGGAAATCATTCCCACTCATTGAGCAACGGAAAAAATATGACTGACCAAAAACAAACTCCCGCCGCGCCCGAACATCTGCCCGATCCAACGCCGCGCCGCGATTTTCTGCGACTGGGCTTGACTGCGCTTGCCGGCGTCGCCGCAGTGGAAGCTGGCGCGATCAGCATCGGCTTTTTTCTGCCGCGCCTGAACGAAGGCGAGTTCGGTAGCGTGTTCAAATGCGGCGCGGTGGACAAGTTTCCGAACGGTTCGGTGACGCCGTTCAACGAGGGGCGCTTTTATCTCGTGCGAACCCAGGAGGGCGGGTTTCTCGCGCTCTATCGCAAGTGCACGCATCTGGGTTGCGCGGTGCCCTGGGACCAGGCGAAAAAGCAATTCATTTGCCCGTGTCACGCGTCCGTGTTCGATCAAACCGGCGCGGTGTTGAACGCCCCCGCGCCGCGCCCGCTCGATCTGTTTGCCGTGACGATTGCCAACAATCAGGTGCAGGTAGACACGAGCCGCGCGATCAGCCGCGACCGTTTCGATCAAACCCAAGTGGTGTACCCATAATGCGAGACCTGCCAGTTTTTGCAACCGGGCAGGTCTGGTAGGAATCGAATATGCGAACTCAAATGTGGATTGGTTTTATCGCCGCGCTCGTATTGGTCGCGACGCTCGGCGCGTACATGTTCTATGAACCGTACCGCCAAGACCAAGCGCGCGCGAATTTGCTCACGACTCGAATCCGCGAAGGGCAAGTCGTGTTCGCGCAAAACTGCGCAGTCTGTCACGGCGGCGCGGGCGAGGGGCTGGGCGCAACGTTGCCGCTCGACAACTCCGGCTTGCGCGACACCGATTACGCGACGCTCTACAAAACCATCGCGCGCGGCCGCTACAACACCGCGATGCCGGCGTGGGGCACAGACGACGGGGGACCGCTCAACGATTCCGCCATCGAAGCCGTGATCGCTTTGATTCAGCACGGCGATTGGAACGCGACCCGCTATGTCGTCGCCGACCTGGGTTTGACGCCGCGCGTGCCGATCAGCGTGACGATCCCGGCGGACACGCTCAAACAAATCGCCGCGCTCGCCGACGGCGACCGGCTCTCGAACGCGGCGCAACTCTACGCGGCAAACTGCGTCGCGTGTCACGGCGCAAACGGCAAGGGCACCGCGCTCGCGCCCGCGCTCAACGATCCCCAGGTGCGCGGCAACCGCACCGCCGAGCAACTCACCAAAACGATCACGCTCGGCTCGCCCGCCACGTTGATGGCGGGCTGGAATCAGCGGCTCAAGCCGGAGCAAATCGCCGACCTGGTGTTGCTCGTGCAACGCTGGGACGCTCTGCCCGCGAACGCCATCCCCGAACCGCCGGCGCAACCGATTGTGGTCACGCAGAAAATTTTGGATACGGGCAAAACCTTGTTCGCGCAAAATTGCTCGTGGTGTCACGGCACGGCGGGCCAAGGCACGCGCCGCGCGCCCGCGCTGAACGTGCAAAGTTTTTTCCAAAAAGTGACGAGCGATGCGGCGATGATCCAAATCGTGACGAACGGCGTGCCCAACACGGCGATGCCGGCATGGGGCACGCGTTTGAGTGGCTCGGAGATCGAAGCGGTGGTGGCATTCGTGCGACAGTGGCAAGCGAGCGCGCCCGCGGTTGCCGCGCCGCAAACGATGACGGGCGGTGGACCGCCTTGGCAACGCAACAATGCGGCGACTAACCTGCAACCGGTTGCGCCAACCGGCCCCACCCAGATCGCCACGCCGGTCGGCGTGATCGATTGGCGCGCGCTCCTCCTGCTGGGCGTGCCCGGGATCGCGCTCATGCTAGCCATCGGTTGGTCAAGTTGGACGTTAGCCAAACTGCGTCACTCGGAATAATTGTCCACGCCAATCGGAAAAAAAGTGGGGAGGAGCATAGCGGCGCTATGCCCCTCCCCACTTTTCGTCAAATCACCGGCGCGCTTAAGCGTGAGCCAATTTTTCGAACAAACGCGTCTCGTCGTCGCCGGCAATCGGGATTTTGGCTTGGATGCGCGTGCCTTGATCGATCTGGGACTCAATCATCAGTTCGCCGCCCAGCAGATTGATCCGCTCGCGCATCCCCAGCAAGCCATACGCCTCGGTCTTGCGCGCGGTGGGCAAAATTTCAGCGGCGTGAAACCCGATGCCATCGTCTTCGATTTCCAGCGTCACGCTGTGCGCTTCAAAGCCGAGCAGGATGCTAACATTTTCGGCGCGGGCATGTCGCGCGACGTTGCTAATCGCCTCCTGCGCGACGCGAAAGAGCGTCGTCTCCATTTCCGGCGCAAGGCGACGTTCCGTGCCGATGACTTCCCACGCAACCTGAATCCCCTCGTTCTTCAAGCGCACTTCGGCGTACCAATCAATCGCCGAAACCAAACCCAGGTCGTCGAGCAAACTGGGGCGCAAGTCTCGAATCATGCGCTGAATTTCTTCGAGCATTCCCGCCGCTTGCATCTTCAAAGGTACGAGCCGCTGTTTAACATCGTCCGGGTGTTCCGCTGGCACCATGACTGCCGTTTTCAAGCCGACGTTCAACGCCGTCAACGCCTGACTCGTTTCGTCGTGCAACTCGCGCGCGATCCGGCGGCGTTCCTCTTCTTGCGTGGCGATGATTTTCCGCAAAAGTTCCGTGCGCGCCTGTTCTTTGTCTCGCAACGCGTCGAACAATAGCGCGTTTTCGATGGCGATGCCGATCTGCACGCCGATGGAAGACAATAATTCGATTTCCGACGCGGCAAAAGTGTGCCCGTTCGAGTTCACCAGGATCATAATTCCCAGGTTACGCTTTTTACCGATCAACGGCACGCACACGACGGGGTGCGTGTCCGCGTCCGCGCGCGCCTCGATCTTGTTGTCGGCGTTCAACACGAGCGGCACTTGGAGCGCGATCACTTGGCGGTCTCGCAACACGCGTTCCAGCGTCGCGCGCACGCCGCCCCACTCACACGCGCAACTTCCATTCAAGTGAATCGCGTGATGGGGTTTGGGCGCTAGGTTCACTCCGTCGGGTTCGAGCAGGCAAATGGATGCGCCCCAAATATTGTCGAGCGTCATGATGCGCTCCAGCGCCAGGGTGAGCGTCGTCTGCAAATCCACCGATTGCCGGAGCGCGCTCCCCAGCGCGTTCAACACGGACAGCTCGCGGTTGGCGGCTAACAATTGTTTGCGCGATTCTTCCAATTCCTGGGTGCGTTGGCGCACCCGCGCTTCCAATTCCAAGTTCCAACCCTGAATTTGATCGCGGGAGGCGCGCAGTTGTCGTCGCATCGCATCGAACGCGTTGGCAAGCGTTTTGATCTCGCCCGCGCCCTGGGGTGGAATCGGCGCAGATAAATTGCCGGCGGCGATCTGTTCGCACGCTTGGGTCAACCCTTTGAGCGGGCCCACCAGTTGCGGAATGAGAAACCACGTGAGGAGTAACGCGCCGCCAAAAGCCACGACGCCGAGCATGATCGTTTGGCGTTGCAAGTCGTCGCCATACGCAAACGCTTCATCGCGCGACTGGCGAATGGCGACGCCCCACTTTGCCGCAGTCAGCGGCGCAAACGCTATCACATCTTCTTGCCGATTGGGGATTGCGCTACTGTCGGTGTGGCAGGAATGGCAGGTGCCCACCATCGTCGTGCGATTCGTGATGAGCGCGTTGAATTGCCCGTTGTGATCGTCCTGTTGCCAGCGCAGTTCGGGACGCGTCGCGCCCAGGATCAAGCCGTTCGCGTCAACCACTTGCGCGTACCCGGTCGTGCCCAACCCCAACGGCTCGAACACCTGGGTGAATTGCGGCGAACTCAGATCGAGCGCGGTGAACACCGCGCCGACGACGCGCGTGTCCTGCAGAATGGGCACGACCATCGCCGAAATGGGAATCGAAATTCCAATGCGAAAGGCGCAACTAATGACCGGCTTTTTGTTTTCAAACACATATTGCACGCACTTGGCATTCGGAAAATCGAATTGGCGCACCTCTTCCGTAAGCGGGTCTGCCGCGACCAATTGACCGCTCGCGTCAACGACCGCCATCCACGTTGCAAAATCGCCGAGGTGTTTGCGCGTGCTCTCGAGCCAATGCCGCGCCACACCAACATCGCCCGCCGGATCGAGCTGTTGCGTTTCGATCATGACCTGCACCGCACGCACGGACTCGAACAACTGATCGTCCACGCGCCCCGCAATGACTTTTGCCAGCGAGCGACGCTCTTGCAGGGTGCGCTCGGCGCTTTCTCTCGTCGCTTGAAAACCCAGGATAGCAAAACTGGCAAGCATAATCACCAGCGCGATCACGACCAGCGCAAAAGTCCGCCCGAATAGACCGATGGTTGGCAAACGGACCCGCATAATTCACCTTCGATTTCAATTCCCGCCGTCGCGAACCGCGCGCCGGCAACGCGCATTGTACGCCATTTCTCTCATTCCGCCAAAAGTTGCGCGTTCACCGCAACACGCGTTCATCCCCCATCCGCCGCGTGATATGTTGCTGATCCAAGTACTCCATCAACGCGAGCGAATACTTGCGGCTCGCGCCAAACAGATCGCGCACCTGCGCGACCGTGATCGTCGGATTGGCGTGGAGATGCTCGACAATGCGTTTGACCATTTCTTGATACGCGGTCATCAAGAAAACGACGTCATTGCTGACCTTGATGAGCTTGCCTTGCTCAAGCAACGCATTGAAAATTTCCGCGCCGACCTGCGCCTCCGCTTCCGCGACCGACGGCGGCGTGAAGCGGTTTTGCTCGAACGTTTTGAGCAGGCGCGAGATTTGCGCTTGTTGCTGGCTATTAAACTTGACCACGTGCGTGGGCAAACGAATAAACGATTCGACGCTGACCATGCGCGCGGTGCGAACCGCTTCGGCAAGCAATTCATCAAACAGGCGCGGTTCGAGTTTGAGCCGACTCTTGACCTCTTCGCGCAACATTCCAATCCGCAACGGGTTGCGATGGTGATACTCGCTTACGAGCGCGGTCATTTGATCCAACCAATTTTGCCAGGTCGCCGTCGTGATAATCCAGTGGTGGCTGGTGAGCAGTGCGCTCGCGGTGGCATCTTTCACGCCGATGGCGAGGACAAGACCTTGCGCCAACAAATTCGTCAACGCCGTTTCCGCGACGGCTTGCGCCAGGTTGCTCTTTTGCAAAAGCAAACGCCCTTCAATCGGCTCGACGTGCTGGAGTGCCTCGAAAAGAATTTCGTCGGGACTGCCGTGCGCGAGCGTTTCGAGTTGGCGCAGAACCTGGGGCCGAAAACGCGGATGGCGCCGTTGCGGATGCGGGTCAACCACCGTGCCGCCGCCAATCGTTTGGCTCGGCGATGCTTGGCGCAAAATAAAGCGGTCGTTCTTGACCATCGTCACCGAATGCTCAAATTCCAATTGCACCCAACCCGAATTGCCCGGCTCGATTTCTTGCGCGCCCAGCACACGCGTGCGCGCAATCACCTGGGTCGCGCCGGTAAAAAATTCCAATTGGAGATTGTGGCGCAAGGGATGCGGCGCATCGGCGAGCACATCGAGATGCACGTCGGCGAGATTAGTCGCGGTCAACCACCCCGGGCGCGTCACCACTTGTCCGCGCTCGATTTGTTCGACCTCGACGCCGGTCAGGTTGACGGCGACGCGACTGCCCGGCTGCGCCATGTCCACCTTGGTCTTGTGGGTTTGCAAGCCACGAATGCGCGCTTGCAAACCAGACGGCAAAATTTCCACGTCGTCACCCACACGCAGTTTGCCGTCAATCAAGGTGCCGGTGACCACCGTCCCAAAGCCGGTCATGGTGAACACGCGGTCAATCGCCAAACGCGGACGCCCCAGGTCGCGGCGGACCGGCGTCTCGCGGAGCAAGGCGTCCAACTCAGCGAGGAGTTCTCTCAAACCTTGTTTGGTGCGCGCCGAGACCGGAATGATTTTGGCATTCGCCAGCGTTGTGTCTTTGAGCATTTCGCTGACATCATTCTTGGCAAGTTCCAGCCATTCCGCATCTTGCACCAAGTCGGCTTTGGTCAACGCGACGATGCCGTTTTTGACTTGGAGCAAATTCAAAATTGCGACGTGCTCGCGCGTTTGCGGCATCACGCCCTCGTCCGCCGCGACGATGAGCAACGCGGCGTCAATGCCGCCGACCCCGGCGAGCATATGCCGGATAAAATCTTCGTGTCCCGGCACATCAATCACACTGACCGCTTCGCCGCTCGGCAAGGTCAACCACGCGAATCCCAGTTCGATGGTCATCTCGCGCAATTGCTCTTCTTTGAGCCGATCGGGGTTGATGCCAGTGAGCGCGTGCACCAAAGTTGATTTACCGTGATCAACGTGTCCCGCTGTTCCAATGACGTGCATTCTACCGCCTCGTTTCCGTCAGATTGTTATCCGCGAACCCTCGCGGGTGGTGCGAGGGTTCGCAGATTATCGCATTTGCTTGGATCGTTATACAACCTGGATTGACCCAGGTTCGGCGACAACCTTGCCGATTTCCCACCACGCTTCGCCGCGCCGCGTCATCTCCGCACGAAATACCGGCAACTGTTCCGGCGCAATCGCGAGCAACAACCCGCCGCTTGTCTGCGCATCGAAGAGCAACATGCAATCGCCGTCGCACATATCGTCCATAAATTTGGTGTGCGCCAAATACGCGTTGTGATTCGCCAGCGTACCCCCCGCAAAAATTCCTTCGTCGGCGTAGCGTTGCGCGCCATCCATAAACGGGACCGCGCCCAAACTAATTTGCAAGCCGACGCCGGACGCGTGCGCCATTTCCCACGCATGACCGATGAGACCGAACCCGGTAATATCCGTGCCGCATCGCACCCCAGCAAGCATCGCGCTTTCGCCAGCGGCGCGATTCAGTTTTTTCATCCAGCGCGTCGCCGCGGCAACGTGTTCCGGCGCGGCTTGATTGACTTTGGCACAAGTGGTAATCACGCCACTGCCCAGGGGCTTGGTGAGCACGAGGACATCGTCGGGACGCGCGCCGGCTTTGGTCATCAATTTATCCGGATGCCCCATTCCGACCACACACAAACCGACTTTGGGTTCCTTGTCCTGAATCGAATGACCGCCGGCGATGACCGCGCCGGCATCACGCACGGTTTCCGCCATCCCGCGCAAAATCTGGGTCAAGATTTCGACCGGCAAATTTGCCGGGAACGCGACGAGGTTGAGCGCGAGCAAAGGTTGCCCGCCCATCGCGTACACATCGGAGAGTGCATTCGTCGCGGCAATCGCCCCGTAATCGTACGCGTCGTCCACAATCGGGGTGAAAAAATCGGTGGTCAGAATCATGGCGCGTTGGTCGTCCAAACGATACACAGCGGCATCATCGGGAGCGCCCAAGCCAACTAACAAATTGGGATAATCTTGCGGGGCAAACAAGCCTTGCAACGGACCCAACACTTGAGCCAGCACCGCCGGCTCCATTTTCGATGCTCAGCCCGCGCACGACGATAAACTCGTCAAGCGCACCGGGTTGGCAACCGCAAATGTCTGCTCTGTCAGCGTACTCATATCCACTTGCCTCCACTCCATTGATGTATGCCGGCAATCTCGACGCGCGCGCCATTCAACAATTCGGCAACGTGCATGCGTGCGGCAGATTGATAACCGAGCGCGATGCCGCAATCGCTCGACAACTCGCGCGGCGTGGGAATTAATTTCACGGCGACCCTCGCGCGCGTCAAAATTTTTTCCGCGCGAATCGCCGACGACGAAGTATGAAACAACACAACGCCTTCAAAATTCATTTTGCTACCACCTGTTCAACGGCACGAATCACTTCGCGGATTTCGTTTAGCGTCGTCCACATTCCCGGCGCAAAACGAATCGTGCCTTCGGGAAATGTGCCCATCGTGCGATGCGCCGCCGGCGCGCAATGCAAGCCGACGCGACACAGCACGCCAAATTCTTCATCGAGCCGCATTCCAATTTCCGAGACGCGTTTGTTGGCGACGGTGAACGAAATCGTCGAGACGCGTTGGCACGTTCCGCGCAGACCGTGCAATGTGATGCCGGGGATGGCGAGCAGTCCATCAATCAGCGTGCGCGTCAATTCATTTTCGTGCGCGCGAATCGCGGCGACGCCGACCTCAAGCACGCATCGCACGCCCGCACCCAGACCGGCAATGCCCACACCGTTCGGTGTGCCGCTCTCGAATTTGTCAGGCAAAAATTCCGGTTGCTCTTCAAATTCGGATGCGCTCCCCGTTCCACCGCGCATCAATGGTTCGATGATGACCGCATCCACTGGGTCATTCAAAATCAAACCACCCGTCCCAGGGGGACCTTGCAAACCCTTGTGCCCGGTGAACGCGAGCAAATCCACACCCAGGGTTTGCATATCAATCGGTACGACGCCGGCGGTTTGCGCTGTGTCGAGCAAGAACAATGCGCCGGCGCGATGTGCAATTTCCGAAATCTCCGCGGCCGGCATCATCGTCCCAGTCACGTTGCTCGCGTGCGTCGTGACGACGAGCCGCGTGTGCGTTCGCAATGCCGTTTGCATCGCTTCGAGGTTGAGCGCGCCATCACTCGCACACGGCACGACAACAACCTGGACGCCCGTGCGTTCGAGCGCACGCAGTGGACGCATCACCGCGTTGTGTTCCATCGAAGTCGTCACCACGCGGTCACCCGGATGCAACAAGCCGCGCAAGACAATGTTTAACGCGTGCGTCGCGTTGAGTGTAAAGATGATGCGCAATGGGTCGGGCGCGTGAAACAAATCCGCAATCGCTTCGCGCGCGTCGTAGACGATGCGTCCCGCCTCGACGGACAAGCGATGACCGGAACGACCGGGGTTGCCGCCGGCGTGTTCCAGAAAGTTCGCCATCGCTTGCATCACGGCTGGCGGTTTGGGAAATGAAGTGGCGGCGTTATCGAGATAAATCATTGATTCACTCATCTTACGCAGACCGTAGGACAAATTTACAAATTTGTCCCACAACGGCGTAACAGCATTCACTCATCTTACGCCGTTGTAGGACAAATTTACAAATTTGTCCTACAACGGCGTAACAGCATTTACGCATCTTTTCCGGTGTTGCGAGTATTGTAGAGACGTTGCAGTGCAACGTCTCTACACAACCGTAAATCGAATCGGAATTCGCTATTGCCTCAGTTATTTTGTCAGCACCAAACGAAACGTGCCGGCGTCTTGTTCTTCGACGATGGTCCAGCCGGCATTGCGCGCGATGCGCGTCACGTTATCGCGCGAGGTTGCCGAATCGAGCAGGACTTGGAGCGTGCCGCTTTTCAACTCAGCGAGTTTTTGTTTGGCGAGAAACGCGGGTTGCGGACACGAGAGTCCGCGCGCGTCCAAAGTAGGTGTATCCATTTTTATTCTCCACTTGCCGTGCCGAACACGGCTTGCGCGATGCGTTCGCGCATCGTCAATCCAATTGCCACACACACGACCAGACCGACAATCACGGCGGCGGGACCGTACGGGCTGGGTCCGGCGGCTGAACTCGCCAGATTGAAATTGTGCGCGAACCCTGCGCCGACAAGCATCCCCAACCAGAACACTGCCGCATCGCCATCGCCTTCGCCGGACAAAATCAATTGGCGACCGGGGCAACCGCCTGCGAGTGTGAACGCGAGACCGGCGAGCACCATCCCGCCGAAATTCCAAATCGCATCGGTGTGCGCGATGGCTTGTTTTTCAAACCCAGGATTGAATTGACCGAGCGCGAGATTCGTGACGAACGCGGCGACCACGAGCGCGACGATGCCAAAGAACAGATACGTATCGCGCATCAAGATTAAATCGCGCACGCCGCCAATCGTGCAAAAGCGACTGCGTTGCGCGAGAAAGCCAATCGCGAGACCAACCGCAAGCGCGATGAACAAGGGCGCGTGTTGACTACCTGGTCCCGTCGTCGAGAA
The DNA here is from genome assembly GCA_903825565.1 of uncultured Anaerolineales bacterium. Taxonomy (GTDB): domain Bacteria; phylum Chloroflexota; class Anaerolineae; order UBA4142; family UBA4142; genus CAIKBD01. The sequence continues at coordinate 1,971 of CAIKBD010000039.1, read as the reverse complement.
AAAGATGGGACCAATCGGCGCGCCGTTTGCATCGCGACCGAACATCGGCGCGAGGACGAGCAGGGCAAACAAGCCAATCATTACCACCGGCATCACCCAGCCCATCGCGGGCGAGGCGGGACGACTGCGACCCAGACTAAAGCCCATCTGCAAAAAGACAATGCCCAGTCCGATACCCGCAATCAAGCCGACGATGCCGGCAATCGCGTTCCAGTCACCAGCGCTGAGCCGTAACCACGCGCGCCAGGGGCAACCCAGGAACACGAGCGCGCCAATCATCGCAAAGATGCCAAGCACGAAACGCACGAGCGGAGCAGACCCGGCGCGCGGTTTGAATTCGCGGAACAGGAACGCGGCGACGAGCGCGCCGAGCACCAAGCCGATGATTTCCGGGCGAATGTACTGGACGGTGGCGGCGCGTTGCAAGCCGAGCGCGCCGGCAATGTCGCGCGTAAAGCACGCGACGCAAATGCCCATATTGCCAGGATTGCCGAGCTTGACGAGCACCGGCGCGAGCACGCCGATAATCACGCCGGTGATAATGGGTCCCCAGCGCGAGGTGAAGAATTTAGAAAGCGTAGACACGTTGACTCCTTGAAATGTGGGGCAAATTTCTAAATTTGCCCTACGGATTGAGAATGGTTGAAAACGAATGAATGATGCTCACCGAGCATCGGTCAACGTGGCAGTCAAAATTTCTGTTTGCGGATCAAACACGCGCGGGTGCGTGCTTGCATAGGCAACTCCTGTCGCCGGTTCTCGTGTGCGCGGGCGACAGGAAGCTGAAAGGAGATGCGAGTGGAGTTAGCTTCCGCGCCGGTGCAGACAAACCGGGGAAATGAAATGGTCAACGCAACCAGTGCGTTGTCGAACGAACATTCATACGCAGTAGAAAATTAGATTTAGACTAGGCATTTTACCATTCCGTTTCGTTACGATTTGCTGTAATTATATCATAGGCAGAGAGTCGAGTCCAACTCTCTGCCCTACTTGTACGGCTGACGCAAAGGCGCACTCCCCCTCACTCCAACTCTCTCCCCGAAGAGCGCGGGAGCAAATTCCCTTGCCGCACAGGGGCGCGAGCAAGAGTGAGGGACATGTCCAGGAACTGTGCGCCAGCCGTACTCTGCTTCGGGCTAAGATAAAGCGCAACCTATAAAGAACCTGCCGACTCTATTTTCCTTCTTTCAGTTTGGCGAGTTCTGCCTGAGCCGCTTCGTTTTCCGCATAGAAGCGATCCGCCCAGCGGGTGATGAAATGTTGAATGGTGCGGTTGCCTTTGGTCACCAAGAGATCGATGTGCTTCCCTTTGGCGCTCCCGGCGAGGTTCGCCGATTTGTTGCCCTGGGGATCTTCAAAGTGCCACGCCTTGATCGTCGTACCGTCGAAACTGTCAATCACGATTTTGAAATACTGATTCGGACCAACAAACACGTTGTTGGTGCTGTCGAGTACGATGGCATCCTTGTTCGCGATCATGTACTCGTTCAGCAAGCCGCAGCTGTTTCAGGTATCGTGGAAAACGACAAAGCGCGGGTCTTGGGGCCACGCTTGCCCCATCGTCGTCCGAAAAACGCCGGTGTAACCGAGCAATGCCACTTTGCCGGCATCCTTGAATGGATTGGTGAACGCAGCGAGCGCAACTTGGACATCCTGATAGTGCAGGATCATCTTGGACATCGCGGCGTCGTCCGTCGCCAGCAGGGGCCGATTTTGATCGGTGATGGGGCCCAAAGTTTTTTCGGCGACGCTTTTGCCGTCCGCGCCCAAAATTTGAACTTGCGCGGTCTTAGCGGCGGCATCCAACGCAACCAGTTTGGCTTTGTATTGACCGAGATCGAATGTCTCGTTCACCGCCAAGGTTGCGGTGATCGCCTTGGTTGCCAGGTCGGTCGTCGTCACTTCGTTCGAGACCCATTCGGCAACCGTGACTTGCTCTTTCTTTACCTCTTTGGCGAGGAGGTACACGGT
>CAIKBD010000038.1 GCA_903825565.1 uncultured Anaerolineales bacterium | reverse complement strand
TGTTTGAGCTCTTCGATTCCGCGTTGAAATTTATCCGCCGTCAAAAGCACTTGACCGCGTACACGATCATCGGGCGAAATCGGATCGTACGGTAATACCACGAGATAAAGTGGTGCTTGAGGATTCACCTGCCGTACCACATCCAGCATAAAGTTCAACCATCCATGCAAGGCTTGAGCATATTCGCCGTTGCCTTCACGTTGGCGTTTTTGCGCCTCGTCATCCACGTAGGCAAGGTATTCTTCCAAGCGTTGACGTTTGCGCGCGACGACAATCTGATACGGAAAACGCAGCGTGAGCAAAAAATTGCCGTATTGAATGATCAGTCCATCGCGCGTACTATCGGACAGTCGCGTGAGATCCGTTCCCTCGACTTCAATCACGGCGGCGAGTTCTCCGCTCCGCAGAATGATTGTGTTATCGCGTACGGCTTTCGCGAGAATATGTTCTTGGGTAGATGGTAATCCTGGTTTGTTAGGCATAATCAACTCAATGCGCCAATTACCAATGAGCCAATGAACCAATGAAAAGTTGTCGAAGAGTTCTGTTTGGTCATTGGTAATTGGCTCATTGGTTCATTCCTCCTGTGTCTCATTGCCCTTTGACTTGTTCGACGACACTGCGCGGCTTGACCTGGCTCACTGTCCCTGTGAACCACGCGGCAGATTCCCAGCGTGCATCGTGTCCACCGCCGACGGCATTCCCAATGAGCCAAGGTGCAAAAGCGAGCAAGAAGGGTTCGCGTTGTTGTGTGATAAATTGATACATCGATCCGATTTGATTTGTCATTTGCTCAGCGACGGTGAGCCCACCTTCCGTGATGATCATCGGTAAACTTCCGCCATATATTTTTTTCACAAGCGCATCGTACGTGCGATAGCGAAAGAATCCGTCATCGCTAAAATTTTTTCCGTCGAAATCGCCATAGTTGTGGACCGAAACCCACATCAGATTGACCAGGTCAAATCGTTTCAGGCGTTTGAGTTCTTCCAATGCACTCTGGAAAAAGATCAAATCGGAATCATCTGCTTGCGGTGACATCGGCGAGAATCCTGGGTATCCGCCATTGGCGGCAATCACTTCAGCCCCCTGAATCCAGTACGCAATAAATTGCTCAGGTGTAATTGGATCAGAGTTGCCCCATTCTTCAAGGACATTCGGTTCGTTGTAGAGTTGAAAATAGCGGACACCTCGTTCGCGGTAACGTGCGACGACCCAACCCAGTCGTTGCCAATCCATCTTGCCGACTTGGCGATCAATGCGCATTACAACGATGATTCCTTCCGCATTCAGGCGGTCAATCAAATAATCGTTTGCCACACAATCCCAATCGTTCATTCCTTGTAGGAGAATGAGCCAGCGAATTTTCATCGCTTTCAACTCGGGAATGAAACGATCTACGACGGCTTTTGTTTGGAACGTCGTCGGAAACCAGTGGAGTCCACGTCCGTTATCATTGGTCGGTCGCGGGAAACTCGCGAGTGCCAAGGGCGCAAAGGCATCGGCGCGAACGGGCGTAGCCGGACCGTGATAATAGACCCAGGATTTCTTCTGCGTGCTCACAATGACTCGAACGGGCGTAGGAGTAATCGCGCTCGAGCGAATCACAGTTGAAGTGAATACA
>CAIKBD010000037.1 GCA_903825565.1 uncultured Anaerolineales bacterium | reverse complement strand
CGCGACCTTCTCCTTGGCAAGGAGACGCTCTACCAGCTGAGCCACTTCCGCATATTTGTTTGATAGTCGGCTAGTTCGATAGTTAGCTAGTCTTTTACCTATCAACCATCGAACGAATAAACTATCAAACTACTGGTGCCGAGGAGCAGAATCGGACTGCTGACACCGCGGTTTTCAGCCGCGTGCTCTACCATCTGAGCTACCTCGGCGGTCAAGTGCTATTCTACGCGTTCTTGGGTTTTTGTCAAACTGCGTCTCGACGCAATTGGGAGCGCCGCATTGCGCTCAACGCTGAGCGTAATGCGGCGCATCGCCAAGAAGGGTCATCTCCTCCCGCAGACGCCGACGGGAGGAGACACCCAATCGAAAAGGAGGAGAAGAAGGGCATTCCAAAACAAAAAACCACAGGGGAAGACTGTGGTTTCACGCGCGCGCATTTCTGCGCCACAGACTTGTCCCCTTCAGTGCCGACGAAGTTAGCTGACGGGTTAGGGCTGAAGGATACCCCTCTCGCTTGGCGAGATACACCCCTCGATTGGTTCCTCCGTTCTCTTGTTCAAGAGATTAGGCAGACAACTATTTACTTTTCTACTCTGAATATACCACATCCGTTGCAGACTGTCAAGACGCGTTTTGTTTAAAATTTCAGTTCGTTTGGCACGATGCGTTTGGCGCACACGTGTACCAGTCCCAGGCGCGCACCCAGCAACGCCGCGCCGCCGAACACTAACGCCGTGCCATCCACCACGAGCGGCACGAGTAACGTGTTGACATAGTTGAAGTCATCCACAACATGCTCGGGGGATGCCCACAATGGCGCGGTGATCATCAACCCGCCAGTCAACACGAGCGCCGCGCCGGTCGGCGTGAGCAGATCGGGCTTGCCGGCGCGTGGATGATCCAACCCGCTCTTTTGCCAGATGCCGGGAAAACGGATGACGAGCAAAACGATCAGCGTCAAGGCGGTAATATAAAATCGCACATTTGTCGGTGCGGCGGCGAAGAACGAGATACTTTTGAGCGTTGAAGTCAGGTACATTTGATATGCTGCCGCGCCGCCACCGATGACGAGAGAGAGCAGTGCGCCCCAGTAAAACCATCGGTCGCCGCGCAACAACGCGTACGTGACGATTGCTAATGCGACACCGGCGACCAAACTAATATAGACCAAGTTTTGATAGAGTGGCATCGCCGGCACGATCCACCCAAACGCTTTTGCCGGGTACAAATTGCCGTTCCACGCTAGGCACGCCGTGCCAACAGCGCCCAGAATGGTCATGATCGTTGATGCGCTCAACAACAGCGCGAGTGCGCCGCGCCAAATCCAAACGCCCTTGTTTTGCATTTTACCTCTCCCCAAATTCCGAATTTTGATTGGCGCCGATTTCTAATTCGCCGTTGCGCCAAGCATGATCAGCGCCATCGAACCCAGCATGTACAGCGACGCGAGTTTGTAAAGCACGAAGTTCAATTTAGACGAGCGCCGGGCCACACTGAAAAATGTAAAGCCGATTAGAATTGCGCCGAACCATAACGCGAGATGGAAAAAGCGCCATGGCAAACCGATGTGCCACGCGGCAATGATCATGGCAATTGCCGCCGCACCGGTCGAGAGCGCGATAGTGACCCGCGTGATCCACTCCCCATAGCGCGTTGGAAATATAGGCACACCCGCGAGACGGTACTGCTCCGCGTACTTGATCCCGAACGTGAGCATGTGCGTTGGAATCCACAGCAGAATTGCCAGCGCGAGCAGAACCCCGATCAGATCGATCTGCCCCGTGCCGAGTGCGCGCCCGGCAAGCACGGGCATTCCGCCGGCGATCCCGCCCCACACGATAGACCACGCCGTGCGCCGCTTGAGCCACATCGTGTAAATCACTACGTCGCACAACCAGCCGGCGAACACTACCGCGCCGTACACCGGCGCAAGCGCAAATGCCCACACGATCCCGGCGAGCGACATGCCGATTCCCAGAATCGCACCTTCGCGCATTGGTATTTTGCCGGCAGGCAGGGGTCGCGCGCACGCGCGCTTCATCTTGGCGTCAATATCCCGATCCCAAACCATATTGAGCACGGTGCTGCCGCCGATCGCTAGAAACAAACTGCCGGCAAGTGCCAACACCAGCGGCGTGCTATGCGTCGGGCAACGCGAACTGAAATAGCCCGCCAGTCCAGTCACGAGTAGCAACCCAGTTTGTAAACTTTTCGTCAGCGTCCAATACATCCGCGCGCGTGCCCCAATGCCGCGCATCGGCAATGCCTTCATCAGCCGGATCATGGCAATTCCTTGTATGAATTGAAATTGTGCGATAGATTATACCGATTCAGATGCATCTGCCCCAATGGACTGGCACGCGCTACTTGCTCTGCCGCGCGCAGCGAAACCCCACGCTCGCGCCGGAGTAATCCGGCTCCGCGCTGTTGCGCGACCACACACGCAGATTGAAATCGTAATTTTGTTTGCTCCCGCCGCGCATAAAGCGATAATGCGTCCCCGGATACACATCGCTTGTCCACTGCCACACATTGCCCGCCATATCATACAAACCAAACGGGCTGGCGGCATCCAGCGTTTGATAGCCGGCGTAGGTCTTGCCATTGTAAAATCCAACCGGCGTCGTGTCGCCTTGGGCGCCGAATTGCTTTTCCGCCGGATCGCGGCTCGCGTAAAAATTCGCTTGATTCGACGCCAGGTCATTGCCCCAGGGATACGCGCGCCCGTCCGTGCCGCGTGCCGCTTTTTCCCACTCGCGTTCCGTTGGCAACCGACCGCCCTGGGCTTCGCAGTACGCCTTTGCGCCAAACCAGGTGACTGCGACGACGGGATGATTTTCATACCCGGCTTGGACGCCGAACGTTTTACCGTCGAACGTGAGCCGCGAATCGGAATTACCGACCGGCGTGTGCAGATAATCGCCCGCCGCGATTTGCTTTTCGTGGCGCTTGCCCGTGAACGCGTCGCCCGAATATGCGCCGACAACTTGTTGGTTGACGAGTTTCACTTTACTTGCGCCAAGTGCCTGGGTGAGATAGCGCGCGTACTGCGCGCTCGTCACCGGCGTTACCATGATTTCAAACGCGTCGAGCGTGACGCGTTCCGCGTGCATCCCGAAGAAAAATTCGCCGGCGGGCACGCGCGCCCAAATTTCCGGATCGATCCCGGTTTCAAACCTTAACGGTGTCGCCGGCGTTTGCGCCGCCGCACATGCGGCAATTCCCAGCGCGATCAGGATGACCATCGGCGCGATGCGTTTCATTGCGTCACCTCCTCGTCCAACTCGGCGCGCCATTTGCCCCGCCCGGCAAACAGATCGAGCAATCGCCATACGAGCAAGATCGCTAGCGTTGCCAGCACGGTCGCCAACGTTGCGTCCATCACGAGCATGATCGTATCCACGAGCGGTTGTTGCGTGGACTCGGCAACGTAGAGCCGCTTGGTCGAAAAGAGCGCGGCGGCGGCAAACGCAATGTCGGACGGAATAAGGATAAACCAGCCAAACCATTTGCGCGCGCGCCCTTGCAAGCCGATGAGATCGGCATAGTAGAGCAAAATGATCGTCGCGCAGATCGCCGCGAGAATGTGCCAATGCCCGGTGAGTGTGATGCGTTCTTCGCGCTGGGGCCACACGCGAATCACCTTGTCGAGCCGGATCGCCATAAACAAGCCGATGAAAGTCACGACGAAATTCATATACACCATTTGCCACAATGCGCCGAATTTCAGCGGGTCGTGGATCAGCGCGGCGAATTTTTGCGCCGCGCTGGCGCGCACGAGGTTTTGTTCCGCGAGGCGTTCGCGGACCAGTTTGGCGAAACCGAAAATGACGAGGCAGAGCGCGGAGAGCAGAATGCCAACCGAGCCGACGTAAATGATGTAATGCGCGATCTCTTCAAAGGGAACGACGAGCCATACGCCGAGCGTAATGATCGCCGTGCCCAAGATCATCAGCGGCATAGCGAGTTGGTGTAGTCTGCCTTTGAAATCGAGCCACCGCCCAACGATCAGTGCAAGCGCGACGGCGATCAAGGTGAGCATGATGTGCAAATGCCCGATCACCGAAAGTTGTAGCGCGTCCTTGTGCACCTCGCGCACCACGTCTTCGGCGAGGAACGTTTCAAAGCCGTTGCCGGAGTACGAACCGGGGATCGCGCCGAACAATGCTGAGCCGAGCGTTGCCACCGCCATCGTAAAAAACGCCGCGCGTTCGAGATCGATCCCGCGCCACGTGGCGTACCCGTGCCCGCGCGCCGGGTAATTCGGCTGCCAGGGATTGAGCGCGAGCGCGAGCATCACGCCCGCGAAAAAAATCAGCGACTGTCCAAAAAGAAACAAGCCGTGCAGAATCCAATTGTGCCCAAAGTACGCAAAACCCAAACCGCAGACGAAGGCGAACACATAGCCGATGGTGATCGTCGCATTGATGTTCGTGCGGTGCGCCGGTTTCATCGGCACCAGTGCGGTGATAATGTAGGTTTCGATCGCGACAATCGCCATTGCAATCGTGTGATACAACATCACGATGCGCCCTTCGCGTTCCGCCGGTTCGAGGGCGATATGGAATGTTTGCACCCACACAGCGCGGATGCCTAGTTCCGCCATCGGGCCCGACAACATGCCGAAGAAAGCCGTAGCCAGCGCGACGAGCGCGATTGCCACGAGGATTAACCCTTTAGTTGAGCGAAATAAAAAATGGTAACGTTGGATCACTGCTTGCATTACGTTCTCCCTGTCCGCAATCTGCATCTGACTGATGCATGCCCAGCCGCGTCATTGGCGCCGTGCAAAACATCTGCTTGAGATTTTAGCACAAAGCGATGACTCTGTCATTGATTTTAGTCAAATGCAACGCGTTGCGCGTAACGATTAGCCCTTTAGCAAGGTGCGTTCCACGTGCGCGAATTTTTCGAGCATTTGCGGTTGGCGAACGGTGATTGTGGTGCGCGTGCAAACAATGTCGCCGTTTTTGCGAAACAGTTGGAGCGAGCGGCTAAATGCTTCGGGTGCGGTGGATAAGCGCGCCGCCATATCGGCGTTGGTGTACGCTTTGCGATCAATCGGACGTTTACCGTGATGGCTCAATGTCAACAGCAATTTGGCGGTGCGGGCGAGAACGGAACGAAACGAGAGGTCTTCGTACTGGGAGAGCAGCGCGCGGGTGCGTTGGGCGAGGACTTGCAACAAGCCGACGCCGACCAGCGGATATTTTTGCAAGAGCGCTTGGAAATTAACGCAACTAATATTCCAAACCGTGCTCTCTCGCACGGCGAGCGCCGTCGTGAGGTTGACGCCGCCATCGAGCACGGTCACTTCGTTGAACATAATCACCGGCTCGACTTCGGCGAGCAGAGATTGCCGCCCCTGAGGACCCAGTTTGTAGAGATGCACGTGCCCGGCGAGCAGAACGAACATCCCCGCGCACTCTTCGCCCTCCCGAAAGATCGTCGCACCGGTGGGAAAAATGCGCGTCTGACCTGCGCCGATGATTTCCGCGCGGTCTTTTTCGGAGAAATGTCTGAAATGTTCGACGCGCGCCAGTAGTCGGGCGAGATCGGGTAACGGTTGCATCGCTGGCGGCTTGGCTATCCTGCCGGTTTGGGTTTTGCCGGTTCAGGGTTCGGCTTGGGCACGATAAAGCGCGAAACGAACAACGCGAGTTCAAACAGCAGGATCATCGGAATCATGACGACGGTGGGCGCAACAATTGGATCGGCGACGGGCGTGATTAACTCGGCAAAGACGAACATAATGAACCACGCGACCTTGCGTTGTTTACGCAGCCACTCCGGTTTGACCAGCCCGAGCTTGATCAGAATCAGCAAGATGATGGGCATTTCAAACGCGATGCCGGTGGCAACGAGAAAGTATACGACAAAGGCAATGTATTGATCCGCGCTGGGCAAATAGTTGAGTTCACTGCCGAACATGGTGAACAGGACGCCCATCATGTTGTGCAACATGACATAGCCGAACGCATTGCCGAGCAAAAAGAGACCCACCATCGCGGCGACGCCGGGAATGATCCACTTTTTTTCGTGCGGCAACAAGCCGGGTTCGATAAAGCGCAACACTTGATAGATCCACACCGGCGCGGCGAGGGCGATCCCGCCATACAGCGCCACACGAAACCGGATCACAAACCCGTCGAGCGGGCTAAAGGCGGTCAGCCTGATATCGCCGGCGGGCGCGCGCAAAACAAAAATAATCGCGTCGGAGAAGAAATACGCGAGCGTCGTCGTCACAAGAATTGCGCCGAGTGCAATGAGCAACCGATGCCGCAATTCTTCGAGGTGCGGGAGAAAAGCTTGGAGCAATTCGTTCTTTCCTTTTGCCGCTGGGCTCAAACAGAAAGAGATGCCGAGGTCGGCATCCCTTCTGGCGGCGTCTATCTGGTTAGATCCTTATCTTATTGCGCCGCGCCACATTCTGGGCAGAACTTTTTGCCGGCTGGAATGGGCTGATTGCACGACTTGCACGTTGCCTGGGCGGATTCTGCGCTTTTGGCAGGTTCTTCCTTCTTGACCTCTGCCGGTTTGGCAACTTCTTCCGACAATGCCTGGGTCGCTTCTTTCGTTGCCGCCTGAAATTCTTTCAGCGTTTTGCCGACCGAACGACCGATTTCCGGCAAGCGCGAGGGTCCAAAGATAATGAGCGCGACGACCGCAATGACGACGAGGTGCAAAGGTTGTAAACCAAATGGCATTTCAATCTCCTTTCCAATCTGATGGAGTGTGAATCTATTCTTCCCACCACCGAAATTGTATCATAAAACGAAAGGACGCGCAAATAAAATAGATTGGGAAATGGAGACGGACGTTTGCATGATCCAATAGTCTCGTGCTATACTCGCCTCGCTAAGATTCGACCAATCATGGGGGATGCGATGCGAGAGCTTCAAGAGCGGATTTTGCACGAGGGCCGCAATTTGGGCGGCGGTATTCTCAAAGTGGATTCCTTTCTCAATCATCAAATTGATCCGGGGTTGATGGGGCGTGCCGGCGCGGAATTGGCGCGCCGTTTGGCGGCGACGCGCCCGACCAAAGTGCTCACCGCCGAAACGAGCGGCATTGCGCCAGCGCTGGCGACCGCGGCGGTGCTGGGCGTGCCGGTCGTGTTTGCGCGTAAGAGTCCGCCCCTGACGATGGATTACACCATCGTGAAGGAGGAGTGTAAATCACGCACGCACAATAAAATGGTCGAACTGATGGTCTCGACCGAATATTTACGCGCCGACGAACGCGTGCTGATCATTGACGATTTCTTGGCGACCGCGCAAACGATTATCGCGCTCGCGCGGCTGGTTGCCCGGGTGAACGCTCACCTCGTCGGCATTGGTACGGTGATCGAGAAAACCTTCGAGCGTGGACGCGAAAATGCGCGCCATCTCAACGTGCCGATTGAGAGCTTGGCGGTGATCGTGAGTATGGACGACGGCAAAATTATTTTCGAGTGATCCCATGACCGACACAATTGTCATTCTTGATTTTGGCTCGCAATACACCCAGTTGATCGCGCGCCGCGTGCGCGAGTTGCGCGTCTACTGCGAGTTGTTGCCGCACGATGCTTCGCGCGCCGAAATCGAACGGCTCCAGCCGCGCGGCATCATCTTGTCCGGCGGACCTGCCAGCGTGTATGATCGCGGCGCGCCGCAATTGCCGGAATTTTTATTCGATTTGCAGGTGCCGATCCTGGGAATTTGCTACGGGATGCAACTCCTCGCGCAGCAACTCGGCGGGCGCGTCGCTGGCTCGCCGCGCCGCGAGTACGGGCACGCCAAAGTGTGGGTGGATCGCGCCGAGGGTTTGCTCGCCGATCTGCCGGATCACTTGCACGTGTGGATGAGCCACGGCGATCAAGTGACGGCATTACCCGATGGCTTTATCACGCTGGCGCATAGCGACACCTGTCCCTTCGCGGCAGTGGCGGATCCCGCGCGCAAAATTTACGCGCTCCAATTTCACCCCGAAGTCGCGCATACGCCGCGCGGTTTGCACGTCCTGCGAAATTTTCTGATCAGCGTGTGTGGCTGCGCCGGCGATTGGACGCCCGCCGCGTTCATCGCCTCCACTCGCGAGCAAATTCGGGCGCGGGTCGGTGCCGAGCGCGTGCTGTGCGCGCTGTCCGGCGGCGTGGATTCGACGGTGGCGGCGTCGCTGGTGGGGAGCGCGATTGGCGAGCAACTCGTGTGCGTGTTTGTGGATCACGGCATGTTGCGCCAAGACGAAGCGCGCGCGGTCGTCGAGTTGTTTCAACAGCGATTGGGGTTGGAGATCGTCGCGGTGGATGCGCGCGCGCAGTTCCTCGAAAAATTGCGCGGCGTGAGCGATCCGGAAGCCAAGCGCAAGATCATCGGCGCGGAATTTATCCGCGTGTTCGAGCAGACCGCTGGCGCGCTCGCGCATTCCAAGCCGATTCGCTTTCTCGCACAGGGCACGCTGTACCCGGACGTGATCGAATCGCGTGCGCCGGAACGGCGTGCCGCCGCGCGGATCAAGACGCACCACAATGTCGGCGGCTTGCCAGAGGATTTGGCGTTTGAGTTGATCGAGCCGTTGCGCTATCTGTTCAAAGACGAAGTGCGCGCAGTTGGACTGGAACTGGGTTTGCCGGACCAAGTGGTGTACCGCCAGCCATTTCCGGGTCCCGGTTTGGCGGTGCGAATTCTCGGCGAGGTAACGCAAGACGACTTGGACACGTTGCGCGCGGCGGACGCCATCGTGCGCGAGGAAATCGAGAACGCCGGGCTGAGCCGTGAGGTGTGGCAGTACTTTGCGATCCTCACGCCGCTGAAAACGGTCGGGGTGATGGGCGACGGGCGCACCTACGAAAGCGTGGTCGCGGTGCGCGCGGTGACAAGCGCGGACGGGATGACGGCGGACTGGGCGCGTTTGCCGCACGATGTGCTCGCGCGGATCAGCAGTCGCATCATCAACACGGTGCGCGGCGTGAATCGCGTCGTCTACGATATTACGAGCAAGCCGCCGGGAACCATCGAGTGGGAGTGAGGAAGCCGTTTGGTAATTTTGAAAATCGCCAGCCATTCACGGCTTTTCAAAAGTTGCTTGACATCACCCCTCACCCCGCTAGCGCGTCCATAACGCGGCAGAATGCCGCACAGACGACGCGCTAGCGCCTCTCCCCAATAGGGGCGAGGGAATTTACCCCTTCTCTCTTTGAGGGAGAAGGTTGGGATGAAGGTCGCCTGACTTTTGAAAATCGCCAGCCATTTGACAGCGGCATACATTTCACCTATAATCGGCGCAATGTTGAATCAGATTTCGTTCGTGCATCATCATCACGCAAACGGGGTGGATCGGTAGCCGATTCGCCGTTTTGGCGTACTCACCGAATCCCCCCAAAGACAAGTCAAATGTGGCTTGTCTTTTTTGTTTCCTCATCCCGCTGGGTGAGGTTGGAGTTGTTATGATCGCTCAACCGTTGGATCGCCAATTACCGTACGGCGTCGCCGATTTGTTTTTCAACGACGCGGCGCGCAAACGCGCGGTCGAACGCACGCTCGCGGAGACGTTCGCGCGCTGGGGCTATGCCGAAATCATTCCGCCGATGTTCGAGTACTATGAATCGCTCGCGGCGGAAGCGGGTCCGCAACTGCGCGAAGAGATGTATCGCTTTTTTGATCGCGACGGGCGCACGCTCGCGCTGCGCGCCGATTTTACGATTCCGACCGCGCGCATTGTCGGCACGAAATTGTTCGACCGCGCAATGCCGTTGCGTTTTTTCTACATCGGCTCGGCGTTTCGCTACGAAGAACCGCAAGCCGGCGTGCGCCGCGAATTTACGCAAGCCGGGATCGAACTCATCGGCGCGAACACGGCGGACGCGGATGCCGAGGCGATTGCGTTGGCGATGACGGCGTTGCGCGCGCTCGGGTTGGACGATTTTCGTTTTACGCTTGGCAACGCGGCGTACTTGCAAGCGACTCTGCGCGACCTGGGATTGAGCGATGCGGATGAGGTTGCTCTGCGCGATGCAATTCGTCGCAAGAACACGCCCGAACTGGCGCGCTTGCTCGCCGCGCTGAACCTTGCCGCAGAACCGGCGTCCGCCCTGGCGCGGCTGCCGGAGTTGTGGGGCGGCACGGAGGCGTTAGCGCGCGCCGTGTGCGTCAACGCCGAAGCGCGCGCGGCGGTCGCGCATCTGCGCGCGGTGATGGCGCGGCTGGCGCAATTCGGTTTGGAAAAATTTGTCACGCTCGATCTCGCCGAAAATCGCGGGATGGCGTACTACACCGGCGTCTTGTTCGAGGGCTTTGTGCAGGGGCTGGGTTTTGCGGTGGCGAGCGGCGGGCGGTACGATAACCTGATCGCGCATTTCGGCGCGAACGTGCCGGCGGTCGGCTTTGCCATCGGCGTCGAGCGTGTGATGCTGGCGCGCAAAGCGAACGCGACGATTGCGCCGGCGGTGATCGCGCAAACGTACAGCGCGCAGGTGGAAGCGGCGCGGGCGCAAGGACGCGTGATCGAAGTGGATATTTTGAATCGCGGGGAAGCGGCGTTGCGCGAGTACGCGCACATTCGCGGCGCGCGCGAAATTTGGTGGCGCGACGGACGCGTGGAAAAATTATGACCCTCACCCTAACCCTCTCCCTAAAAAGGAGAGGGAACAAACTCCCTCGCCCCAACGGGGAGAGGGTAGGGGTGAGGGGGATTGGTGTTGAAATGAATGAATTGACAATCGCTTTAGCCAAAGGACGCTTGCTCGCACCGTCGCTGGAAATTTTCGAGGCGCTCGGTTATGATGTGCGCGAGGTGCGTGCCTCGCGCAAGCTGGTCGTCGAAAGCGGCGACGTGCGTTTTTTGATCGCCAAGCCGATGGACGTGCCGATCTATGTCGAACACGGCGCGGCGGACGTGGGCATCGTGGGGCAGGACGCGTTGCGCGAGAGCGGGGTGAATGTCTACGAGCCGCTGGTGCTGGGTTACGGCGCGTGTCGGCTCGTCGTCGCTGGCAAGCCGGCGTTGCGCGATGCCGAATGGCGATTGCTCGCGGGCTTGCGCGTCGCCTCCAAGTATCCGCGTTGCACGCAAAAATATTTTTCGGCGCGCGGTTTGTCCGCCGAAGTGATCACACTCTACGGCTCGATTGAACTCGCGCCGATGGTGCACCTCGCCGATTTGATCGTGGACGTGGTTGACACCGGGCGCACTCTGCGCGAGAATGGCTTGGTCGAGTTGGACGAAGTGTTCAAGTCGCAAGCCGCGCTCATCGTGAACCGTGCGAGCCACACGTTGCGGGCGAGCGAGATTCGCGGGCTAGTCGAAAAAATAAATGGGACGCAGACAAACGCGGACGAACGCAGATAAAATTAAATCTGCGGTTGTCTGCGTTCGTCCGCGTCCAATTCGGAGTTTTGAATGAATCTTCCAATTATCATCGGCGCGCAAGCGGGGCGCGAAAAACTTTTAAAAAATCGTAGCTATACGGAAAAAGAATATCCGCCATCCTTGCTCGCGGGTTTGCAAAAAACATTCGGCGAGCCGCTGACGCCGGAGCAGGCGGTCGCGCGCATCATCGCGGATATTCGCACGCGCAGCGATGTTGCGGTGCGCGATTGGACGCGCACATTCGACCGCGTCGAACTTGCAAACATTCGAGTTACCCAAGATGAAATTGACGCGGCGTATGCCGAAACGCCCATCGCCGTACGCGAAGCAATGGAACTCGCGGCGGCACGCATTCGCGCGTTCCACGAAAAACACAAACCGAAATCCTGGTTGGAATGGAACGGTGAGGGTGCATTGGGTCAACGCATCATCCCACTCGCGCGCGTCGGCATTTACGTCCCAGGTGGCGTCGCGCCGCTTCCGTCATCGCTGTTAATGTCCGCGATTCCCGCGCTCGTCGCCGGCGTGCGCGAGGTCGCTGTCGCCACGCCTCCAAAGATTGCGCCCGTGATTCTCGCGGCGGCAAAGGTCGCGGGTGTGTCGCGTGTGTACTCGATGGGCGGCGCGCAAGCTATCGCCGCGTTCGCGTTCGGCACCGAGTCGGTTGCGGGCGTGGACAAGATTCTCGGCGCGGGCGGATTGTTCACGACGCTTGCCAAGCGTCAAGTGTTCGGCGCAGTTGGCATTGATGGTTTGTACGGTCCGACCGAGACGATGCTCATCGCGGACGATTCTGCCAATCCTGCGTGGGTCGCGTCCGATTTGCTCGCGCAAGCCGAACACGACATTCTTGCATCGTCCATCCTCGTCACCACATCGCCATCGCTCGCGAACCAGGTCATCGCCGAAATCGAAAAGCAACTCGGCTCGCTGGCGCGTCGCGACATCATCGAGAAATCGCTCGCGGGGCAGGGCGCGATTATCGTCGTCGAAAATTTAGACGAGGCGATGGCGCTCGGCAATGCGTTCGCGCCCGAGCACATGTGTTTGTTGATTCGCGATGCGTGGAACTGGGTCGGCAAGGTGGAGAATGCGGGCGGTGTGTTTGTGGGCGAGTGGACGAACGAGGCGCTCGGCGATTACGTGATTGGTCCGAGTCACGTAATGCCGACGGCGGGCACGGCGCGATTTAGCTCGCCGTTGAATGTGAATGATTTTGTGAAAATCACGAGCGTGTTCAGCGTGAGCGCGCGCGAGGCGAACGAGTTGGGCGAACGCGCGGCGATTCTCGCGGAGACGGAAGGGTTGACGGGGCATGCGAGTGCGATTCGGAAGCGCGTGGCGGGGGGCGAGTAGCGAAGGGCGACGGAGGACGGAGGATGGACGAGTTATGATTGAAAAGCAAAACTTGGAACGTATGGCTTTGATCGTGTCCACAATTGCTTTAATTGTCTCTGTGATACAAAGCTGGGGAGCAGTTGAGTCCTTCGCTATGCAATTGAATTGGATTATCGGATCAATTTCTATGGCAACCTTAATTAGTAATTTGATGCTCCTTATCCCAGTAATGATCTTTGACCAATTAGAAAAACTCAAGTCGCAATTAAAGAATAACTGGATGTCGGATACCTTGGACAAGGCAATGATTATAGGAGCCTTTTCTGCCATCATACTATTTGGGGGGACCCTGATTTGGTCTGTGATATGGGCTGTAAGAATGCCACCATTAACCACTGACCCATTTTTGTGGTGTACTATGATTTGGAGTATCGCATCAATTGACTGGTTGCTTGGAAACTTGACTGGAATAACACAGGATTGGGCTTTCCATTCAATAGTTAGGTTATTTGGTTGGATAGGAATCGCATTTTTGGGTTGGGTTCTTACGAGATGGGTCAGGCGCAGTTAAGAAATAGTTTGTGACCACATATTTGATTTGCGTTGTGAGGATTTCAAATGACAAATTTTGACCCCGCCCAACTTTTGCGCCAAGACTTGAACGATTTTCCGCCAAGGTCATCGGACGATGAATCGTCCGCCTAAATCAGGTGAAAACTCGATGAATCGAGTTAGCGAAACAATCGGCTTGAGCCGATTTCCACCTGGTCAGACGCCGAATTGATTCGGCGGAGATTTTTTCGCAAGCCAATGCCAAACGGATACGAGCAGGATAACAACAATCAAAGTCCTCGGTCTTCCGTCCTTCGTCCTCCGTCTTTCGTCGAGGTAATTAAATGACAAACTTTGACCCAGCCCAACTTATCCGCGCCGACCTAAACGATTTTCCGCCGTACTCGATGGGGCACGTGCCGCTGGCGGATTTGGGCAAATACATCAAATTGGATTTGAACGAAAATAATTTTGGTCCATCGCCCAAAGCGGTTGCCGCGCTCGCCGCGATGCCGCATTACAATCGCTATGTCGGGCAGGAAGAATTGCGCGAGGCGATTGCGCGCTATGTCGGTGTGGAAAAAGATTACATCGTCACGAGCAACGGCGCGGATGAAATCATCGACCTGATTCAGCGCGTCTTTCTCAATCACGGCGATGCGATTATCGATTGTCCACCCGCGTTCGAAATGTATTCCTTCTTCGCGCGGATGAACGGCGTGCGAATTGTGAGCGTGCCGAGGCGAGAGGATTTTTCGGTGAACGTAGACGCTATCGAGAAAGCAATTTCAGATTTCAAATTGCAGATTGCAGATTCGGAAAATCTGAAATCTGAAACACATGCACCGCACGCAAGTGCAGGTGTCTGCAATCTAAAATTACTCTTCCTCGCCAACCCCAGCAATCCCGACGGCAGTATGTTGTCGCACGCGGATGTGGAACGGCTGCTCAAGTTGCCTGTGATGGTCGTTCTCGACGAAGCATACGCCGAGTTTGCGGGCGAAAGTTATGCGATGCGTGTACCGACGCAATCGAATCTGATTGTTCTGCGAACGTTCAGCAAGTGGGCGGGGCTGGCGAGTTTGCGGGTTGGCTATGGCGTCGCGCCAAAAGTTGTGGCGGCGAAAATTTTGCAATGCAAATCGCCAGAGAATGTGAATGCGGCGGGCAATGTCGCCGCGCGCGCCTCGCTCGACGACCTCGATTATTTAATGGCGAATGTGCGCCGCATCGTCGCCGAACGCGAACGAATGGCGGTGGAGTTGGCAAAGCTGGGATGGATTCAACCGTTGCCGAGCCGTGCGAATTTTATCTTGTCGAGAGTGATTGGACGCACGGGCAAAGAGGTGCGCGATGCGCTTGAAGCGCGCGGCATTTTGATTCGTGCGTTTGGTTCGCCGCGTCTGCGCGAGTATATTCGCATTGCGATTGGCAAGCCAGAAGAGAATGATGCGGTGCTGCGCGCGTTGAAGGAATTGGACGCGGACAAGCGCGGATGAACGCGGATAATTTTTTCCGCGCTCGTCTGTGCTCGTCCGCGTCCCAAAGGATTTTGTATGTCATCACGAACGGCGACTGTTGAACGCAAAACCAAAGAGACTGATGTACGCGTTACGCTGAATCTTGATGGAACTGGGACGGCGGACATTGCAACGGGCGTGCCGATGCTCGACCATCAGCTGTCGCACGTCGCGGTGCATGGCTTGATCGATTTGGAAATTCGCGCGACCGGCGATTTGCACATTGACGCGCATCACACGATTGAAGATGTGGCGATTGTGCTCGGCGATGCGTTGAATCAAGCACTCGGCGACAAACGCGGCATTGTGCGAATGGGACACGCGTACGTGCCGATGGACGAGTCGCTCGCGTTCGTCGCGCTGGATTTGAGCGGACGCGCGTACGCGGTGATTGACGCCGAGTTCGCAACGCCGATGATCGGCGCGATACCGACGAGTCTTGTCGCGCATTTTTTCGAAACTTTGGCGACGCACGCGAAGATGAATTTGCACGCACGCGTGCTGTACGGACGCGACGATCACCACAAAGCCGAAGCGATGTTCAAGGCGTTAGGACGCGCACTAGCAGTTGCAGTGGCAATGGATGCGCGGCGAGTGGGTGTGGCATCGACGAAAGGAGTTTTGTAATTGCAGATTTCAAATTTCAGATTGCAGATTAGGAATGTTTAATCTGCAATCTGAAATCTGCAATTTGAAATTGACCTATGATTGTAATAATTGATTATGGCATGGGCAATCTCCGCAGTGCGTTGCGCGGCATCGAAAAAGTGGGCGGCAACGCGCGCATCATTCAATCGCCGCGCGAGTTGGTTGGCGCGCGCGCTGTCGTGTTGCCGGGCGATGGGGCGTTCGGTCACGCGATGAAAAATTTGCGCGCAGCCGGTTGGATCGAACCGATCAAGCAAGTGTGCGCGGATGGTGTGCCATTTCTGGGCATTTGCGTCGGGATGCAATTGCTCTTCGAGGCGAGCGAAGAGATGGGGCAACATCAGGGGCTGGGAATTTTCGCCGGCGAGGTCAAACGATTTCCGAGCGGGTTGAAAGTGCCGCAGATGGGCTGGAATCAATTGCATCTGCGGCTGTCGCACGCGTTACTGTGCGACGTGCCGAATAATGGTTATGCGTATTTTGTTCACTCGTATTATTGCGCGCCGCGCGATCCTAGCATTGTGCTGGTTACGACGGATTACGGAATAGATTTCGCGTCCGTCGTCGGGCGTGGCAATGTGTACGGCGTGCAATTTCATCCCGAAAAAAGCCAGAGCGTTGGCTTGAAAATTCTGACGAATTTTGTCGAGCTCGTAAATCGGCAACCGTGAAACGAGAAACGCGATGATTATTTTTCCGGCGATTGATCTCCGCAACGGGCGCGTTGTGCGTTTGCAGCAGGGGCGCGCGGATGCGGAAACCCAATACAGCGCCGATCCTGCCCAAGTTGCCGCGCGTTGGCAGACGGAAGGCGCGGAGTGGTTGCACGTCGTCAACCTGGATGGCGCGTTCGGTGAAAATTCGGCGGCGAATTTCGGCGAATTGAAACAGATCATCCAAGCGGTCAAAATCCCGGTGCAATTCGGCGGCGGGTTGCGCGCGCTTGAAAATCTAAAAGCCGCGTTCGATCAAGGTGTGGCGCGCGTGGTGATCGGCACGGCGGCTATCGAGACCCCGGTGCTCGTGTCCGAAGCCCTGACGCGTTTCGGCGCGGAGCGTATCGTCGTCGGCATTGATGCGCGGGCTGGCATTGTGGCGACGCGTGGCTGGGTTGCGCAATCCCAGGTCAGCGCGCATGACCTCGCACGCCAAATGCACGCGTGCGGCGTCACGCGGATCGTTTACACGGACATTGCGCGCGACGGCATGTTGCGCGGAATTGACGCAGATGCGATGGTGAACCTGGGACGCGCGGCGAACGTGCGCGTGATTGCATCGGGCGGTGTAGCGAGCAGGCGCGACATCGAAGCGCTACGCGTGTTCCCGGAAATCGAAGGCGCGATTGTGGGACAGGCGTTGTATGTCGGCGCGGTAAATTTACAGGAGGCAATCCAAGTCGCCAGGCGATAGTAGTATCTGTCTACTGTTGACTGGCGACTGGCGACTATGTTAGCCAAACGAATCATCCCTTGTCTTGATGTCAAAGATGGGCGCGTCGTCAAAGGCGTCAACTTTGTCGAATTGCGCGATGCCGGTGATCCGGTGGAACATGCTAAAGCGTACGATGTGGCAGGCGCGGACGAACTTACTTTTCTCGACATCACTGCCTCGCACGAAAAGCGCGACATTCTGCTCGATGTAGTGCGCGCGGTGGCGGACCAAGTTTTCATTCCGTTCGCCGTTGGCGGCGGCGTGCGAACGGTCGAAGATTTTCGCGGCATCTTGTTGGCAGGGGCGGACAAGGTGGCAATCAACACAGCGGCGGTCGAGCGCCCTGCGCTCATCACCCAAGCGGCGGAAAAGTTCGGTTCGCAATGCGTGGTTGTGGCGATTGACGCGAAGCGAATGGCGAATAACGAATTAGGAATTGCAAATTCAAGATTCGATGACCGCAATTCGCAATTCGCAATTCGCAATTCGCGCTGGCAGGTTTACACACACGGCGGACGCACGCCCACTGGCATGGACGCCATCGCATGGGCGCGTGAGGTAGAAGCGCGCGGCGCGGGTGAAATTTTGCTGACGAGCATGGATTGTGATGGCACGAAAGACGGCTACGACCTTGCCCTGACACGCGCCGTGGCGGATGCCGTGACGATTCCGGTAATTGCGTCCGGCGGGGCGGGGCGCATCGAACATTTTGCCGACGCGCTGACGGATGGTCATGCGAGCGCGGCGTTGGCGGCGAGTCTCTTTCACTTTGGCGAGTTGACCATCGCGCAGGTGAAAAATTTTTTGGCAAGCGAAGGAATCGCGGTTCGTAGATGAGGGGGAGCGCGGGAGAGCGGGAGAGCGAAAAAATCTCCCACTCTGCCATCTTTCCCTTTGTAAAATCGGAGAGAAGATGAGCAGTGAAATAAACTGGGACGCTAACGGACTGGTGCCGGTAATTGCGCAAGACGCGACGACCAAGCAAGTGCTGATGCTTGCGTACATGAACGCGGAGGCGTTGGCAAAAACTATTGGAACCGGCAACGCAACGTTCTGGAGTCGGCGGCGCAAGTCTTTGTGGATGAAAGGCGAAACGTCCGGCAATGTTCTACGCGTGCGCGAGATTCGGTATGATTGTGATGGTGATACCATTTTGTTGTTGGTCGAACCCGCCGGACCCGCGTGCCACACGGGCGAGGTGAGTTGTTTCTATCGCAGTCTGAGGTAAAAATCGAGGATGAAATCTGAAAGGGACACGAATGATGAGCGATGTGCTTGACACTCTCTACGCAACCATCGAATCGCGCAAGACGCACGCGCCGGCAAATTCCTACACCGCACAATTATTTGCGGCGGGTGAAAACGAAATCGTGAAAAAAGTGGGCGAAGAAGCGATTGAAGTGATTGTGGCGGCGAAAGGACAGACCGATGAACGGGTCGTGTCCGAAGTTGCCGACTTGCTGTACCACACGCTCGTTTTGCTCGCGGCGCGCGGCATTGCGTGGCAAGCGGTCGAAGCCGAATTGGCGCGCCGCGCGCGGTGATGCGCGCCGTGTGAGGAGAAATTTTAAGGCGCAAAATGCTTGACACTCTGCGGCGATGATGTTATATTCTGTCCGCAAATTTTTCTAGATTGGATCTGATGGAACCCGACGCGAGTTCTTTAACGCGGGAACCGCACTCCCGCGAGTTTGAATCGAATGTGCGCCCGTTGTTCAAGCCGTTTGATTTTTTTCGAGCGGAGTGATCGGCGCGCGTTTTTTGTTGTCTGACTCCCGCGCTGAATCGCTGGGAGTTTTTTTATCACCTTATTTGGAGGAGGTTTTGCCATGTCTGCTAATTGTCCCGAGTGCGACGCCGAAATCACGCTGACCAAACCGATGCGCGGCGAAATTATTGTGTGCCCCGATTGTGGCGTGGAGCTGGAAGTGACGAACGAAAATCCGCTCGCGCTCGAACTTGCGCCGCAAGAAGAAGAGGATTGGGGCGAATAAGGTTGCAGGTTTCAGGTTGCTCAATTCACTTGAACCTGCAACGTGAAACTTGTTTCCACCGAGGAGATGCATGAAACTAGGTATTCTGTATTCCCGCGTGCGCGCGGAAGAAAAATTGCTGTTCGATGCGCTCGATGCGCGCGGCGTGGCGTATGACAAGGTTGACGACCGTGAGGTGATTTTCGATCTATCTGATCCAAGTCCCTGGCAACAATACAATGTGGTGCTCGAACGGTGCATCAATCATTCGCGCGCGCTCAACGCGTTGCGAATTTTGAACGACTGGCGCATCCCGACGGTCAACACGGCGCATGTCGCCAGTGTCTGCGGCGACAAACTCGTGACTTCGACCGCGCTGGTGCATCATGGCGTGCCGACGACGCGCATCAAAGTTGCCTTTACGCCGGATTCGGCGCTCAAGGCAATTGAAGAACTCGGCTACCCGGTGATCCTGAAACCGGCGGTTGGTTCGTGGGGGCGCTTGCTGTCCAAGATCAATGATCGCGAAGCGGCGGAAGCGATCCTCGAACACAAGGAAACGCTTGGCTCATACCATCATTCGATCTTTTACATTCAGGAGTACATTCGCAAACCGGGGCGGGACATTCGCGCGTTTGTCATCGGCGATGAAACCGTTGGCGCGATCTATCGCGCGTCCGAGCATTGGATCACGAACACGGCGCGCGGCGGGCAAGCGACCGGTTGCGCGGTGACGCCGGAACTGAATCGCATTTGCGTCGCGGCGGCAAAGGCAGTCGGCGGCGGCATCGTCGGTGTAGATTTGCTCGAAGACCCGGAGCGCGGCTTGCTCGTCAACGAAGTGAATTACACGATTGAATTTCGCAACAGTATCACGACAACCGGCGTAGATATTCCGCAACGCATTCTCGATTATGTCTTTGCCGTCGCGCGCGGCGAAATACAAGTAATTTAGGATTGCAGATTGTAGATTGCAGATTTTCAATCTGAAATCTGAATTCTGAAATCTAAAATGGAGTCAGGATGTCCCTAGACCAATTCAATATCATCGAGTCTACGTTGCGCGAGGGGGAGCAGTTTGTCGGCGCAAATTTCACGACGGACGATAAACTGCGCATCGCCGACGCACTCGACGAATTCGGCGTCGAGTACATCGAGTTGACGTCGCCGGCGGCGTCGCCCACCAGTTTGGAGGACGCGAAATTGTTGGCACGGCGCGGCTTGAAAGCCAAAGTGTTGACACACGTGCGCTGTCACCTCGACGATGCGCGACTGGCGCTGGATACCGGCGTGCAAGGGATCGATCTCGTCATCGGCACGTCGTCGTTCCTCCGCCAATTTTCGCACGGGATGGCGATGAGCCAGGTGATCGAGCGCGCGGTCGAAGTGCTCTCGTGGTTGCGCGCGCAAGCGCCGAATCTCGAATTGCGTTTCAGCACCGAGGATTCGTTTCGCAGTGAAGAGTCCGATCTGTTCCGTGTGTATCTCGCGGTAGACCAGGTCGGCGTGGATCGCTTTGGCATTGCCGACACCGTTGGCGTGGCGACGCCCTTGCGCGTGTATCAACTCGTGTCCGGTTTGCGCCGCTTGGTGAAAGCCGGGATCGAGTTTCACGGGCACAATGATTCCGGGTGCGCGATTGCGAACGCGGTGACGGCGCTCGAAGCCGGCGCGACGCACATTGACACGAGCGTGCTTGGCATTGGCGAGCGCAACGGTATTGCGCCGCTGGGCGGTTTCGTCGCGCGGATGTACGCGATCAATCGCGATCTCGTCAAGAAAAAATACAAACTCAAAAAACTCCGCCGGCTTGATGAAATGATCGCCAACATGGTCGGCATCGGCATCCCGTTCAACAATTACATCACCGGCGTCACGGCGTTTACGCACAAAGCGGGTATTCATGCCAAAGCGATCTTGAATCAACCAGAGACG
Organism: uncultured Anaerolineales bacterium; assembly: GCA_903825565.1. Taxonomy (GTDB): domain Bacteria; phylum Chloroflexota; class Anaerolineae; order UBA4142; family UBA4142; genus CAIKBD01. The sequence goes on along the minus strand of CAIKBD010000037.1, from coordinate 4,448 downwards.
TACGAAATCTTGAATCCCAAAGATTTTGGCATGACGCGGTACATCAGCATCGCGCACAAACTCACCGGTTGGAACGCGATCAAGGATCGCGCGGAGCAGTTGGGTTTGGCGTTGAATGACGATCAGATCAAAGAAGTGACCGCGCACGTCAAGGCGCTTGCCGATCAAAAGAAACTCGATCTCAATGACGTGGACGAAATTCTCCTGCGCTGGGCAAACGGCGCGCCGGAAGCGAGCGGCAAGTAAAACCGAATGAAATTTCTCTTGGAAACCCAGCGGCTGATCTTGCGCTCCTTTGAAGAGGGTGATGCCGAACGGTTTGCCGAATATCGGTCGGACCCGGCGGTCGCGCGCTATCAAGGTTGGGACGCCCCTTTTAGTTTAACGCAGGCAAAGCAGTTCCTTGACGTATTGAGCCAGACCAAGCCCGGCACTCCGGGCGAGTGGTTTCAGATCGCTCTGCAACTCGGCGCTTCCGGCGAACTCATTGGCGATTGCGCTTTTTGCGTTTTGGACAACGAGCCACGGCAAGCCGAAATCGGTTTTACTCTGGCGCAACCTTATCAACATTGCGGATATGCCGTCGAAGCGGTGACGCGAATGATGGACTATCTCTTTAACGATCTCCATTTGCATCGAGTGCGCGCGATCTGTGATGTCGAGAATCTGGCGTCCGTTCGCGTTTTGGAACGGTTAGGGTTGCGGCAGGAAGGGCGCTTGCTGGATAATGTCTGGTTCAAGGGGCGCTGGTCAAGTGAATACGTGTATGCGATTTTGGAAAGCGAATGGCGCGCCCAACGGGCTGGCGACACACCTTAAGGATCAAGATGACGAGACCACTTTTCAACTTTGACGCCGAGTTTCGACTGGGCATTGATGCGATTGATCAGGAACATGTCAAACTCGTGGATATGCTGAACCAAGTGCACGCGTTCATCAGCGAAGCAAAACGCGATGTGGCGCGCCAGTATTTCATCGAAACGCTGACTGTGTACGTGGACGAGCATTTTGCAAACGAGGAAGAATTTCTGGCACGGATCGCCTATCCCCAGCTCGACGAACACAAGAAAGTTCACGCGCAGTTCAAAAAAACGATGCGCGATTTGCAACCCTTGATCCAGTCCAGTGATGAAGCGGCGTTCCGCCAAGCCGTGAACGACACATTTACCTGGATTGTGACGCATATCGGCAAGACGGATAAAAAATACGCCGAGTTTTACTTGGCTTGATGCCCGCCAGAAATTCAAGTCAGGTTTGCGCGGCGGTGTCTGTTGCAAGGAGGCGAGCATGTTTGGAATCCAATTTCTCAAAGTCCAACCCACGACCTATTTGCTCCAAGTCGTCAACGGGCGCGTGGTGCGCGAAGGCGCGGGCTTGTCGTTCTTTTACTATGCGCCGACTAGCTCTCTCGTCGCTGTGCCGTTGGCGAGTACCGACGTGCCGTTCGTGTTCAACGAGGTGACGTTGGACTTTCAAGATGTGAGTGTGCAGGGCCAAGTGACGTACCGCATCACCGATCCGAAAAAGATCGCCGAGCAACTCAATTTCACCTTGAACGCGGCGGCGCGCGGGTACGCCTCCGACGATCCGCAGAAACTGGCGCAACGCGTGATCAACACGATCAAGGTTTTGACGCGCGTCGAGTTGCAGCAACGCGCTTTGCGCGACGCGCTCAAGTCGTCGGATGTGATCGTGCAAAACGTGCGCGCCGCGTTGAGCGAATCGCCCAGCGTCGCGGCGCTCGGCTTGGAAATTCAGGGCTTGTCCATTCTCTCGATTCGCCCGAACCCCGAAACGATGCGCGCGCTCGAAGCCGAAGCGCGCGAACAATTGTTGCGCGAGTCGGATCAGGCGATTTATAATCGGCGCAACGCGGCGGTCGAGCAGGAACGCGCGATCAAGGAAAATGAGTTGAACACCGAGATCGCGGTCGAAAACAAAAAGCGGCAAATCCGCGAAGCGCAGATGGATGCCGAGCGCGCCGTTCAGGAAAAACAACATCAGTTGCAGCAGGCGGAGATGGCGTCGAAAATTTTGCTGGAGGAGCAGAACAAGCAACTGGTGGCTCTGGCAGTCGAAAATGCCAAGAGTGAAGCCGATGCCAAAGCGTATAGTATGCTGGCGATGATGAAAGCGTTTGCCGGTGTGGACGCCCAAGTTCTGCACGCGCTCGCCGGCGTCGGGATGAAACCGGATCAATTGGTGGCACAAGCGTTTCGCGGATTGGCGGAACGCGCGGACAAAATCGGCGAGTTGAACATCTCGCCCGATTTGCTCCGCGACTTGCTCGCCGCCAAGCCGAGCGAGTGAAATGGAGCGACAGCTCGAAAACAAAATCGTCCTGGTCACGCGCCGCACGCGCCTGGATGATTTGCTCGCGCGCTTTAACACGGTGAGCCAAGCGCAGTTTTACATCGAACACCTCGGCGCGGATTTCAGCGATTATGTGCGCGAGCACGAACGCTATCGCGCGACCGTCGCCGCGGCGACCGCGCTGTTGCAAGCTTTCGGTCGCCTGCAAATTTTGGATCGCTCCTTTTTGCCGACATACATTTTCGGCAAGCAGGATGTCATCGTCGTGCTGGGGCAAGATGGGCTGGTGGCGAACACGGTCAAGTACTCGAGCGGGCAAACGATCATCGGCGTCAACCCCGACCCCGAACGATGGGACGGCGTGCTGTTGCCGTTTCGTGTGCCGGACTTGGCAAAGATTGTGCCGGAAGTTTTCGCTGGCAAGCGCGCCACCAAACAGGTGACGATGGCAAAGGCGCGCTTGAACACGGGGCAAACGCTGTACGCGGTGAACGATTTATTCATCGGCGTAAAATCACACGGCTCGGCGCGGTACACGATTCACGCCGGTGCCACTGAAGAGCGGCACTCGTCGAGCGGTGTAATTGTTTCAACGGGGCTGGGTTCGACCGGGTGGTTGACGAGTTTGCTGACGGGCGCGGTGGCGATTGCGACGCACGTGACCGCGCAACCGCTCACTTTCCCAGCGCCGCCCGGTTTTGCGTGGAACGCCGATTATCTGTATTATACCGTGCGTGAGCCGTTTCCCAGCAAAACTTCGACCGCCACGCTCGTGTTCGGCAAGATCACGCCCGCGCAACCGCTCGCGCTCGTTTCCCTGATGGCGGAAGGCGGCGTGATCTTTAGCGATGGAATCGAAAACGATTTTCTCGAATTCAACTCCGGCACGCGCGCGGAAATCACGCTCGCCGAGCGCAAGGGTTGCTTGGCGATTTGATCCTGGAACACGACACTCAAGGGATGCCTCATCGTGAACACTAAACTCGCCGCGCTGTTGCGCGAACTCGAAACGTTTGGCGCGGAACACGACGCGCACGCGCCGGATCGCGCGGCGCGTTTGTTGAACATCCCGCGCGCCACCGGCGAATTTTTGCTGTGGCTCGCGCGCGCGCTCGAAGCCCGGCGCATTCTCGAAGTCGGCACCTCGAACGGCTACTCGACGTTGTGGCTGGCGTATGCCGCGCAAGCGTTCAGCGGCAGTGTGGTCACGCTTGAATGTGTGCCGACCAAAGCGGCGATGGCGCACGAAAATTTCGAGCGCGTGTCGCTGACACCCTGGATTCGCCAACACATCGGCGACGCGGCAGAAATTTTGAAACAGCAAGCCGATCACTCATTCGGCTTGATCTTTCTCGACGCGGATCGCCGGCAGTACGTGGCGCTGTGGGACGATCTGCAACGCGTGCTCGCGCTCGGCGGCGTGATCGTGGTAGATAACGCCGTGTCGCACGCGGACGACCTCGCCGAGTTTTTCGCGCGCGTGCAAGCGACGCCGGGCTATCTCACTTCGCTTGTGCCGGTCGGCAAGGGCGCAGGGCTGATCCTCAAGGAAACGTAATGGACTGGTTTGATCGTATTCCCAAAGTCGAATTGCACGTGCACCTCGAAGGCGCGATCCCGTTGGACGCGCTGTGGCAACTTGTGCAAAAGTACGGCGGCGACGCTGACACGCCAGACTTGGCGACGCTCACCCGGCGATTCACGTACCGCGATTTTCCGCATTTCATCGAAACCTGGGTTTGGAAAAATCAATTTCTGCGCGAGTACGCCGATTTCACCTTCATCGCCGAAGCGGTCGCGCGCGATCTTGCGGCGCAAAATGTGCGTTACGCCGAAGTGTTCTACTCGCCGCCGGATTTTGCGCGGCACGGTTTGCAAACGCAAAAATTGACCGAGGCGATTCGCGCCGGGTTGGCGCGGGTGCCCGCCATTGAGATTGCGCTGATCGCCGATCTCGTCCGCGACTTTGGCGCGGCGCGCGCGCCGTTCACGCTCGCCGCGGTGAATGCAGCGCGGGCGTTCGGCGTGATCGGCGTGGGCTTGGGCGGCTCGGAGCAAAACTTTCCGCCGGAAATGTTCGCGGATGCGTTCGCGGAAGCGCGGCGGCTGGGTTTGCACACGACGGCGCACGCCGG
>CAIKBD010000036.1 GCA_903825565.1 uncultured Anaerolineales bacterium | reverse complement strand
TTGATCTCGCTGACGTTCGGTTGATCGGCGTGGCTCACGTCGAGCGCGACGGCGACATCGGGGTTGATGCGGTACGTCGAAGTTTCCGCGCCCTTCAACCCGACTTCTTCTTGCGTGTTCGCCACGACGTAAATGTCCCATGTGTGTTTGAGGCGGGCGAGTTGCTTGAGCGCCTCGACGAGACACACCACCGCGCACCGGTCGTCGAACGCTTTGCCGGCGACGAGATTATTTTTCAGCGTGAGCATTTCCCGCGCGTAGGTGATCGTGTCGCCGATTTGCACCAACTCGCGCACGCGCGCGTCGGCCAAGCCCACGTCAATCCACAAGTCGTTCATCGGGATCACTTTTTCGCGCTCTTCGGCGGTGAGCACATGCGGCGGGCGCGCGCCGATGATGCCGCGCAGGTCTTTTTTGCCGTGCACGATCACTTCCTGCGCCAACAAAACGCGCACATCGAAACCGCCAACTTGAGTGAACCGGAGAAAGCCCTGCTCAATGTCCGTCACCATCAAGCCGATTTCGTCAATATGCCCTTCGATGAGAACGCGATGTTTGCCCTCGCCGCGTTTCAGCGCGATGACGCTACCCATTGGCGTTACCGTAATTTCGTCGGCGAGCGGCTGTAATTCGGCAATCACCAGCTCGCGGATCGCGTGTTCATAGCCCGAAACGCCGTGCGCTTGGGAAAGTTTTTGCAACAAGTCTTTTGCCGTCACGGAGTTTTTGCCTCCTTAAAAAACAGTGTCACGATTATAGCCGGTCTGGCGCGAGTGTCAATTTGCTCGGCGGTTTGCCCTGTTTGCCGAATTTACCGATTGGTGTTAAACTCGCCAATTGCGGATTTTAGCGTCTTGCGCCTACGCCGCCACCGATTTGTCTTTGCGCGCGCCGATTCCGCAATCTGAAACCTGAAACCCGAAATCCGCATATGCCTTCACTCCGTTGGTTACTCCGTCACGGCGCGCACACCGCGCCGACCGAAATGAAACTGATCGTCGGCTTGGGCAACCCGGGCGCGCGTTACGCGCGCAGTCGCCACAACATTGGCTTTCTCGTCGCCGAACAATTTGCGCGCGCGCACGATCTCGCGTTTGCGCGCAAACGCTTTAACGCGGAACTTGCCGAGGGCAACGTCGCCGGCGCGCGCGTGCTGATCGCCAAGCCGCAAACGTTTATGAACTTGAGCGGCGACGCCGTTGGGAAATTGTTCGCGTTCTACAAAATCGCGCCGCCCGATCTCCTCGTCGTGTACGACGATCTCGATCTGCCGCTCGGCAAAATGCGCTTGCGCCCGAAAGGCGGCGCGGGCGGACATCATGGGATGGAGTCGATCATCGCGCGCGTCGGCACGTCCGATTTCCCGCGCTTGCGCGTGGGCATCGGGCGGCCCGATCCGAACGCGGACATTGATCACGTGCTGGGCGATTTTGCCGCCGACGAACGCGGCGTGATGAACGACACCTTTGTGCGCGCGGCGGATGCGCTGGGCGTGTGGCTCGCCGCCGGCTTGAATGCGGCGATGAACCAGTTCAACTGAAAAGTAAAAAGCTAAAAGCTAAAAGTTAAAAGTGAAACCTGAAACGTGGAAAATGAAACGTGGAAAATGAAACGTGGAAAATGAAACGTGGAAAATGAAACGTGGAAAATGAAACGTGGAAAATGAAAAAGTGAAAAGCGCTTTTGTAATCCAACTTTGAACTTTTAGCTTTGAACTTTTTACTTTCAACTTGCCTTATGAATTTATCCGGCTTGCTTCCTCTAATCGAAAACCTCGACGCGTTCAAAAATGTGACGCGCCAACTCCGCGAGCAAGCGACGCTCACCGCCGACGTGATCGAATCGGCGCGCGCGCCGCTGATCCTCGCCTTGTCGCGCGCGC
>CAIKBD010000035.1 GCA_903825565.1 uncultured Anaerolineales bacterium | reverse complement strand
TTGATGACGTTGGCTTGGTTGTGTCCTTTGCTGACCAACGCAATGAGTTGATCGCGTTCTGGAGGTTGGAGATGGATGGCTCGTTTTTGCATGCCACGAGCATACCCCAACCCCGCAAGATTTTCAAGTTACGACACTAGTTTTTGACCGCACTTGGACTGCACTCGGACTTGCTCGTGATAAAATCTGCAAAGTAATCAACCGCTGTTTGGTGTGCTCAACGACGAGCGCAACCCGGCTCCCGAAATCAGTCAAACTGATTGAACGAAAACCTGACGAGAGGATCGCGATGACTCTGCGAAAAATATTTCTCAGCGTGATGATCGCGCTGACCGGCATCATCCCCCTGGCTCCCCACGCATTCGCGCAAGATGCCAATCGGATCGCCGCGCTCAAAATTTCCATCTGGCCCGAATATGATCGCCCCAACGTGCTCGTCCTGCTCGACGGCACGCTGGCGGACAAGGCAAACTTGCCGCGCGAGATTTCGGTGAGCGTGCCGAAAAACGCGCAAGTCTTTGTCACCACCTGGCAAAACCCGGACGGCTCGCTTGCGCCGGAACAACCGAACAAGGAAACCGACACGGGTGATGGCTTCAAGCGCGTCGCGTTTACCATTTCGCAACCCAGCTTTCGCGTCGAATACTATGACGACCTCTTGACCGGCACGCCCGACCGCGCGCTGAGTTTTGCGTTCAAAGCCGCGAGCCAGGTTGATCAAGTGACGCTCGAAATTCAGCAACCTCTCAAAGCCACAAACCTGACGGTTTCGCCGCCGGCGCAAACCACGCGCAACGATAGTGACGGGTTTAAATATTTTACATCCCAGTTCGGCGCGCTTGCCGTCGGGCAAACCCTCGCCGCCCAAGCCAAATACACCAAGAGCGATCCCAACCCATCCATCAACGCGGCAGCTGCGCCCAGCGCAAACGCGCCCGTGACGACGCCTGCCGCCACCGACTCGACGAATTTACTCGTGCTCGTCGCCATCGTCTCGCTCGGCATTGCGGCAGTGCTGGGCTTTATGTTTTACCAGCAACGCGCCACCGCCATTGCCGCGACGCAGACCGCGCGCCGCATGTCACCCAAACAATATCGCCGCGCCAAACAGCGCGCCAAGCGCAGCGCCGACGCGACGAGCGATGCGAGCGACGCAAGCGCGTTCTGCACCCAGTGCGGACGCGGCATGGCAGACGACGATCAATTCTGTCCCAAATGCGGCACGCCGAGGCGAGCGGTGTCATGAGCGCGAAATCGGTTGTCGCGCCATCGAACCCCGCGCCGGCGCGCAACGGGCTGGGCGTACCGCGCGGCATCTCACCGCCGACCGAAACGCCGCCGCGCCGGCGTTCACTTTCCGCGCGCGTCTACGGTCTCGCGCAAATTATCCCGGTGGGAATTCTCGCCGTCGTCACCTTCTACGAAGTCAGCGCGCATCTGATTCTCGAAACCAAAGTGCACCCGCTCATGTTCGCATTCGAGACCATCGTCTTTGGTTTGATCGGACCCGCCTTCACCTGGGCAACGATGAACTGGGTCGCGCACGAAATTCAACAGCGCGAACGCGCGGAAGGTGAAAAGGACGAATTGAACGCGATGATGCAGGAAATGCACCATCGCATCAAGAATAATTTGCAAACGGTCGCGGACTTGCTCTCACTCGAAATGTCGCGCAACCCGCGCCCCGAAGTGCACGAAAGTTTGCGCGACTCGATTATGCGGATCAAGAGCATCGCCGCGTCGCACGAAATTCTGTCCGTCGAAAGCGTCGGCTCGACGGACGTGCGCGAGTTGGCGCAACTGGTGTGCGATCAAGCCAAGCGCAGTATGTTGCGCCCCGATCAAAAAATCGAAATTCGCGTCAAGGGTCCCGCCGTCTATCTCACCTCCAAACAAGCCACAGCGTTTGCGCTGGTGCTGAACGAATTGATCAGCAACTCGCTCGAACATGGATTTCGGGACCGCACGCACGGCGTGATCGAAGTGGAAATGGATTGGGATGGCGCGGAGGTGTGGATACGCGTGCAAGACGATGGCGCGGGTTTGCCCGCCGGCTTTGAACTGGCAACCTCGCGCGGGCTGGGTTTACAAATCGCGCGCACGCTCGTCGAAAAAGATTTGCACGGCAAGTTGGCGCTCACCGCCAACGCGGACAATGACGAACACGGCACAACCGCCTGGGTGCTCTTCCAACGCGGCATTGCCATCGGAAACGGAGGATAAATGGAATCACTGCGAATTTTAATTGCGGACGACGAAAGTTTGCGCGTGTTGAGTTTGAAAGGGCAACTCGAAACCATTGGGCACAAGGTGGTGGCGGAAGCGGCAAACGGCAAGGAAGCCGCGCGGCTCGCGCAAGAGCTCAAACCCGATCTCGCCATTCTGGACATCAAGATGCCGGAGATGGATGGCATCGAAGCGGCAAAGCAAATCACCGAAACGCGTCCCATCCCGATCATTCTACTCACAGCATTCAGCGAAAAGGAATTGGCGGAGCGCGCCGCCAGCGCGAACGTCGCGGCGTATCTGATGAAGCCGGTGTCGGAGCACGATTTACTGCCGGCGATTGCGCTTGCCATGTCGCGGTTCAAAGAGTTTCAAGAATTGCACCGCGAGGTGGACGATCTGCGCGACGCGCTCGAAACGCGCAAACTGATCGAACGCGCCAAAGGCATCTTGATGCGCCGCTTGAACTTGTCGGAGGAAGAAGCGTTCCGCCGCATGCAACGCCGCAGTCAAAATGAAAACAAGAAGCTGGGCGAGATCGCGCAAGCGATCATCACGGCGGACGGGATGCTCTAGAGTTTTCGATTGCCGATTTTCGCTCGACGCAATCAGAAATGGAATCCGGCATGGTCAACGAAGATCAAGTGATCCAACTCATTCGCGCTGAATCGGTGTTGCTGGATCGCGGCGCGATTGGCGATTTGTACGAAACCGCGCTCAAGTTTGTCGGCATTGGTTTGGGCGGCATTATGTACACGGCGGGGAAAAAAGGCGGCGCACGCGGCGCGCGCCTCATCGCCGAGCGCGCCGGTTATCGCGGCGACGACTTGTTGCAGGCGGCACTCATCGCGTTCAACCAATCCAACTGGGGGCAAGCCACGCTGGAGCGCAGCGCCGAGCAATTGCAAATCCGCGTCACCAACTCGGCGCTGGCAGGCAGTGTCTCCGGGCAACGCAAGCCCATCTGCCACCCGATTGCCGGCTACATCGCCGGCTTTCTCGAAGAAGCGTGGCAACGCCCGGTCAAGGTTCGCGAAACGGAATGTATCGCGAACGGGCACGCGCATTGTTTGTTCGTCGTCGAATAGCATCCACGTCAACGACACACCTGTTGCAAGCTAAACGGCGACAGGTGTGTTTGTTTCCGCCGCAGTTGAGCGCGCCCCAAAACACAATGCCGCTCGCAGATTTCTCCGCGAGCGGCATTACAATTGTGCCCCCATGGGAATTCGAATCCCAGTCTTGGCCTTGAAAGGGCCACGTCCTAGTCCCCTAGACGATGGGGGCGCACTGACGACAAGCATTGTATTCAATGTCGCAGAATTGTCAAATGATTCCCACCCGCACGCGATAACTAAAATACCACGCCGTTTCAAGGTCGCCGAGCAGACGGTGCGCCGCCGCGCGAAACTCCGGCAAACCGATCTCCGCCGCACTGATACCGCGCCGCAAGACTTGTGCCACCCCACCCTGGCTCAGCGCCAAGCCAACCAAACGTTCCGCGTTGCCGGTTTCGCCATGATGCACGAGTAATTCTTTGACGTAGCGAAATCGTCCGCTCGCTTGCATCCGCGCCAAATGTCCGGCTTTGTCGAGGTGCTTGACGCCGGGAAACAGACCGCGCGCCTTGCCGATTTGATTCACGCGCGCGTCGAATTCGGCGTATAGCATTTCGGCTTGCCAATCCAGCGTGGGGGGCCAATCGCAATCTATCGCGGCGAAAACCCCGCCCGAGCGCACAATCCGCGCGACCTCGGCGAACGTCGGCTCCGGTTCCATCCAGTGCAGAGCTTGCACCGCCGTGACGATTTCGGCGCACGCGTCCGGCAACCCGGTGGCGTGTGAATAGCCCGGCTGGTAGCGCACGTTCGCCGCCGCGCGCGCTTCGGCTTGGCGACACATATCGGCGTTCGGCTCGATGCCGATCACCTGCTCCGCGCGCGGCGCCCAAATTCGCGCCGACAGACCAGTCCCGCTCCCCAGGTCTACGACGAGACGCGGGCGCGCAACTTGGGCAAGTTGCGTCAAAATGTCGAGCAAGACGAGCGGCGGTTGCGGGCGATATCGATCGTACGTTTCGGCAAAGCCGGTAAAGCGTTCGACGTTGGCGACGAGCGACGAAGAAATTTCCAACTCCACTCCAATGTTCTAGATGGGGGGCCAAGGCACGGGGGGCCAATCCGTCGGCGGCGCGGGAAACGTGCCGGACGCGAGCAACTCGTCAAGGCGCTGGCGGAGCGCGCGCATTTCGCGCGGC
>CAIKBD010000034.1 GCA_903825565.1 uncultured Anaerolineales bacterium | reverse complement strand
CGCGCTCAACGGCGTGTCGCTCCAAGTCGCGCAAGGCGAAATGGTGGCGATCACCGGTCCTTCCGGTTCCGGCAAATCTACGTTGATGAACATTATCGGTTGCCTCGACACGCCGACGAGCGGCTCGTACATTTTGGACGGCGTGGATGTGTCCAAGATGACGGACGACGAGCAAGCCATCATTCGCAATAAAAAGATCGGGTTCGTGTTTCAGCAGTTCAATCTCTTGCCGCGCACGACCGCGCTCGATCAAGTGGAACTGCCGATGGTGTACGCCGGCGCGCCCGACCGACGAACGCGCGCGCTTGCCGCATTGCAATCGGTGGGCTTGGGCGACCGCGTGCATCATCGCCCCAATGAATTGTCCGGCGGGCAACAGCAACGCGTGGCCATTGCGCGCGCGCTCGTCAACAATCCCAGCATCATTCTCGCGGACGAGCCGACCGGCAACTTGGACTCGAAATCGGGCACGGAAATTATGGGCATTTTCAAACGGCTCAATCAAGCCGGGCTGACCATTGTGCTCGTCACGCACGACCCCAGCGTTGCCACCCAAGCCCAGCGCATCATTCGCGTGCGCGACGGCGTGGTCGTGCCGGACTAGCATGGACGCGGGCAAGCCGGTGCCGCAACGAACACTCACACAGGATTACGTATGAATCTTTGGCAAAGCGTGCGAATTGCGTTACGCAGTATCGGCGCAAATAAATTACGTTCGGGTTTGACGATGCTCGGCATCATTATCGGTGTGATGGCGGTCATCACGATGCTCTCCATTGGGCGCGGGATGCAAAACACGGTCACGTCGCAGATCAACAGCATGGGCACGAACTTGCTCTTTATCCGCCCCGGCAACACGCAACAAGGCGGCGTGCGCCAAAACGAAAGCGCGGCAACGCTGACTATGGACGACGCGGATTCATTGATGAGTTTGCCAAACGTCGTGGGAGTTGCGCCGACAATTGACGGCATGGGGCAACTCGCGTATTTGGGCAACAACGCGGTCGGGCGCATCATCGGCGTCACGCCGGAATATCAAGACACGATGAACGCCAATGTTGCCAGCGGCGATTTCGTCACGGCGTCGCAAGTAACGGCGCGCTCCGCCGTCGTCGTGCTCGGCTCACAAATCGCCACGACGCTCTTTGACACCGCGGATCCGGTCGGACAATCCGTTCGCATCAACGGGCAAACTTTTCGCGTGATCGGCGTGATGGAATCCAAGGGCGGCACGGGGTTTATGAATCAGGACACCCAAATCTTCGTGCCGATCACTACCGCCGGGAGTCGCTTGGTCGGCGGCAATCGGTATCGCGGCGGCAATGTCGTCGCCAACATCAATGTCAAGATCACCGATACCAGCGTGCAAGATGCGGTTGTGCAAGACATCAGCGATATGCTGCGCGAGCGGCACCGCGTCGTATTCCAAGATGACTTTACGATTCAAAGTCAGCAAGACACGTTGAACGCGTTGAATCAAGTGACCGCCGCGTTTACAATCTTTCTCGGCGGGATCGCGGGCATTTCGTTGGTCGTCGGCGGCATCGGCATTATGAACATTATGCTCGTGTCCGTCACCGAACGCACCCGCGAAATCGGCTTGCGGAAAGCGGTGGGCGCGCGCCGCCGCGACATTCTGATCCAATTCTTGACAGAAGCCACCGCGCTCAGTCTGGCTGGCGGGATCATCGGCATCCTGCTGGGCATGTTAATCGCACGCGTCATTTCCGGCATCAACATGGGCACGACCGCTTTGCAGACTTCGGTGGAACTGGACGCCATTCTCCTCGCCGTTGTCTTTTCGCTCGGCGTCGGCTTGTTTTTCGGCAGTTACCCAGCCAGCCGCGCCGCCAGTTTGCACCCCATTGACGCGTTGCGGTACGAGTAGGCGATCCTGGGATCGCTCGCTTGGCGTTTCAGCGCGCCAGAATTACGGATCGTCAGAGGACAAGATGAACCATTGGAAATTTTGGACGATTACATTGTTGACTCTCCTGAGTCTGTCCATCGCCACCAGTTTCGTGTGGGCGCAAGGACCGACGCCCGGCTCCAGTCCCTGGGATGCCGTGCGCGTCACGAACGACACGCAAACGCTTGCGCCGAGCCAAACGCGCTGGCACTTTTTCGATTACACCGGCGACCGCACCAAGATTGAAGTCGGCTTGCGTGGCGTCGGCTGGAACACTGATTTTCCGCCGAACGTGCGAATGGCGATCTACACACCGCAACAAGTGCAACGCTGGGTTGACGACACCGGCGTTGCGCCTATCGGGCAGGGCAGCAAGCCCGCCGAAAACACGATCTATTTCGGGCGGTACGATCTCGCCTGGCAAGGCGCATTCAATTTTGCGGGACGCTTTGCCATTGTCGTCACCAACCACAGTCAAACCACAATTCAATATCGGTTGACCGCCACCGGCGAAAGTCTCATTCTCTACCCCACGCCGACGCCCAGCCCGGTGCCGACGACGATCTTTGCTACGCCGGTACCAGTGGGCACAGTGCAAGGCAAGTTGGTGTTTCAACAATGGAGCGGCGGCAGAATCTTTACCGTGAACGGTGACGGTTCAAACGCGCAAGCCATCATCGCCAACGGGCTGGATCCGGCATGGTCGCCGAACGGCAAGGCAATTGCGTTCACGCGTTGGGAAGGCGCGCCGGGCATTTACGTCGCCAACGCCGACGGCTCGAACCAGGTTTCGCTGATGGGGATCAACCAGGCGCTCTCGCCGCAATGGAGTCCCGAAGGGCGACGCATTGCATTTACCCGCCCCACCGGCGGCACGCAAAGCGACTCGCGGTTTTGCTTCGGCGCGGCGTGTTTTACCGTGCCCGCCGACCCGCGTTGGAAATTGGGCGTGATCGAAATTATGAAATGGATTGACGCCGACACCGCGATCAACCAGTTGACCGATCCGCCGTGCACCGCTCACTGCTTTTCGCCGACGTGGAGCAAGGACGGGCAGTACATTGCCTATGCCGATGCGGCGGTGGGCATCATCAGCACGGACGTGACGACGAAAACGTTGTGGACGATGTACAACGCGATTCCCAAAGTGCAATCGCCGACGTGGAGTCCCGATGGAACCAAGATCGCGTTTCAGGTGAACCAGCACGATCACTGGGAAGTCGTCGTGATCAGCGCGGACGCCACGACGTTGACGCCGGTCACGGTTGCCAACCCGCTGGCGTTCCGCCAGGTAAACAACGTCGCGCCCGCGTGGTCGCCGGACAGCAAAGAGGTGATCTTTTTGTCGGACCGCAACGGGCGCTGGGAATTTTTCGCGGCGAACGCGGACGGCACCAATCTCCGCCAAGTGTTGAAGAACGTGACCGACGCGTATCCGCTCACCTACAATTTTTCAAACGAACGCGTCGTCAGTTGGACGAAATAAGCGGCGCACACGCCGCCTGGGGCTGACGTGCGCGCACGGATCGGTTCGCTGATCGTCCGGAGTGTGATCGCGGCGTTGATCGCCTGGGTGTTTGCCAGCGCGCCGCTCCCCGCGATCCCTGCCGCCAAGTGGTTTGCGTACGTCCAAGTGCCGGTTGTCGTTTTCGTCATGCTGTGTTACATCGGCAAGTTGTTGATTGACACATTTTTTTACGATCACTATCAACCCTAACGCGAACACGCCGCAAGCCCATTCATTTTATTGGACGCGGGCGAGCGCGGACAAGCGCAGACAAAAAACATCCGCGTTGGTTGGCGGTCGTTCGTCGGTGGTCGTATTTTCAGAGGAGACAGTTGTATGAAAACCGCATTGTTCGGAATCGTCGTGCTCGTTCTATTGATCGGCGCAGGGGTCGGCGGTTATATGTTGGGGCGCGACGCCGGCTACACCGAGGCGCAAAACATTCGCCTGGAATTTTTCCAACAACGTTTTGGCGCGCAGTTAAACCCCAGCGCGACGGCACAAGGCGCACCGAGCGGTGATTCTAGCCAAGCCCGCCAGCCCGGTCAAGCAGGACAATTCAACCCCGGCGGGACCGGCGCGCAAGGTGGACAGACCGGGCAAGCGCCCCAAGGCGCGCGGCAAATCGCCGGGCGCGCCGTCGCGACGGGCATCGTCAAAGCGGTGCAAGGCAACACGATCCAGATCACCAAAGACGACGGCTCGACCGCCGAAGTCAAAGTGGACGACAAGACGATCATTGACAAGACCTCTGTCGTTGCCGTCGCCGATGTGCCGGTGGGCTGGCGCATCAACGTGATGGAACAGACCGCGAACAACGCCACCGTGCGCCGAATTATTTTGACGCAGGGACAATAAGCCCACCACGCAAAACCTCACCCCACGCCCCCAATCTCTCTCCGCGCCTGCCGCGCAATTGCGTGACAGCGCGAGGAGAAAAGTCGGGAATGCGGGGTGAGGTTTTTTTATGAGGTGAAAATTTCACATGCTCCCCAAGACCGCAGACATCGTAATCATTGGCGGCGGCTGTATGGGCGCCGCCACCGCGCATTATCTCGCCGCGCGCGGCGCGGGCAAGGTGTTACTGCTCGAACGCGAAAAATTTTTGGCG
>CAIKBD010000033.1 GCA_903825565.1 uncultured Anaerolineales bacterium | reverse complement strand
CGTCCCACACGTCCACCACCGCAAAGATGCGCGCCTCCTGCGGAATGGCTTCGCCCTTGAGTCCGTGCGGATAGCCGGTGCCGTCCCAGTGTTCGTGGTGGCAGTACGGAATGACGAGCGCGGGCTTGAGTTGCTCGACCGCCGCGAGCAATTCGTACGCGTACAGCGGATGCCGCCGCATTAGAATCCACTCTTTTTCGGTGAGCGGTCCGTTTTTGAGCAGAACTGTTTCGGGCACGCTGAGTTTGCCCACGTCGTGCAACAACGCGCCGCGATAAATCTGCGCGCATTGCCTGTCCGCGACGCCTAGCGCGCGCGCAAGGCGCACCGTCATTTCGGCGACGCGTTGCGCGTGTCCGTCCGGCTCGTTCTCGCGTTTGTCCAGCGCGCGCGCCCAGGTTGCGATCAACGTGTCATACGCGGCAAGTAGCTCAGCGTTGGAACGCCCCAGGTTCTCAAATTGCGCGGCGTTGTTGATCGCAATCGTCGCCTGCTCCGCCAGCGTCTGCAAAAAGTCGAGCCACTCTTGATTCGGATCGGACAAGGTGCGCTGGAAAATTTCGAGCACGCCGCGCAATTGTCCGCGCGCCAACAGCGGCACGGCAAAGCCCGACGCGAACTGATCGTCGCGGAACCACACGCGCATTTCCGCGCCGAACGCTGCCGCGGACGCTTCGCCCCGATAGACGACCGTGCGCCGTTCGACCGCCGCTTGCCCCGCCAAGCCCTCGCCCAACCGCACCGAGCGTTTGATCTCCTTGCTCTGAAAACCGCGCCCCACCACAAAATCCAATTGCTGGGTTTCCGGGTTCACCAGCAATATGTCGGCGGCATTGGCTTCCAGTTGCGTAAGCACTTGATCGAGCAGAATCGTCAGCGTCACTTGGAGATCGAGACTGGCGGTGATCGCGAGGTTGATCGTTTGGAGCGCAGTCAAATGGCGCAGACGGCGTTCGGTCAGTTCGCGCAAGCGAAGGCGGTGAATTGCCAAGCCGGCGATCTCGGCGATGATCAGTAACAGCCGGACGTGATCCGCGCTCAACTCGCGCGGCAACAGCACCGAGACGAACAGCACGCCGAGCGTTTCGTGCGCGGTTTGAATGGGGATTGCCGCGCCGGCGAGATCGGGGGGAACCTGGGCGCGCGCCGATTCGTCGGTGCGCGGATCGGTTTTGAACTCGCGCGAAATGTGCGGTTGCCCTTGCACGAACACGTTGCCGGTAATGCCCTGCCCCGGCTTGAGACGGATGTTCATGCTGGGAAAACCGGCGGCGGCGGCTTGGCGCAATTCTCCTTGATCCGGTTCGTAGAGCCAAATCGTCACGGCGGCGGCGTCAATGACGGCTTGCGTTTCGCTCACAAGAAGCGCCAACATTTCGTCGAGCGTTTGCGCGACGCGCAAGGCAACCGAAATGCGATTCACGGCTTCCAGTTGCGCGAGCCGCGCGGAAGATTCCTGGCTCAGTTGATTCGTGCCGACTGCGGTGAAATCCAATTGCGTCACGCCGCACTTCCTGAAAACCGAACTCGGATTTTTTCGCGGCGGCAAATCGGTCGCGCCGCCGGTGGGTTAGCCGGAAACATTGAACCGAATCGAAAGAATGTCGCCGTCCTGCACGATGTACTCTTTGCCTTCGAGGCGCAACACACCGCGCTTGCGCGCTTCGGCGAAATCGCCGCACGCGATCAGATCGGCGTAGGCAATCGTCTCGGCGCGAATAAAGCCGCGCGCGAGGTCCGTGTGAATTGCGCCCGCCGCGTCTACAGCGGTTGCGCCGACCGGGATCGTCCACGCGCGCACTTCGTCTTCGCCGGCGGTGAGAAACGAATGCAAGCCGAGCAGTTGGTACGACAAGCGAATCACGCGCGCGAGACTGGGTTCGGCGATGCCGTACTCTTGCAAAAATTCACGCGCGTCCGCCGGCGTCATTTGCGCGATTTCCATTTCGAGTTTGCCTTGCAAGGCGACGAGCACTGTCTTCTGATGATCATACGTGACGATCTCGCGTGCGTCCGCAATCGCGCGGTCGCCGGTGTTGAGCACGACGAGTTGTGGCTTGGCGGTGACAAGCGCAAGGTTTCGCATAATTTTCAGATCGTCGTCGCTCAACGCAAGATCGCGCAAGGGTCTGCCGTCTTCGAGTTGCGGCTTGAAGCGTTGCAGGAGCGTTTGCTCTTTGAGCATCGCGTCGCGTTCCGCCGGTGTGCCGCCGCGCTTGGTGAGTTGCGCGTGAATGCGATCCAGCCGGCGTTCGACCATCGCCAGGTCGGAGAGGATCAACTCGGTGTCGAGGATTTCGAGATCGCGTTGCGGATCAATCGTCTCTTCGATGTGCGGCACGTTCTCGTCTTCAAATGCGCGGACGACGTGGAGCAACGCGTCGTTCTGCACGATGTGATTAAGTAGCCCGCCGTCCAACCCGCCCTTTTCACCGATGCCGCGCGCCAGCCCGGCGATGTCGTTGTACTGTACCTGGGCGTAGGTCGTCTTTTTCGGCTTGAACATTTTAGAGAGCGTGTCAATGCGCGCGTCCGGCACGTCCACCATTGCCGTGTGCACTTCGAGTTTGCCGGAGGAGAACGCCGCCGTTTCGATTTGACCGCGCGTGAGCGCGTTAAAAATGGTTGTTTTGCTTGCATTGGGCAAGCCGATGATTCCGATTTGCATAGCGCGAGTATAGCACAACGCGCGAAAAAAGAAAAATACCTTGCAACGGATTGACGCCAACGCGCGCGCATGTTATACTTTTGGCGCACAAGACTGGAGGTGCCGATGCTTGCGCGCAAACAAATTTTTACACCTGCCGAGTACTTGGCATTGGAGCAAGTTGCCACGGACAAGAACGAATTTTACCAGGGCGAAATTTTCGCCATGTCGGGCGGCACGCCGGATCACAGTGTGATTGCGGTGAACTTGACGGCTGAATTGCGACAGGCACTGGCGGCAAAACCGTGCCGTGTCTTTAACAGCGATATGCGCTTGTCCATTCCGCGCAGCAACTTGTTCACGTACCCCGACGTGATGGTCGTGTGCGGCAAAATTCAGTACGCCGAAAATCGCAAGGACACGATCACGAATCCGCTTGTGATCGGCGAGGTGTTGAGCGATTCGACACGCGAATATGATCGCGACAAGAAATTCAATTTCTACCGGCAGATTCCCGGCTTGCAAGAATATGTGTTGATCGAATCGGAACGCGCAAGCGCAAGTGTATCGCCGCGCCGGCGAGTTATGGATTTTTGAAATGCACGAAGAGTTGGCCGCGCGGGTGCGGCTGACCACCCTCGAATGTGAAATCCCCCTGGCGCAAATTTACGCCAAGGCATCGTGGCTGGAATAAGCCAAGCCCTGACCGATCCTCAATCGGTCAGGGCTTGGCTTTTCACACGCCCCCCCGCTACATTCCCCTGCCCAGCACCTCGCGCAACCGCGCTTCGATTGCCGGCTCCAAACGCATCAGCGCGAGTTTGTTTTGCGTCGGCGTGGGGTTGTAATCAATGTGCTTGATCTGCAAGTTGCCGTCGTCCCACACGGCAAAGGTCGCGCTGGGCAAGCCGTGCCGGGGCTGGCCGAGACTGCCGGG
>CAIKBD010000032.1 GCA_903825565.1 uncultured Anaerolineales bacterium | reverse complement strand
TACCCGCCGGGTCCGCCGCCGATGACGATGAGATCGAATTGCGAGTCTGCCATATTTTCCTCTCGATAGAAACTGTAGGGGCAGGGTCATCCCGCCCAGTTGTAGGGGCAGGGTCATCCCGCCCCGCGCGTGCCAGTTTAGCACCACGCGCGCGAATGGTCAAGTAAAACGCGCGCCCGTTTTGTTTGACGCGCGTTGGGCTTTGCGGGCGGGACTTTTTGTCTTAACCAAATCTAAACAACCTTGTGCTATAATTATCCCAACTCATTCGCGGGAAATTTTCATGCCTAAAACCATTCTCGTCGTGGACGACAAAGCCAGCGTGCGCACGCTCGTGCGCGATTACTTGACCGCCGAAAATTTTCGCGTCGTGACCGCCAACAACGGCCGCGATGCGCTCTTTGTCGCGCGCAACGAAAAGCCGGATTTGATCCTGCTCGACATTATGATGCCGGAGATGAGCGGCTATGAATTTTTGCAAGCGTACCGCAAAGAGCGTAACACGCCGGTCATTCTGCTGACCGCGAAAATCGAAGAGTCGGACAAGGTGCTGGGACTCGAACTTGGCGCGGACGATTATGTGACCAAACCGTTTGGTATGCGCGAACTCGTCGCGCGCATCCGCGCCGTGTTGCGCCGCTTTGCGCCGGAACCTGCGCACCAAGTGTTGCGCGTCGCCGAGGTGACGCTCGACAAAAGCGAACGCACCGTCCGAGTCAACGACACGCCGGTCAAACTGACCCCATCCGAATTTGAATTGCTCGCCACCTTGATGTCTGCGCCCGGACATGTTTTTTCGCGCGCGGCTCTGCTCGAACAACTGCAAGGCATTGCGTTTGAAAGCGTCGAGCGGACGGTGGACGTACACATCCGCAACCTCCGCACCAAAATCGAACCTGACCCGGGTGAACCGCGCTACATCGAAACCGTGTTCGGCGTCGGCTATCGTTTTCGCGGTGAGGAATAACCATGCGGTCTCGTCACCTGATCCCTGTGACCCAATCGTGTGATTGGACGCGGACAAACGCGGATTTCATCTTTATCTGCGTTCGTCTGCGCTCGTTCGCGTCCAATTTCCAAAACTATTGAGGGGTTGGCAATGCGTTCCCTCTCGCTGAAATTATTGCTCGCGTTTCTCGCCATTAGTTTGACCGGCGCGGCGTTCGCCTCGGCGCTCGCGCGGTGGATCACCGTGCAAGAGTTCAACCATCTCGTGATGGAGCAGGCGCAAAGCAATTTTATGAACGAGGTGACGGTGTACTATCAGGCGCGCGGCTCCTGGGTTGGCTTTGCCGATTACTTTCGGCAGAAAAATCAAGCGCCCGAACAATCGCCGCGCCCGACAAACCCGAACAATCCGCAACCGCCGCCACGCGAACCGGGTATGCGCCCCTCGCCCGTTGTGCCCATCATCTTGATTGACCCGAACGGCTTTGTGATTCACCCCGTGCCGCCGTACCGCGCCGGTGATTTTGTGCCGCCGGAAAAATTGGCGCAGGGCTTGCCGGTTATCTTCAACGGCAAAATGATTGGCACGATTTTGGCAATCGGCTCCGCGCCCCCGTTGAGCGAATCGGAACAACAGTATCTCGACCG
>CAIKBD010000031.1 GCA_903825565.1 uncultured Anaerolineales bacterium | reverse complement strand
GTATGACCGTTTTCTACTGGAAATTTTTATTTTTCTACCCATGACGCGTAGAGTCACTTGCTCAGTCAATGCGCACCAATTTTGGGTGGCTCCAGGAGCACTGGGAGCAAACCGTTTGCAAGTCTTCTGTTTTTGGCGTTTCCTTCGCTTTGGCATATAATTGCCCGCGATGTCACTCTATCGCCTGTGGGCAATCCTCTACAAAGAGTTTCGCCATATTTACCGCGACAAACGCACCCTATTCCTCGTCACGCTTTCGCCGGCAATCGTATTGCTGACATTTTCGTACTTGTTCGCACTCGAAGTGCAAAACGTCCGCATTGCCGTATGGGATTTGGATCAGACCGCGTTGTCACGCCGCTACATTGCCAGCATCACCTCAGATGGCAAGTTGATTCGGACCGGCACCGTCAGCGATTACGCCGGCATTTACGCGGCGCTCCAAAGCGGCGCGATCCACGTTGCGGTGATCATTCCGCCGAATTTTGAAACGCGCTTGCTCGCCGGCGACCGCGTGCCGCTCCAAGCCGTCGCCGACGGCAGTGACTCGGTTACGGCATCGCAAACCGTCGGAGGGTTGCGCCAGCGCACGTACGCGTTCGAACAGCAAAACAATTTCGGCGTGAACGCCGGTAGTGCGCTCATCCGCGTCGAGACCCAGGCGTGGTACAACCGCGAACTCAACTCGACGCTTTCAATGGTGCCCGGCTTGTTGCCGATTGCAATGATCCTACCGTCGCTGGCAATTGCGCTCGCGCTCACGCGCGAAAAAGAACTGGGTAGTTTTGAAACGCTGGCAACCACACCGATCCACGCCACCGAGTACTTGCTCGGCAAACTGATCCCGTACGTGGTGTTCGGTTTGATCAGCGCACTCGTCGCCATCGCCGTCGCAATTTTTTGGTTTCATGTGCCTCTGCGCGGCTCGCTGATCGATCTCCTCGTGTTCATCACGCTCTATCTTCTTGCCTCGCTCGGTGAAAGTTTGCTCATCGCCGGCTTTCTCACCAGCCAGGGCACCGCAATGCGGATCATCATGCTGATCTTTTTCATCCCCAGTTTTTTCATGGCGGGCATCATTTTGCCGATTGACACGCGTTCAGGTCCCGCGCAGATCGCGTCGTTCTTTCTGCCGGCGACGCAATTCGTGCAGATGACGCGCGGCGTGTTCCTCAAAGGGATGGATTTGCCGGCGCTGGCAATTCAATCGCTCTACCTGCTCGGCTTGGGCATTGTGCCGCTCGTTTTGAGCGTGCTGACGTTTCGCAAACAGGTGGACTAGCGATGAAGCCGATTCTCAATCTCGCGTGGAAAGAAATTTTACAATTGTGGCGCGACCGCGTGTTGCTGATCTTTTTGATCGTTGCGCCGCTCTCGCAATTGGTGCTAATCGCCGAAGCGACCGGCGGCGGCATTCACGGCATCAAACTCGCGGTGTGGGATCAAGACCAAAGCCAGTTGAGCCAGGACTTGATTCGCACGCTCGACAACTCGGAAGCGTTTCGGCTCGTCGCGCGCACATCCAGTTACGAGCAAGTCGCGCAGTTGATCAACGACGGGCGCGCGGGCGCGGTGCTGATCATTCCGCCGAATTTTTCGCGCGACGTGATGCGCGGCGACACGCCCACCACCCTGAACGCCATTGTGGATGGCACGAACGTGATCGTCGCGCTCAACATCCTGGGCGATATTCAGGGCGCGGTGAATGACGTGCTGCAACAACTGCTCGCCGAACTCGGCATCGCGGCGTTGCCGGGCGGGATCGATCTCAAAGTGGAGCACGCGTTCAATCCCAACTTGTTCATTCGCTGGTCTACGCTCACCGCGCAGTTGCCGTTCATCACGTATCAAATCGTGCTCGTCGTTGCCGCTGTCGGCTTTGTGCGCGAGCGCGAACTCGGCACGATGGAGCAACTGATCGTCACGCCGTTCCGCCGGCTCGAACTGATGCTGGGCAAAGGCTTGATGGCGCTCATCGTCGGCATCTTTAATTATCTCATTCTCTACGTCGCGCTCATCCAGGGCTTTGCGTTACCGATGCGCGGCAATCTGCTTTTGTTTACCGCGCTCGGCATCTTGTTCATCATCGCCGAGATCGGCATCGGCACGCTGATCTCAATCATCACGAACAGCCAACAACAAGCGATCCTAATCGTGTTCTTGCTGGCGATCCTCGAAGTCACGTATTCGGGCTATCTCGTGCCGACCGAAAACATGCCGCTGTTTATGCAAGCCGCCGCGACCGTTTCGCCGTTGCAACATTTCATCGCGATCACACGCCACGTTTTTCTCAAAGGCGCAACGCTCCCGATGATGCTCGATCACGTCGTGATGTTGCTCGCGCTCACCGTCGTTGCGACTGGCGCGGCGTGGTTTGTATTTGCGCGCGCCGAAGTGTAAAATTCAAATTCGTATGAATGAAACCGGACGCATCCAAGCCGAAAATTTAACCAAGCGTTTCCGCCAAGTGCAAGCCGTGCGCGGCATCAATCTCGACATTGCGCCCGGCGAAATCTACGGGCTGATTGGTCCCGATGGCGCGGGCAAGACGACGACAATTCGCATGTTGGCGGGCGTGATGAAACCAACCGCCGGCATCGCACGCGTCAGCGGGTTCGATACGTCCAAGCAAGCGGAAAATTTGCGCGCCCAAGTCGGCTACATGGCGCAACGCTTTTCGCTGTACGGCGATCTCTCCGTGCGCGAGAACATGGAATTTTACGCCGACATTTTCGGTGTGCGCGGTGCGGAACGCGAGCCGCGCCTTCAACGCTTACTCCGCTTTGCGCGCCTCGAAACGTTTCAGGAGCGCGATGCCGGCGTCTTGTCCGGCGGCATGAAAAAGAAACTGGGCTTGGCGTGCGCGCTGATTCACCGCCCCAAGATTTTGTTTCTCGACGAGCCGACGAACGGCGTGGATCCGATTTCGCGCCGCGAGTTCTGGGACATTCTCAGCGATCTGCACATTGAGGGCGTGACGATTTTTATCAGCACCGCGTACATGGACGAAGCCGAACGCTGTTCGCGCGTCGGCTTGATGTACCAGGGCGCGATTATTCGGCAGGGCACGCCGAGCGAATTGCGGCAACTCGTGCGCGGCGAACTGCTCGCGATCATCGCCGACGATCTGGCGCGCGCCGAAACATTGCTCGTGCCGCTGCCCGGCGTGCTCGAAGTGCAAGCGTATGGGGATCGCCTGCACGTCTTTGTGGATACGGCGACCCAACGCACGCCGGAGATCGAACACGCTTTGCGCGCGGCGGGGATCGGCATCACGCAAATTCGCGCGACCACGCCGCACTTGCAAGAAACGTTTATCTCGCTCGTCACCCATCAAACCGCGACCGGCAACTGATCGCGGAAAGTTGAAACTCGTTTTTATGGACACAGCCAACGCGGTTATCGCGGACAAACTCACGCGCAAATTCGGCAAGTTCGTCGCGGTAGACCAAATTTCGTTCACGGTCGCACGCGGCGAAATTTTCGGCTTCCTCGGTCCCAACGGGTCGGGCAAGACGACGACGATCCGCATGTTGCTCGGCTTGCTCCATCCGACGAGCGGCGCGGCGACGGTGCTGGGCAACGACATCGTGCGACACGCCGACGCGGTCAAGCGCAGCGTCGGCTACATGTCGCAAAAATTTTCGCTCTATCCCGATCTCACGGTCGTCGAGAATTTGAATTTTTACGGGCGCGCGTACAACGTCTGGGGCAAACCGCTGATCGCGCGGCGCACCCAAGTTTTGGAATTGGTGGAACTTGCCGGGCACGAACGCGAACTTACGACAAATCTCGCTGGCGGATTCAAGCAGCGCCTCGCGCTCGCCACTGCAATTTTGCACGCGCCGCAATTGCTCTTTCTCGATGAACCGACGGCGGGCGTAGACCCGGTGAGTCGCCGTGATTTTTGGCGTTTGCTGTATCGCCTCGCCGGCGAAGGCACGACGATTTTCGTCACGACGCATTACATGGACGAAGCCGAACAGTGTCACCGCCTGGCGTTTATTCACGACGGCAAACTCGTTGCCGGCGGCACGCCGCACGACATCAAGCAAAACCAGATGCACGGCAACGTAATCGAAATTGATTGCGATGCGCCGGGGCGCGCGCTCGCCACGTTGCGCGCACTCGACAATCTCGACGAAGTCGCGCTATACGGTAGTCTCATTCACGTTGTCGCGCGCGACTGGAACGCACAAAAGCCGCAGATCGAAAACGCGTTACGCGCCGCCGGCGTTACGCTCAACAGTTTGCTCGTCATTCCGCCGTCGCTCGAAGATGTGTTCATTGCGCGCGCGCGCAGTTAAGGTCGGGAAAATGGTAGGATCACAATTCGCAATTCGCAACTTGCAATTCAAAATTCAGGGACTGATCGCGCTCGGCATTTTGATCGTGGCGACGGCGTGTCAAGCCACAGGGGTGGCAACGTCAAGCGGCAATGTATGGACGGGGTTTCTCGAAGGCAAAACGCTGAATGTGTCGCCAGAAGTTGGCGGACGCATCGTCAAGATCGTTGTGAAGGAAGGCGAGGTCGTCCAGCCCGGACAATTGCTTGCGACGCTTGACGACGAATTGATCCGTTTGCGCGTCCAAGTCGCCGACGCCAACATCGTCGCGGCGCAAGCACAACTCGATCTGATTCAAGCCGGCTCACGCAACGAGGACCTTCGCAAAGCCGAAACGCGTGTCGCCCAAACGCAAGCCGCGCTCACCGCCGCCGCCACCGCGCTCGCCGATGTGGAGACGATTCGCGCGAATCCCCAAACGCTCGGCATTTTGAAATCCGACGCGGAGGCGCGCGCGCTCGCGGCGCAACAACAATTGCTCGCCGCCGCATATCAGGCGCACGCCGCCGATTTCGAAAATTATTTTTGGCAAGAGCAAACCAAAATGCTTGAAGAGGGCGTAGACATTACCTTGCCAAGCGGCGCGCGTTTGCATTTCGATTCGCCCGGCAATCGTATCCGTTTCGCGTACGAGGAATGGAACAAGGCAGGTAATCGCGCGTGGCAAGCGTGGGCGGCAGTCCAAGTTGCCGAAGCGAACGCGAATGCGGCACACGCCGCACTGCGCGACGTGTCCGATCAGATCGCCAACCCACTCGCGCTCGACACGCGCGTAAATCAAGCGCGCGCGGCAAGAGATCGCGCGGCGGCAGGTGTGCAAGCCGCGCAAGCCGCGTTAAAGGTTTTGCGCGACGGGGCAAGCGATCCGCAAATTGAAACGGCGCGCGCCGCGCTCGATCAGACCAAGGCGACGCGCGCCACACTCGAGCAAGAACTCGCGCGTTACACGATCACCGCACCGAGCGGCGGCACGGTCACACGCGTTGCGTTCCGCGAAGGCGAAGTGATCGCGCCGGCGACGCCGCTCGTGCGTTTGAATGTGGACGGCGATTTAAAGTTGCGCGTCTTTGTGCCGATGGCGCAAATCGAAAAAATTAAACCGGGGATCAACGCGCTCGTCACGACCGAAACGCCCGCGCTCAAATTCGACGGCGTGGTGGCAAACGTCGCAGAGCGCGCCGAGTTCGCGGGACGCATCGCGCAGACGGATGATGATCGCAACGCGCAACTCGTCGCCGTCGAGGTGACGATCAAACAACCGGGCGCGCAACTGAAACCGGGGATGACGGCAAGCGCGATCTTTGGCGCGACGCCCGGTGTGAACATTCCCGCGCCGACGCCAGCGAACGCGCCCGCGCTCAATTTTTCCGGCACGCTCGAAACGAAAATAACGCGCATCGCGCCGGAACTGGGCGGGCGCGTCGTCGCAGTGCGCGTCCAACGCGGCGAGGCGATCCGCGCGGGCGAGCCCGTGATCGAGTTGGACGATGCGACGATCAAAACCACTTTGAGCGAGGCGCAGGCGGCGGTGCGCGCCGCGCAAGCGAATCTCGATCAGGTGAACGAAAAAGCGCGCCCGGGTATTCTCGCGCTTGCCGATGCCGGGATCACGCAAGCGGACGCCGAGCTGCAAGCGGCGCAAACCGCGCTCGCCGACGCCAAGCGCGCGCTTGCCACGCCGCAAGACATCTTGACCCAGGTTCATCAGAGCGAACAAAAGGTGCGTGCGGCGCAAGGCGAAGTGACGCGCGCGACAGCGGCGCTCGAATCAGTCAAGCAACAGTTGGAGTTGGCGGAACGCGATCAATCGTTCAGCGGCAAAACGCGCGCGGCGATGTTGATCAAGCAGCGCGATGCCGCCGCCGCGAGTCTCGCCGCCGCGCAGATTACGCTGACCGGCAGTGAGCGCACCCTCAAATTGTACCGCGAGTTGCAGGCGCGGCCGCTTGAATTGATCGCGGCGCAACACGCGGCGGAAAATCAGATCGCGGTCGCGCAAGCCAGCAAACAGATCGCGCAAGTGGAGCAGGAGATCGCCAAGCGGGGAGCGCAATCCGAGGCGGTTGCGCTCGCGCAGGCGCGGTTGCGCGCGGCGCAAGCCAGTCTTCACATGGTGGAGGCGCAAGCAAAACGGTTTGTGATCGCGAGTCCGCTCGCGGGCACAATCACCGGACGCAGTGTGGAACCGGGCGAGGCGGTGCGCGCAGGCGTGCCGCTGATCACAGTTGCCGACGCGCGCGAGTTGGAGCTGACCGTGTACGTGCCGGCGCAAAATCTTGGCGCGATCCAACCTGGGGCGCCTGCAACACTGCGCCTACCCAGTTTGCCGGGCAAGACGTTTCCAGCGACCGTGAGTTACATCGCGTCTGAAGCGGAATTCAAACCGGCGAACATTTACAACAGCAAGGAACGCTCCGAAATGGTCTTTAGCGTGCGCGTGGTAATTCCAAACGCGAGCGGTGAATTGAAAGCCGGCTTGCCGGGCGATGTGATGATCGGCAAGTGATAGCAATTGGCGGTTTTGAATTTTTGTGGTAAACTCCGCGCCCATACAACCCTTTCGGCACAGGAGAAACGATGACAACCAAGCGCGATTTCAATATCGAAGAGTGGTGGCTGTTGCAAGAAGCGCCTCTGCTTGTGGGTACGGCAATGATCTACGCGTCGAACAGCAATATCAGCGGCACGATGCACGAAATCGTGGCAAGCGCGACGGCGATGGCAAACGCCGGACAAATGTTTCCCAACAATGAATTGATCGAAGGCATCTTGCGCTTGGACGATGACTCGACCGTGTACAAGCCGCCGATTCCGGCGAGCGCGGGCAAGAACCGCGAAGAGCGCCGCGCGCTCATCCGCCAGACCGCGCTGGACAAGTGCAAACGCGCGGCAGATATTCTGGAGAAAAAAGCCACGGGACGCGAAACGCGCGAATACAAAATGTGGGTGATGGCAATCGGCGGCGATGTGGCGACGGCGGTGAAAGAAGGCGGCGTGTTGGGCTTTGGCGCAAAGGCGATCACCGAAGCCGAAGTCAAATTGCTCGAAGAAATTGCGAGCGCGTTGCGCTACACCACGTACGTGCCGCCGAAAGCCAAATAGCGCGCGGCATTTGTTTCGGCGGAGAGATTGGTGACGAAAACGCTACGGTATGAATTGTTTCAACCCTACCGCCACCAACGCTGCCAGAACTGCCGCAATCGGAATGGTCGTGACCCATGCAGTTACGATGCTACCCGCCACGCCCCACCGCACTTTGGAAAAACGCTCCGCCGAACCCACGCCCAGGATGGCGGAGCTGACAACTTGGGTCGTGCTCACCGGTCCCCCCAGCAATGCCGCGCCGAGAATGATACTCGCCGAAGTGACCTGGGCGGTAAAGCCGTGAATCGGGCGAATCTTGTAAAACTTGCCACCGAGCGTTTTGATCAATCGCCAGCCGCCCGTCCACGTGCCGAGCGCAATCGCCGCCGCGCTCGCCGCGATCACCCAGGTCGGCACCTCGAACTTGGGCAACACGCCTGCCGCAACCAGCCCCATCGTGATCACGCCCATCGTTTTCTGCGCGTCGTTCGTCCCGTGCGACAACGCCAACGCCAGCGCCGTCACGATCTGAATCCGCTTGAAGAAAAAGTTGATATTCGGCTTTGCCGGGCGCGCCAGAAATAACACCAGACGCATCACCCCATATCCGATCAGAAATCCCAGCGGCGGCGACACCACGAGCGCGATCAACACTTTGCTCAGCCCCGCCAGTTTCACCACCTCGAAACTGCCGCTTTCGATGATCGCCGCGCCAAGCAAGCCCCCCACCAACGCGTGCGACGAACTCGATGGAATGCCGAGCCACCACGTAAAAATATTCCAGATGACCGCCGCACTCAACGCCGCCAACGTCATGGTCAGGGTGATCACCTTGAGGTTGAGCACTTCGTTACCGAGCGTCGTCGCCACTGCCACGCCGAACAAAAAGGGTCCCAAAAATTCAGCGATTGCCGTGAGCGCCAACGCTTGTCGCCCCGACAATGCCCGCGATGCGATCATCGTCGCCACGATGTTCGAACTGTCGTGAAAGCCATTCAGAAAATCGAACACCAGCGCCAGCGCAACGAGTAACAACACCGCCCAGGGAATGTCGAACATTGCATTTGCCTCCATCGAAAAAAAAACCTGCCTCGAAGTGAGACAGGTTTGCTTAGTTTACCGCACCAACTAGAACCACTGTCTCAAAATCAAAGCGACAAGCGCCGCCATTGCCGCGGACACCGGGATCGTGGTGATCCACGCCATCACGATATTGCCCGCCACACCCCAGCGCACTTTGGACAAGCGCTCCGCCGAGCCCACGCCCATAATCGCGGAACTAACAACCTGGGTTGTGCTGACGGGTCCGCCGAGAAACGATGCGCCCAGAATTACACCCGCCGACGTCAGCTGCGCCGTAAAGCCGTGAATCGGACGAATCTTGTAAAACTTGCCGCCGAGCGTTTTGATCAACCGCCAGCCGCCCGTCCACGTGCCGAGCGCAATCGCGCCCGCGCTCAACGCGATCACCCAGATCGGCACCTGAAACGTTTCGAGCACGTCCGCCGATACCAAACCCATCGTGATCACGCCCATCGTTTTTTGTGCGTCGTTCGTGCCGTGCGACAACGCCAACGCGAGCGCGGTCACGATCTGCGTCCGTTTGAAAAAACCGTTGATACTGGGCGGAAAAGGACGCGCAAAAAATAACGACGCTTTCATTACAATGTAGCCGATTGCCAAACCGATCAGCGGCGAGGTGGCAAGCGCGATCAGCACTTTGGTCAAGCCGGTCATTTTCACGACGCCGAATCCGCTCTCGACGATTGCCGCGCCGAGCAAACCGCCGACCAGCGCGTGCGATGAACTGGAGGGGATGCCGAGATACCACGTGATGAGATTCCACACAATCGCCGCCACCAACGCGGACATTGTGACGGATAACTTGATCTGCTCATCATTCAAAACTTCGTGCCCAATCGTCGTGGCAACGGCAACGCCGAACAAAAAGGGCCCAATAAATTCGGCGGCAGCAGTGATCGCCAACGCTTGCCGACCGGACAAGGCCCGCGATGCGATCATCGTCGCGACAATGTTCGAACTATCGTGAAAGCCATTCAGAAAATCGAACACCAACGCGAGCGCGATCAAGACTAACACTGTCAATGGCAAATCGAACATATTGCACCGCTCCGTGCTGAGATAAATTAAAACCTGCCTCACACCGACAATTGCCGCATGAGGACAGGCATTTCATACACACGCACGCCAAGCCGCACCGCCTGACGACATTGCCATTATAACGCGATTCGAGAGGTTGTCAAAGCAAACGTGTGCATAAATTTCGAGGTGCTAGGCGAACATTTCGCGCCGTGTCGTCACGCGCTCCAACCGCTCGGCGATCACCGTCACGCCGATGCCGGGTTGCGCCGGCACCGCCATTGTGCCGCGCGCGTCCACCGTAAATTCCGGCTCGACTAGATCCTCAACATAGTAACGTTTGCTCGCCGAGATGTCGCCGGGCAACGTAAAGTTCGGCAACGCCGCCAGCGCCACATTGCCCGCGCGCCCAATTCCCGATTCCAACATACCGCCGTGCCAAACCGGCACACCGTGCACCGCGCAAAAATCGTGAATGCGCTTGGATTCGGTAAATCCACCCACACGCCCCGGCTTGATGTTGATGATGCGGCAACTGTTCAATTCAATCGCCGCGCGCGCATCGGCAAGCGAGAG
>CAIKBD010000030.1 GCA_903825565.1 uncultured Anaerolineales bacterium | reverse complement strand
CTAAGCGCTGGTCAATATGCCAGGTCTCATTGAGAAGCGCAATGTTGCCCTGCTCATCGACCAAACGCTCGAAATGGACGCGTCCCGCTGTAATGGGCAGCGTGTTCGGCAATGCGTGCCGTTGCCGTTGCGTCAAACGACGCGGTTGCCCTGTCGCCGTCGTAGCAGGTTGCGGATACTCAGCGGTATACCAGCGCATAAAGACCGGACTGGTGCGTTGGACATGCGTGACCGAACGAAAATGCTGCCGCTTCCAAAATCCTTGGCTCCACAGTCCATTGAGCCGTTCGACGACGCCATTGCGTTCGGCTTCACCAAACGGAATGAAAATGAGTTCGATACCGAGATACAGTGCCAAGCGCACAAACGGACTGAACACCCGCGCTACTTTCCGATTGCCATTGAAGGCGGCGTCGTTGTCCAGTTGTAAACCATCCGGTAAGCCCAACTGCTGGCAGACATCCAAGAGATGACCACAAGCGGTAGTGCTCCGTTTGTCTGGACTGATGGTCTGATGGATCGCACGGTCTGGGATCGTCACCGTGTGAAACGCATAGACCTTGGGACCCCCGTCGAGATAGCGTTGCGTCCAATCCATCGCGTGTAACACGAACTGGGGCGTCGCGGTGGGGCGCGGACAGTACGCCACCGACTTGGGTGGCGGTCGTAACACACCCATACGATGCAAGATGGCATAGATCGAAGACTTGCTCGGACAGGGTTGCCCAGGATACATCCGTTCCCAGGTACGTTGAATTGCCCTTGCTCCAATCCAACCCAGTTTGGCATGTTCGAGACGACGCCGAAGGCAAACGATGCGTCGCCAAGTGGTGTTCGAGTAACGATGCGCGCACCGATGGGGACGGCGTGATTCACTTTGCAGTCCGCGCCAGCCCAACATCTGATAACGCACTTGCCACTTGCACAACCACCGGCGGCTACGCGGGATTTGTTTCCGAATGTCTTTGGGGCGCACCCCGCGCAAGGTCAATCGAATCGCTTTGCGACGCCAGAGCCGTTCGTGTTTCTCGTCCATATTGCCTCCTTACGGAAACAGTATGAACGAAAAGGGTCGGTTATGCTATTGTTAATCAAAAACTCTGATCTGAGTATCTCATCAACAATGTGCACGATGTCTCTGGACTTTTTTGTGCACGATGTCGTTGGACATGACAATTAGGGATAACAAATAGACCCATGCCTGACGAATTAGGGAATTTTCAGACAACAGGTCCCAGTTGGCAAGAGCGTGCCGAAAAATCAGAGGGGGTAGCCGCCGTTTATTCACCGAACAATCTGGTGCACAGCAAGTGGCTTGCGTTCGTGCATGATGTTTGTCTTGAGTTTGCAATCAAATTCTTATCCAGGAGTCAAACCGCATTGGACTTTGGTTGTGGTATAGGACGGTGCACACCCAAATTGTCCGAAAGTGCAGGAACAACAATTGGTGTAGAGATTACTCCGGGTATGCTTCTACGGGCGCATTCGATATGCAATGGGCGGAGGATTGTCTTGGCACAGATCGATGGTGTGCATCTGCCACTGGAGGACCAATTGGTGGATTTGATATGGGTTAGTGGCGTCTTGCGTTACAGTTTGCTCGTGCCTAACCCAACACACGCTCAAATCGTTCGAGAATTTTATCGGGTGCTTAAACCGAGAGGGATAGTTTGCAATGTTGAAATGTATGTTGATCAACCAAGTCAGGTCTTCGTAAAAGATTTTTTGCAGATCGGATTCTTGTTAAGACAACAATCAATTGTGCATGTGTATAATTCAACCTTTGACAGAATAGCCTTGGGGAAATACCGGCGCATTTTTTTGAAGAGATGGTGGGCACGTTTGTCTGTTAGGTTGACTGAATTAACGGTACGCGAGAAATATCTGGACAATATATTGAGGGATTATTTCTTTGTTTACCAAAAGCTTGCTTGATATATCTGTCACGGTTAATTCTTCATGCCTGCTACAAATCAAAATCTGCGGATTCTCCTCCTTGCCCCCGGTATCTCCATCCATTCCCAACGCTTTCTGCAAATGTTGTTGGATGCGGGACACACCGTCACATTTGTGGATTCGCACGCTCCCAAGCTGGAAAGAACTGGACGATGCAAGTTTGTTCCTCTGCCTTCTACGCGGTTGGAACGTTCCAGGTTGCGTGGAACTAGTCGGTTAAGCAGTTGGATCAAGCTGGCTAAACTACGCCTCATCTGGCAGAACGCGCAACCAGACCTTGTACATGTTCACTGGGTTGATTATCGCGCGTTTCAATGCGCGCAAGCACGTCTGCATCCCCTTGTGCTGACTTGCTGGGGATCGGATATCAATAATCTATTTGACCCTGATCATCAAGATCGCGAATATCGCCAGCGGATTGCGCGTGCGCTGGCGGTCGCTGACCACATCACTGCGGATAGTCCTGAGGTTGTGGAGCGATGCGAAATACTTGCGGGATCCAAACTGAACACGAGTCTGTTCTATTTTGGCATTGACACGAATTTATTCAGACCTGGTTACACAGAGCAAGCCCAAGCCCTGCGTGAACAACTTGGAATTCCGCTGTGTGCAAGGGTAATGCTCAGCCCGCGCGCGTTGCGCCCACTGTTGGGGCACCATCATGTCTTGGAAGCATTTGCTTGTATTGCCAATCAACCTCAGTTTGACGACGTCGTGCTTGTATTCAAGCGTTTTTTGCTTTTAGCCGATGGCTATGAAGAGAGATTGAAAGCACGCACTTGCGAACTCGGTTTGGATCGGCGCGTGTATTGGATGGACGAGATTCCATACGAGCAAATGCCTGCCGAGTATGCGATAGCAGACATCGTCGTCAATTATCCCGAACGCGATGGTTTCCCAGTAACCTTGCTTGAAGCCGTTGCGTGTAAGCGCGTAGTAATCAGTAGCGACCTACCTGCCTATCGCGGCGCGTTTGAAAATCTATCCGTTACCGTTCCGCCGTGCAATGTGGATGCGCTTGCCGATGCTATGCGCTCGTGCCTCACAGAGGAGTCGTTTCTTCGGCGGGAGCGCGTTGAAAAAGTATTCCGCATAGTGAGTGAAAAGGGTACTCGTGAAAAGCAAATGCAAGTCATTGAGAATGTGTACGAAACACTTGTGTGCAACAAGCGACGCACTGCGTTGATAACGAAACTGATGAGACCTAATAGGAGAGGCGTATGATCGGTCTGGGCATTAATGAAGGCATCAACTCGTCAATTGTGGTAGCAGATGATGGCAAGATTATCTTCGCTCTACAAGAAGAACGAGTCAATCGCATCAAGAATTTTATGGGTTTTCCGCATCAAGCGCTGGCTTTCACACTGAGATACTTGAACCTCGCGCCGCGCGATATTGATTACGTTGGTTTTTCAAACCTCCAGAGTCCGCTCCACACCAAAGAAAGTTTCCTCGCGTGGTACGATCAAACTGCTGACGCTTCACCCGAACCGATAGACGAAGGCGACGTAGATAATCTCGTTCGCCGACTCTATCGTGCCATCCTCCCCGAGAGTCTTCGCAAATTGCGTTACCAGCGCGAGAATAATGATCCGAACGTTCTCATGCAGAACAATCTTGCACAGCACGGTTTGGAGCGTACTAAGATCATTCGCTTTCATCATCACGCTAATCATGCCGCGAGCGCGTACTTTGGTTTGCGGCACAATCCTGTCGAGCCGCATCTGGTGTTGACGCTGGACGGCAGTGGCGATGGCGATGTGTCACATATTTACATTGGCGAGCGCGGGCGGTTGCGCCTGATTGCGAGTACGGCGTGGGGACATTCGATCGGCAACATCTATTCGCGCGTCACGCATTACATGGGCATGACGCCGCACGAACACGAATACAAAATCATGGGGCTAGCCGCCTACTGCGACAAAAAACATTCGCAACCCGTCGCCGATATTTTTCGCGGCTATCTCGATCTCGATCCAGCAAATCCTCTATGCTTCGGGTGCAAGGTACCAGAACTGACTTCTTCCATTCAGCCGCGCCTCGCCGTCGATCTGAAACGAATTCGATTCGACAACATCGCGGGCGGACTTCAGTTATTCACCGAAGACCTGCTCGTGCGTTGGGTCAAGCACGCAGTCGCTGTGACGGGGATTCGCAAGGTGGTTGCTTCAGGTGGTGTCTTTATGAACGTCAAAGCGAACAAGGTTATCAGCGAACTTGCAGAGATCGAATACTTTGACGTCTTTCCTTCGAGCGGCGACGAATCACTGCCCTTCGGCACACTTTGGAAGCATTACGCAGAAACATCTAAAACAAATGGAGACGATGTTTGCTTTGGCAGTTACAATCTCGGTCCCGATCCAACGTTCGATATGGCGGAAGCCAAGTCCAAGTATGCCAGTCAATTCAACTTTACACGATTGGACGACCCCGATGCAACCGCCGCCACACTGATCGCGAAAGGGCAGATCGTCGCCCGTTGTAGTGGACCTATGGAATTTGGCGCGCGCGCGCTGGGCAACCGTTCAATTCTGGCGGATCCCAAATCACATGAAGTAATTCCGATCATCAACAAGATGATTAAGCAACGCGACTTTTGGATGCCGTTCGCTCCCGCGCTCTTGCTTGAGGGCGCAGAACAGTATATTCGGATTCCGCGGTCTCTTCCGCCCCATCGCGTTTCGCCGTACATGATGCACACATTTGATACGACCGAGCGCAGAATGGAATTTGTCGCGGGTATTCACAATTACGATCACACTGCGCGTCCACAGGTAGTGCCGAAAGACATCTACCCAGATTTTCATCGGTTGATCGAGAACTTTGCACGGCTGACCAACAAATCGGTAATTTTGAACACATCATTTAATTTGCACGGCTTCCCGATTGTGATGGGGGCGTGCGATGCGATGGATGTGATGCTGAACTCGACGCTGGAATATCTCATCATCAATGATACGCTGGTCTCGAAGAGTGGGACCGAGCCACAGTAATAATCGAGTTGTCTGGTAGGGTGCTCGAAGGGTTGATGGCGGATGGAAACCAAGTTGCCTTTTGTCTCAATCATTGTCCCCGTCTACAACGGCGCAACAACGATTGTTCACTGTGTCGAATCGCTGTTGGCGCAGGATTACCCTCAAGATTGTTTCGAGATCATCGTCGTTGACAACGCCTCGAAGGATCGGACAGTCGAATTGTTGCAACCCTATGCCCAGTCCGGCAAGATTAAATTACTCAGTGAGACCCAGGTTCTGAATGCTTATGGAGCGCGAAATACTGGGGCAAGAGCGGCTAAGGGTGAGATATTTGCGTTCACGGATGCGGATTGCCAAGCAGAGAAGAACTGGCTCAAAGAATTGGTGGAAGAATTTGCAGACGCAACGATCGGTTGCGTTGCCGGCGAAGTGCTTCCCACCATGGCGCGCAATACTATTGAGAAATATTGGGGACAAGAATTTCTTAGTCAAAGGGGGCGTGAAGGCAAGAGTAGCTTGAGGGTATTGGGTGCGAATTGCGCTTATCGTCAACAGGTATTTCGAGCAGTTGGGTTCTTTCGTCAAGATATTCCTTCTGGCGGCGATACCGAGCTTGCGTACCGAATGGTCAGATCATCGAATTACGGCGTACGTCTAAATCTGAATGCAGTGGTTAGGCATCGTAATGTTTCGACTCTGTCATCAATGCTGAAACAATATATACGATACGGGACCGCGACATACTTAGACGCGGAAATGCGGCTGAATACTGTGCCACCCTCTTTTGCTCGCGCTCTATCTACCGCCTTTATTTATAGCGCCTCGTTTGCTAAACATGCAGTCCTGGTTTTTGCAAAACGGGTTCCTGCTTCGGTACCCACGAACGACCAAGACATTTATTTGTGGCGTCCCTGTTTTCATATTTTGAACGTCTGGGCTACTTATCTGGGGTTCAAATTAGCATCCCGGCGTCCAGAACTCTATCGCTAACCAGTCATGTTGAATCACCCGCTCAAAATTGGTGACCAGGTAGAACTGGTTCGTACGGTCACAGAGGGACTTGTCGAGCAGTTTGTTCAATTAACTGGCGATAATAATCCTGTACATACGGACGCACAATTTGCTACCCAGCTTGGGCTACCCGGCAGAGTGGTCCACGGTATGTTGTCCGCCTCCTTTTTCTCAACGGTGATTGGCACTCTGCTACCTGGTCCAGGCGCATTATGGTTGTCGCAATCCATACAGTTCTTAGAACCAGTCTACATCGGTGATGTTCTGCGGATAACCGTGTCGGTCGAAAGTATTTCCGGCTCAACTGGAATTCTAGCACTTGGACTAAACGCACATAACCAAATTGGACGACTAGTGATTCGTGGCAAGGCAAATGTCAATTTGCTCACTCCCAAAACGCGGGAACAGGACATCCAATCCATTGAACAGGATATTTCGGATCGGGCGGGGGCGATACTTAATCAAAGCGAGCCGCAAACTAAAGGCGACTTGCCGACTGAAACTCGCAAGCCGGTCGCCCTTGTCACTGGAGCAAGTCGGGGGATTGGCGCGGCAATTGCTCGACGGTTGGCTAGAGAGAGTTTTGTTGTTGGTGTGAATTATTACCAATCCAAGCAACAAGCAGAAAACCTTGTTTCAATGATCAAGATCGAAGGCGGGCAGGGGATTGCGTTGTGGGCTGATGTGCGCGATCCAAATGCAGTCAGTAATATGATCGCAGAGTTGAATGGACAGTGGGGTGATATTCAGGTCTTGGTCAATAATGCTGGCGGTTCTATTTTCCCGACCGACTTTGCCAGAACCGAATGGTCGGAAGTACAGGCACATCTAGATACCCAAATTCTTGGAGCTTTCAATTGTATCCAAGCGGTTGTCCCGGGAATGCTCGCAAAGGGAAAGGGGCAGATTATCAATATCAGTTCTATCTTTGCGCAGAGTTTGCCTCCGCCTAAATTAACTGGGTATGTAGTCGCCAAATATGGGATGCTAGGGCTAACGCGGAGTTTGGCGGTCGAGTATGGTCCAAAGGGAATTACCGTGAATGCGATCCTGCCTGGTGTAACCAACACCGATCTCAACAAGCACTTGTCGGAAAGACAACGCCTAGTATTTGCGGCGCAAAGTCCATTGCGTCGGATTGCCGAACCGGAAGATGTCGCAGAGGTCGTCACTTTTTTGACCGGGACACAAGGGCGGTTTATTACGGGCGCTTTCTTGCCGGTGTCGGGAGGCTATGGGCTGTGACTTTACCAGAGTTCTCAACACCTTCTGAAATTTTTGGTCGAATGGATACAACACGGTCACTAACAGAGCGTAGACAACTTGTTAGGAAGTTGCATAAAATGGATCTAGGGTTATGCGGGTGGCGACCGATCAAAATCAGTGTACTCCGTTCGATGACGATAGAACCACTCCACCTGTACTTGGATTGGCATTGCTTGCGTCAAAAGATGCTAATGCAATGGACGATTAGTGGCTATGGACCTGCTTTGCAATATGTCCTAGAAACCAAGAATGAGTTGTTGGAATCCCAACCTGATGTGATTGTTCTTGCTTGGCGATTGCAGGATGTATCACCTCGGCTCTGGTTTGATTTTCTGAGTCTCTCGACGGCTGAAGTAGAACAGGAAATCGAGCGCATACGCTTGGAATTTCTTCAAATCCTAAAGAGTCTACGAGGGCGAACCCAGGTTCCAATTCTTGTTAATCTATTTGACCGACCCAATCACCTTGCATTAGGACTTGTGGATGTGGGTCATTCCCAAGGGCAATTTCGTGCGATTCTGCAGATAAATCAGATGATCATAGATACCAGTGTGTTGTACTCCAGCGTATTCGTTCTGGATTTTCCGGCTGTGGTAGCTAAAGTAGGACGACAGAACTTTTACGATTCCCGCATGGGCTATGTCGCCCAATCACCATATACCGCAGTGGGCTGGGAAGCGCTAGCGCAAACCTATGTCAGATGGTTTAGGAGTTTATTCGGAGCGAATAAAAAGTGCTTGGTTCTGGATTGTGACAATACCTTATGGGGCGGGATTGTCGCGGAAGATGGCATAGAAGGTATTTGTATTGGCGGAACTTGGCCTGGCAATGCTTTCACCGACTTTCAAAGAGCATTAAAGACGATGGCGCATCGAGGAATGATCCTCGCGTTAAACAGTAAAAATGAGCGTGAGATCGTTTTGCAAGTTTTACAAAACCACGCGGAAATGGTCTTGCGCGAAGGTGATTTCGCGGCAATGCGGATTAACTGGCAGGATAAGGCAACCAATCTGCGCGAAATCGCGGCGGAATTGAATATCGGCATGGAGAGTATGGTGTTTGTGGACGATAATCCAGCCGAGCGGGATTGGGTTCGGCGCTCACTGCCCGAAGTTGCCATTCTTGATTTGCCGACTGATCCGAGTGGATACTGTGACACGTTGTACGAAATGTGGGAGCTCGATACGCTAACTTTTTCGGAGGAGGACAGGCAGCGCAACCAAATGTATAGAGCGAACGCAAATCGAGAGGCATTGCGGCAACAAATGCCGTCACTGGACGAGTTCTATCGTTCACTCGAAATGCGGGTGTTTTGTGAGCGGATGCGCCCTGAGATAATTCAGCGTGTGGCGCAATTGACCCAGCGCACAAATCAATTCAACCTGACAACCCGGCGTTATACCGAAGCCGAACTGGAGGAATGGAGCAATCGAAAGGATGCTGTCATCTACACGTTGCGTGTGATTGATCGCTACGGCGATAATGGCGTCGTCGGGGTTGGCATGGCGCATCTAGAAGAAGACCGGTGGGTGATCGAAAATTTTTTGCTGAGTTGTCGAGTCATTGGTCGAACCATAGAGGATGCTCTTTTGGCGTGGTTAGTCCAAGTCGGGAAACAATTGGGGGCAAAGGCGGTTTTGGGCAAGTATCTTTCCACGGCAAAAAACAACCTAGTAAGTGGGTTTTATGCCAAGCATGGTTTCAAGTTGCAAAGCCGACTAGATAATGGTGAAGAAGAGTGGTTGATTATTTCGACGGACTATGACTTTATCTGTCCTGAATGGTTAGAGTTTTGGGCTGACGGAGAGCGGATCACCTTTACGCCGGCGAGGGTTGCATGAGCGCGGAGGCAGGGCAACGGCTTGCTCTCTTGCTATCCGAGTTATTCCTTCTGCCGGTAGAACAAGTAACGGATGATCTTTCCAAAGATACGGTTGAGATGTGGGATTCCCTGAATCATTTGGAATTGGTACTGGCTTTGGAGACCGAGTTTGATGTGACTCTTAGCACGGATGAGATATTGGAGATGGTTAACTATCCGATTATTAAGGCAATCCTGAGAGAGCATGGTATTACCGTATGATTGGAAGGTCACATTTTTCGATTGAGACATCAAGACGAGTGTTTGACATAGGCATGACTCGTCTTCACTTATGGCTGTGGCGTCATGTTTACGGGCTAGATATTTACTTGGGACCAAAGACTGTTTTTAATCCACGCTGGCTATACACGCTTCAGACAATGCACGGCCCGATCAAAATTGGCGATCGGTGCAAGATCAATGCGGCATCGTTGCGTGGTCCCCTCGAAATTGGGAACAACGTCCTCCTTAATGTTAACAGTGATTTGGCGGGATATAAAGATGCGCCAATCGTGATTGGGAATGATGTCCAGATCGCGCCGTACGTGGTTATCTTGGGCGCGATGCATGGTTATCAGGATCGCCATCATCTGATCCGCGAACAACCGCTTACAGCAAAGGCAGTGGTTATCGAAGATGATGTGTGGGTCGGCACACACAGCGTCATTTTGCCCGGGGTAAAAATTGGTCGAGGGGCTGTGGTAAGTGCAAATAGCGTTGTGGCAAGAGATATTGAACCCTATTGCGTTGCGGCAGGCGTCCCCGCAAGAGTATTCGCCAAGCGGGGTCAGTAGGTGTTGGGTGTAGGAAGTGGATTTGTCAGTAGCGGCACGTCGTCTATTTGAGCGATGAAATTGGACATAGGTTGAGCGCATAATCGTTGAAAGTTTTGCTTTTTTCCTCAAGCTATCTGCCGCGGCTAGGCGGCTTGGAGCGAGTTACCGGCTCCCTTGCAGAGGGATTGCAAAAACGCGGTCATACTGTTTCAGTACTAACGCAACGTCATCCGCGTTCACTCCCGGCAACTGAATCCATTGACGGTGTTGTGGTACACCGCTGGTTTCTACTCATCCCCCGTTTCAGAGATTTACAACGTGGACGCACGGATTTGTTTTTGGCGGGTTTGTTCTTCTTCCCAGTCACGCTCGCGCGTCTGTCGTTCAAGATTGTGCGGGAAAAACCAGATGTAGTAAATCTACATTTTGTTAGTGCCTCCGCGTTGTTTTTGCTGATCGTTCGATCCTGGATACATTTTCGTCTTGTTGCTTCCTTGCACGGTGATGATGTCGAAGGTTTACCGCGCGGCACCTGGTTTGACCGCTGGGTGTTTCGTGCAACCCTGCGCCGTGCTGATGCGGTGACAGCGTGTTCGCGTTATCTGCTAGACAAGGCAGAGGTCGTTGAGC
This sequence comes from uncultured Anaerolineales bacterium, assembly GCA_903825565.1. Classification (GTDB taxonomy): domain Bacteria; phylum Chloroflexota; class Anaerolineae; order UBA4142; family UBA4142; genus CAIKBD01. Next base: position 25,982 of record CAIKBD010000030.1, on the reverse strand, counting down.
CGAGCATTACACGCCAAGCGCATGTGGTTTATAACGGCATCTCAATGGAGGATTTCGAGACCGTTGTACCTTCCGATACAATTCTCGCGGTAGGACGAATGGTGCCCAAAAAGGGATTCGATGTTTTGCTACGTGCTTTTGCCGAATGTCATTGTGTGACAGGTACTTTGTGCTTGAATTTTATCGGCGATGGTCCAGAACGTAGTGCGCTTGAACTTCTCGCACGCGAACTAGGATTGACCGAATGGGTCACATTTTTTGGCGCGCGAGACCGCGCTTTTGTTATGCGCGCGATGCAGTTCAGTCGGTTGGTTGTTGTGCCTTCGCGTGAAGAACCTTTTGGTCTTGTGGTACTCGAAGCGATGGCGGCAGGCAAGCCGGTAATAGCAACGCGCGTCGGCGGATTACCAGAAGTATTGCAGGATGCGGATGCGATTCTGGTTGAGTCAGACAAACCAGATATGCTGTCCCAAGCCATTCGTCAAGTTACAGATCGTATTGAACGCGAACCCCAATTCGGTTTACGCAACCGTGAGATTGCAGCGCGATTTTCTCTTGAGCGGATGACTGACGCATACATTGCGATGTATATGCAGAATTGAAACCAGTGCGGATCGCATTTATCCACCCATTTCTATTTCGTTACGCGCGCGGCATCGAACGTTTTACTTTCAATCTAGCAAACACATTAGCGCGACGAGGAATAGAGATTCATTTGTTGACCTGGCAATGGTCAGAACCGATCCAGATTGACTCGGTTGCTCAAGGTGTGAATGTTCATGTTTTTCCTACCTCGCGCTATTATGCGGCTCAAGTCATCGTACCCTTTTACGCTTGGGATATGTTGACACACGAGTACGATTTTGCGTGGATCTTTTTTGCCGGTTACGGCGAAGCAGAAGCGCTGACTCTAGCCCGACATCAACGATTCGGGATTATCTTCCAATATCCGTTTGCCCAAGTGCCGCACCGGTATCGCGAGTTTCAGCGCTTTGGATTGGCGCAACGCGCATCCCAGGTTGTCGCGGTTAGCCGATGGGTTGCGGAGGGCGTTGCACAATCACTTGAACGTGAGAGTATCGTGATTCCCAACGGAGTAGACCCCAAACGGTTTACACGCGACGAAGCATTAAGAAAAACTAGCCGCTTGAATTTAGGATTGAATGATTACGATCAAATTTTGTTGAGCGTAGCCGCTTTGGAAGAGCGCAAAGGTATCCAGCATGTTATTAATGCCTTGCCACACGTTGTAAATTCGTATCCGCAAATCAAGTACTGGGTAATTGGTGAAGGACAGTATCGTTCTCAACTGGAAAAACAGATTTCCGCTTTGGGTCTGGAATCAATCGTCAAGCTCATTGCCCCGACCAACGATGTTTTTCTCTATTTCAACGTTGCGGATATTTTCATTCTTCTGTCTCAGGGTGAAGCCCTACCCATTGCGCCTCTGGAGGCAATGGCAATGGAATTGCCGCTCATCGTCGCGTGTCAGCCACCGTTCGATGAGGTTGCCAGCCCCGCTTGCGGGGTGAGGGTGAATCCGACCGACAGCGCGCAAGTCGCAGAAGCGATTATCAATCTATTGAGCAGTCCTGAACGACGACGGGAGATGGGCGAAGCGGGGCGCGCCCGGATTCTGGCGGATTTCACCTGGGAACGGGTGGGCGAAAAATACTTGCGATTGTTGAACTTGGAAAAAGTGTGATTGAAAATGGTTGACTCCATATCGAAACCAATAAGCAGTCAGGTGGGTGAATCCTGGAAAGAATACCTGCACGGCGATACGCTCTCGTGGTGTGATCCCAGAACGATTCAACCCCATGCGTTTGCCCAACATACGCACTCCGAATGGATTCAGAGAATATTGGCGAATACAGGAATCACTCCGTCGCATCAAGTGCGTGTGCTGGAGGCGGGATGCGGCACCGGCATGTTTGGTCTCAGTTTTGCGACTCTGGGATGTGTGGTCGAAGCATTTGACTACAATGAAGAGATGCTTCGATTCGCGCGCCTCTTGGAAGCCAAGGCAAGGCAAGCACAACCGGAGATTCGAGTTCAGTTCACACAAGACAATTTATTGGCGATTCATCGCGATTCAAACAACTATGACCTGGTGTTTAATCAAGCTGTCTTGGAGTATTTTACCGACGACGCGGAACGCCGCCGGGCGTTCAGTGAGATGGCGCGTGTGACTCGGGTGGGCGGTTGGGTAGTGGTGATTGTCCAACACACGGGTCATCCTTTTCGGAATTGGTGGCGGCGATTTGGCTGGGCAGGATACATCAATCAACCCGCGACGATTGAATATACACCACAGCGGTTAGAGAGTGATCTGCGCGCGGCGGGCTTGACTGACATTCGCTTGGATGGAATTGGTCCGTGGAAAGCCCTCCCCATCTTTTGGATTCCGTGGTACAAACGCTGGCATTGGGTGGAAACCGGAATTTACATTTTAGGGCAAATGTTAAAACGAGGCATTCCTTTGCCGCGCTGTGTACGTTGTTGGATGGGCGTCCAGATTTTGGCGGCAGGTAGAAAACCATAGGTGAAAATTGCCTTTCTCCATTTTTGGACTTTGCGTCTTTCGCGCGGAGTGGAGACGTTGACGCTTAGTCTTGCCAACGCGCTCGCCGAACGTGATTCCGATGTAAGTATTCTCACTGCAAGGCGAACGCGCAAGCCGTTGGTGGACCCCGCGCCGCGTGTGCGCGTCCATGAGTTTCCTACCTTTCGCTATTACGAAGCCAAGACAATTATTCCCTTTTACGTTGCCGAACTCGTTCGTGGACACTATGATATCGTTGTGACCTTCTTTGCCGATTTTGGCGAAGGTCGCGCGCTACAACTTGTTGCCCCATTTGTCAAACCCAGTCTAGTTTTATACCTCACATTTCCGTATGAGAGTGCGCCGCATCGGTACCATGCCTATCAACAGTTCGGCTGGCATCGTCGCGCTGATTTAATCCTGGCGGATGCCAAATACACCGCAGAACGTGGCGCAGAATTTTTTCATCGTCCCGTTTCTGTATTGCCCAGCGGTACTAATCCCAATCGCTTCAAACCCGATCCCCAAAAGCGCGCGGCAATGCGCGCTAAACTGGGAATTGCGGAGCGCGCGCCGGTCTTACTGAACGTTTCAGCATTGGAGCGACGCAAAGGCACTTGGCGAGCGATTGAAGCATTGCCGCAAATTCGTGCGCGCTGCCCCGATGTGCGTTATTTGATTATGGGCGAAGGATCGGAACGCGCAGGATTGGAAAAACGCGCAGTGGAATCGGGTGTGCGCGATGCCATCATATTTGGCGGAACGACTGCGGACTTGCCGCCGTGCTATAACGCCGCCGATATCTTTGTGATGTTATCAGATGGCGAAGCCGGTTCGATTGCTTGTCTTGAGGCAATGGCATCAGGTTTGCCCGCCGTCGTTTCCAACACGGGCGGATTTGACGAGGTGGTGAACTCATCGAACGGGCGAATTGTGGATGTGAATGAATTCCAAAATATAGCAGATGTCATGGTCGAGCTAGCGGACAATGCGGAATTGCGGATGCAACTTGGGATGGCAGGACGCACAACAATCATTGAAAATTTTTCGTGGGAACGCATCGCCGAAAAATTTGATCGGATGCTCCATGAGCAAATGGATTTGAGGCAACGGTAGATTTGCTTGGGTGAGATGCTATCCGTTTTGATTTGCACCTATAACCGCCCCGAACTGCTTGCACAATGTTTGCGCGCCTTGATCGAGCACACTGACGAAAAACCGAACCAGGTCGTCGTTGTAAACGGCGGTGACGAACGCACCGACCAGATTGTTCAAGAATATGCCATCATCGGTCATCGGTCATCGGTCGCCGTTGAACTGGTCAAGACGCGCAACAAGAATCTTGCTTGCTCGCGCAATGTGGGCTTGCCTTATTGCACCGGCGATATTATTGCAATGACGGACGATGATGCCGAGGTGTATCCCGACTGGGTGACGCAAATGAAACGGCTCCACACCGAACATCCCGAAACCGGCGCAGTCGGCGGCGCAGTGATTAGCGCGGATACCGATTCGTTGATTAGCCGTATCGCCGATCAAGTGACCTTTCCCACTTTCCCTACGCCGCGTAATGTGCGAACCCTGCCGGGAGTGAATATCTCCTATAAGCGTGCGGTGGTCGAACAGGTCGGCGCGCAAGATGAAACCTTGTTTCGCGGCGAAGACGTGGATTACAATTGGCGCGTAAAACAACTGGGTTATGAAATCTATTATGATCCGGCGATCAAAGTTCTGCATCATCATCGCCCTACGTTGCGTGGCTTTTTGAACCAGCACTATATGTACGGGCGCGCATATTACCTCGTGCGGCTAAAGTGGCAAGCGATGTATTGCGTATACCCACACCATTTACACCACCCCAAAGACTGGTTGAAGGCAATCAATTTTGTTGTTGCGATTTTCTATGAGCCATTTATTTATGGAACTAGATTAGAGAAACTTGTGGATAAAGTTTTGGCTATTCCAATTCTATTTTTGAGCGATCTCCTGTGGAGAATTGGAATGGTTCAGCAAAAAATCATTGGGGACTTGCGGTAACGGAGAAATTTCTTGCTCTATCAGTTTCTGTCCTGCATACTGAAGATTGGTTTGAGGGTAATGCTCGCTTTACTGCCTGTGGAAATGTTCAATCGGCTATGCTGGGTACTGCCAGGCAGTCTTGTTGTTTATGGATTGCGCTTCTATGGCGCGACTATTGGCGATGCCGTGACAATTACTCCACCAATTATTTTTCATAATTTTGCCGATAGGGATCAAAAACCTTTTTCTAATCTTTGTATTGGTCATCATACTTACCTAGGTCGCGGCTTGTTTCTTGATCTGAAAGATAGAATCGTGATTGAAGATCGTGTGACGTTGGCGATGGGAGTTACAATAGTGACTCACACGGATGTAGCCCAAAGTCCTTTGAAGATGGCGGTGATTCCAAACTCGCAAGCCCCAGTTATAATTAGACTTGGCGCGTACATTGGGGCATGTGCAACGCTTTTAGAAGGTGTAGCAGTAGGCAAGTGTGCCATTGTCGCCGCAGGCGCGGTTGTCACCAAAGATGTCCATGAGTACTCGTTGTATGGCGGCGTTCCTGCTAAAGAGATCAAACAGTTTCCGGCACAATCATGCAATTGAATTGGCGGCGTGTAGAAAAAGATTCTCTGAACGAGATCTGGAATCTTGTTGCAACCGGATGTGAAGAAGCGACTTTTTTCCATACACCAGTTTGGGCAAATGTACTCAATCTCACGTTTCCGCGATGGATACCTTCTCCCATCGCAATCGAATTCTCTGGTGGGAACTTGATGGTGATGCCTTTGATGACCACGAAAATTTTTCGCCCATTGGCACAGTATAGCGAATCAATGCTTCCTGGAGTTTATGGGGGCCCCATACTGCTAAAGCCGGCAGAAGAAAATCATTGGCATTCGATTTGGTCTTTGGTAAATAGTCTTTCGGATGTCGTGTTATATGGCAATCCATATTTGCACTATATCGGACATCCAAACAGTATTCAACGCTCCATTTTCACGCAGGTTCTTGATCTGACCAAAGGATTTGACCTCATTCGGAAATCCTTCAGCAAAGGTCACCGCGCAGATATCACGGTATCTAGGAAAAATGGGGTGGAAGTAAAAATTGCTTCTTGCCGGGATGAAGTTGAGGCGTATTTCAAGGTTTACCAGGACGCAATAAAGCGATGGGGAGATCAAGCTAGTGGGTTTTACCCGATAGGACTGTTTTATAATTTATTCCAATTGGGCGAATATGGAAAAACAGTGAAATTATGGATTGCGTGTTTGCAAGGTCGGGTTATAGCAGGCGCGTGGTCTTTGTACCACAATCAACATGTGGTTTATTGGCATGGGGCAGTACACTCACAATATACGTCTTTTCATCCAACGCATTTACTCGTTGCGACGATGATAGAGGATGCTTGTCGCAATGGATTTCGTTGGTTCGATTTTAATCCCAGTGGCGGATTAGAAGGAGTAGAACGCTTCAAGAATGGTTTTGGCGCGCAATACTTGACCTTTAACTCTTATCGTCGTTTAACCCCGCTGGGGAAAGGGTATCGGTTTTTCCGCTATTATCAAGAGCACAATTCCCGAAAATGCTCACTATGAGGTGTAGGTAGACAGAATGATTTGGATCCGTGAATCCAGTAGCTGGACTAACTGGCGGGCTGTCCTAATAATCGGGTTGGTATGTATCATCGCTGTGCTGGTTGGTTGGCTGACAGCGGCTTTGCAGTTTGGTGCGCGTGAATTGGTGATCTTTATTCTGGCGGCTGTTGCAATCGGATTAGTTGTTGTACCAACAGAACGCACAATTGGGTTTGGATTTGCTCTGTGGATTCTCACTTTCGGTTTCGGGTGGCGCACGATTCATTTGACATCGTTCCTTAGCATTCATCCTGCCGAAGTGTTGGCATGGTTGCTATTTGGGTTGGTTATGTTGTATGGCATTATACGGCGTGTCAGGTTGGATTTTTCAATTCCCAGATGGATCCCTGTCTTGATGATTTTCAGTGGGATAGGCGTGCTGACTGCCGTTGCATTCGCCCGATCAGCCGAATTATTTTTACGCGAAGCGAAGGGCTTTTGGGTGATCATACCGATTTACTATATCGTCCAATGGATTATTACTGATCGCGTTAAATGGGAACGCGCAATGTGGCTTGGGATTGGTGTCGCAGTTTATGTGTCGCTTCTGGGATGGATGGATTTTTTTACCCCTGCGCTAAGTCAAGCATTGACCGGGGTTTCCAATGCAAAAATTCTGATTGTTTCCCCAACGCAAGGAGATTTTGAGCGCGCCGGTTTTGCATTCTACGGTAGCCCCGCCGCGGGCTTGATGATTTTTACCTTTTTCGGTTTGAGCGTGTACAACCTACTGGACAGCACGCAAGGACAACGAAGATATTTGATTCTCAATGGTGCCGTTGTCGCAATTCAACTAGTCGCGATGTATCTGAGTGGCTACCGAGGCGTCTACTATGCGACGCTTATACTAGTGATGGCATACGCATTGATGCAACGTAAAATCTGGGCGCTCGCGGTTGGTGCAATTGCTGTATTGCCACTCTTGCCATCAGCATTCTTTCAACGATTTACATCGCTGTGGGATTGGCGGTATGCCGATTCAAGCCAGTTTAGCCGTATGCAACGTGCTTCCGATGCGCTTGATCTGGTTTATCAGTACCCGTTGTTTGGAGTGGGGTGGGGAGGAAGTGGTTATGTCCACAGTGATTTTATTCAAATCGCCGCCAACCTCGGTTTACCGGCAGGGATTGTATTTCTGCTGTGGTTGTTGACGTTGATTTGGAAGATGTTTCAATTGCGAAAGAATTCCGATTGGACTGGCAGGTACGCGGTTGCCGTGTTTGCGACGTTGTGTGGATTGATGATCATATTGGCGGGTGAGGGGTTGCTCGCTCAAGTGCATTTAGCAATCCCGATTTGGTTTATGCTGGCAATGGCTTACAAACTGACGCATCTAGCGGCGCAAGGCCAAGCCACTGCCTGAGAAGATAATGGCAAAACTCTCAATCCTGCTTCCTGCATTTAATAACCAAGATATTATTCGCGATTGTCTCGAATCCATCAAATGGGCAGATGAAATCTTGGTGGTGGATTCATTCAGCACGGATCGCACTCTCGATATCTGCCGCGAGTACGGCGCGCGGATTGTCCAACACGAATATATCCAATCCGCGAAACAAAAGAATTGGGCGATCCCGCAATGCGCGCACGAATGGGTTTTGCAAATTGATACGGATGAACGATTAGAGCCAGGTTTGCGTGAAGAGATTGAGAGTATCTTGGTGAATCCACCAGTAGATTGCGATCTGTTCAAAATTCCCCGAAAAAATCACGTCCTGGGTGTTTGGATCAAGTCGAAAGGAATCTACCCTGATTATCAAACGAGGTTCTTTCGTCGCGATATCGGACGATTTGAGGATAAAGAAGTGCATGCTCATGTCAAGGTGGCGGGGCAAGTCGGGACGTTGCAACATCACATTCTACATTATGGAATGACCTCAATCAGCAAGCAATTGCGAAATATTGACCGTTACTCGCGTTATCAAGCCGATGAATTAAAAAAGCGCGGCAAACATTTTCATTGGTACCACCTGGTGTTTCGCCCTCTCGCAATTTTTCTCCATTCGTATGTGTGGCAACGTGGTTTTACAGCGGGCTATCGCGGTTTACTAATTGCGGTAATCAATATGACGTTTGACTTTTTCACGCACGCCAAGTTATGGGAATTAGAAACGCTCAATCTTCCACACAGTCCGAAATGACGGGGCGTTCTCCCTTTCGCATCTGCTTCATTTCAGGCGCGTCGGAAATGGGAGGTGTGGAACACAGTACGCTTTATCTAGCTGAGAATCTTGACCGAACTCAGTGGTCTCCGGTTGTCGTTTGTCCCGCTGAAGGTATGCTCTCCGCGCGTTGTCGCGAACGTGGTATTCAGGTAGTGGTGACTCCCATTCCAGTGATGCGCGATGTCGGACTAAGGTTAGGCAATCGTATTTTTACTAACCCGCTCGCGTTGCTGATCAATGTTGTACTGTTCTTTCCTGCCGCCCGGCGTCTTGCGCGTTGCCTCCAAGATATCAAACCTGACCTGGTTTGCACAAAGGAACTTTTGGCGCAATTTTATGGAGGGTTAGCCGCGCGCTGGGTTGGTGTTCCGTGTGTGTGGCATATCCAGGATTATATCAATCCATCACGGGGATTAGGATTATATCCGCGCGTGCTTAGTCTCGGTGCGCGAATGTTGGCATCCCAGGTCATTACCGATGGCAAGGTCATCGCGGATCAATTCCATCCCCAAATATATCCTTCTGCCCGTGTTTCTGTAGTCTACAATGGAGTTGATACAAACGAATTCAGCCCTTTCATTGATCGGCAATCCGTGCGTGCTGAGTTTAACATTGCCTCCGATGAATTGCTGGTCGGTTGCGTGGGACGATTTACCATCTCCAAGGGGCAAAGCATTCTCATTCGAGCGATGGATGCTATTTACCACGATTATCCCCATGTGCGTTTACTCTTGGTCGGTTCACCCTTGTTCAGCGAAGCGTATTATGAAACTGAATTGAGGAAATTGGTGGCGCAGTTGAATCTGCAAGCGCATGTCATATTTGCTGGTTATCGTACAGATTTGGCTCAAGTGCTTGCCGCACTGGACGTGTATGTCTTTCCAAGCATTGCCAAAGATACCAGTCCGCTTGCTTTGATCTCGGCGATGGCATCGGGCAAACCCGTGGTAACCACCAAAATTCCTGGAATCGAGGAATTATTCTCCGACAATGGAAATAGCGCCGCACTCTTTGTTTCTCCCAATGATGCTAGTGCGCTTGCAAATGCGTTACGCGATCTTGCCGGGAATTCCGAGTTGCGGTTTCGATTGGGACATTTAGCGCGGACAAAAGCCATCACTGAATTTAGTATAGAGCATTTTGTAAATCAATGTCAGCGAATTTTTCTCAAGGCGTTGGGGGATTGAAGATCCTGTTTGTCCATAATGCCAAAACGCGCTTTGTGCAGATGGACTTGGATATTCTACAATCCACGCATAATGTAGTGGAACTTGCCTTTGCGCCTAGTCCGCACTATTTTGCAACACTTGCGCGTGAAATCAAAGCATGTGATGTGATTTATGGATGGTGGGTTAGCGCACATCTTTTGCCAGCCGTTCTATTGGCAAAGCGATTTGGGAAAAAGATTATTATTGCCGGTGGAGATTATGATGTAATCTACAAAATCAATCACGGTTGGCTCAGGGACAAGGGACGGTACTGGCTTGGGCATTTGCTCTTTCGTCTCATTGACGCATTTGTTGTTTTTTCTGAATACTCATTGGCAAAGACGCTAGAACATAAACACATTCGTCCGTCTAAAGTTAGCGTAATCCCAATCGGTTTTCGAGACATCGCAAAAAAATCGTCGCGTGTCAAACGACCAATGATTTTAACGGTCGGTACAGTTTGGCGAACCGAATTATATCGCAAGGGATTAGAAATGTTCGCGCGTGTGTCCCGAGAAATGCCAGATGTGGAATTTATATTGGCGGGACGCTGGATGGATGATGCGATCGAATTTTTGAGGCAGATCAACGATGCAAACATTAAATATACTGGTTTTGTGCCAGACACTACGTTATGGCAAATGATGAGTGAAGCGAAAGTTTACACCCAACTTTCTTCGCACGAGGGTTTTGGTTGCGCGTTAGCAGAAGCTATGCTCTTTGAATGTGTTCCAGTTGTGACAGAACGAGGCGCAATTCCTGAAGTAGTCGGTGAGGAGGGCATCTATGTTCCGTTTCAAGATGTGCCTAGAACTGTTCAAGCCATTCGCGCCGTACTTGCCCAGGATGGAACGGTTGGAAGTAGAGCGCGTCAACGCATTTTGGCTAGATTCCCTTTCGAGAAACGAAGGAATGAATTGCTAGAGCTCGTGGATAACATAGCAACTGGCTAACTCCAACCCCATCTGTTTGGGCGAAATCATCAATATAATGGGACACCTCGATAGATTGTACAGTCAGCTACCTGTTTGGGCACAGCATGGAGTCGTAAGTATCTATGGTCTTTACTGGTACTGGTTACGATTCGGCGGCAATTATCAGCAATATGTGAAAGGATTTACCGAACGAGATCGCTTTACCACGGCAGATTGGCGAGCGTTCCGACAAAAGCATTTGCGCCAATTGTTGCATATTGCGGCTACCCAAGTTCCATACTATCGAAAAGACTGGGATGCACGCACAAAAGCGGCGGCTATAGAAGGGCGATTGGAAGATCTGCCTCTACTTGATAAAGAACCCATTCGCTCTGCGCCGCGCGCTTTCGTTCGCGATGATCTGAAACTGCGTCGCCCTTTGGTGTTTCATACTAGTGGCTCAACCGGCACCCCCATCGCTACATACTGGAACATTCAAGAGTTTCGTAACTCGATGGCATTACGCGAAGTGCGCTCGGCAAGATGGGCTAATGTTTCTTTCTCAATGCCCAGAGCCACATTTTCTGGTCGGATGGTTGAACCCAATCCCGAGAGTCAAGGACCATATTACCGGTTTAATGCGGTTGAACGTCAAGTTTATTTTTCGCCATTCCATTTACGCCCAGACACCGCGCATTTCTATGTAAGCGCATTGCATAAGCATCAGATTCAATGGCTGACCGGGTACGCTGTCTCCTACTATCTCCTAGCCAAGTTTATCACCGAACAAGGCTTGCGAGTTCCTCCGCTGAAAGCAGTTGTTACCACAAGTGAAAAAGTGACACCGGGAATGCGCTCGGTAATGGAATTGGCTTACCGGTGTCGGGTCTATGAAGAATATAGTACGGTCGAAAATGCGTTGTTTGCGAGTGAATGTGAATATGGACGATTGCATACCAGTCCAGATTGGGGCGTGGTAGAAATTCTCAATTCGGATGGCGCACCCTGCGAACCGGAGCAAGTCGGTCAAGTCGTTACAACTTGTCTTGCACGAACCTATCAGCTGTTTGTTCGTTATCGGCTTGGCGATTTGGCAATGTGGGATTCGCAACCTTGTCCTTGTGGTCGGAGTATGCCGGTGATCAAAGAAGTTGTAGGACGTATTGAAGATGTTGTGGTTGGACCAGATGGACGGCAAATGGTGCGTTTTCATGGTATCTTTGTCAATCAACCTCATATACGTGAAGGTCAAATCATTCAGGAATCGTTGGAGCAAATCCGAGTCAAAGTTGTTGTTACGGAAGGATTTGATGATGCCGACATTCGCGATATTGTTCACCGGGTTCAACAACGGCTCGGTGTGCGTGTTCATGTAATCGTGGAACCGGTAAGCGAGATTGCACGAACACCAACAGGAAAGTTTCGCGCAGTCATCTCCCATGTGGCAGAACAAGCGATGTAATGGACGAACCTTTTGTTACTATCATCCTCCCCATTCGCAACGAATCACGTCACATCGCCCGCACACTCGAATCCATCCTCGCGCAAAATTATCCTGCGGAGCAAATGGAGATTCTCGTCATAGACGGTATGTCCGATGATGGCACACGCCAAATCGTAACCGAATTTACACGACGCGATGCGCGTGTACGATTGCTCGACAATCCCCAACGCATTGTTCCCACTGCAATGAACAAGGGAATCCGCGCGGCGTGTGGCTCAAATATCGTTCGCGTGGATGGGCACGCGGTCATTGAATCGGATTATGTGCGACGATGTGTTGAAGGTTTAGCCAATATCCAAGCAGATTGTGTTGGTGGACCAATCTTGACGGTCGGCGAGACAGAAATCGCGCGTGCTATTGCCCTAGCGCAAAGCTCTCCATTCGGTGTTGGTAATGCAGTCTTTCGTTACGCGCAAACTGCTGGCTATGTTGATACACTCGCCTTTGGCGCGTACCGCCGCGAGGTCTTTGACCGCATCGGTCTCTTTGACGAAGAACTCGTGCGCAACCAGGACGACGAGTTGAACTTTAGATTGATCCAGTCCGGCGGCAAAATCTGGCTCGACCCCAAAATTCGCTCGACGTACTTTTCGCGTTCAACTTTGCGCGGGTTGTGGAAACAGTATTTCGAGTACGGCTTTTGGAAAGTGCGCGTGATTCAAAAGCATCGTCGCCCCGCGTCATTCCGGCATCTCGTTCCCGGCGCGTTTGTGCTGGCGTTGGCTAGTTCGTTAGTTCTTGGTTGGCTAGTTGGCTCGCCACTGTTTCTTTTCACTGTCCTACTGCCCTACTTGTTCGTCTCCCTGTTTGTTTCACTTTGGATTGCCGCGCGCGCAGGTTGGCGATACGTGCCGCTCCTCCCGCTCGCGTTTGCGACGATGCACTTGGCGTACGGGTGTGGCTTTCTCGCCGGCATCGCGCGGTTTGGTTTCGCAAAAGCAAGACCCGCCGGGTTGCAGAAAACCCTGCGGGTCTAGGACAACCGCTAATCACTTGACCGCCCAGTTCTCCAAACGTAATTCGGCGATGCTGGCAAAGTGATTCTGGTTAATGTGATCACGCACCGTGTTCTGACCTCGCAACCAGAAAACGCAAGTGTCCGTATCCAGCAAGAATTTCATAGATTGGGTGGCTCGGGTTTGGAGTGACGTGTCGCATGAATCTCGCGCAAAGTGTGTTCAAGAGGTCGGCTGTCTTGCCAAGCGCCGAACGAAGCCCAAAAACGAGCCATATCCATAGGTCGCCGTGGTTCTGCGGAAACTGGCTCTAAAAACGTCACCAGTACACGGTAAGGTCTAACGACCGGCACTGTTTCAAGCAATCGAATTTGTTTTCCGTCGTACACGGCAGGTACGGATACGAGAGACATTGCCCACTCCTTTCACGCAAACTTCAGCGCTCAACACGACTATACCAGTGGTCTTGCCGTTTGTCAACGCGCACGCACGTGTGCGATGCGTACCGGCTTTCTCGCCGGCATTGCGCGGTTTGGTTTCGCAAAAGCAAGACCCGCCGGGTCGCAGAAAACCCTGCGGGTCTGAGTCAATCGCCGCGCGACAGCGAACGGATTAGCGGAGCGGGAGATAGGTGATCTGATCGGCGTATTCGTCCGGTCGCGCCACGCCCCAGATGAGTGCCAACGTTTCAATCGTATCGGCAAGCGACATTTTGGGATTCAATATAAGCATACCGGGGAAATGATGTCCTGCCGCAAGATGATCGCGCAAGTGGTCGGGCATTGAGCCACGGTTATTCGTAACCAAAGTGAAATCATGCGCTTCACACCACAACAAGATGTCGGGGTCTTGCGTGTCAATGGGCGGCGTCGTTGGCTCGCCCATCCGCCACACGACCATATCGGGATAGCGCGCGCGCAAGCCCTTGCGTAGATTCTCGCCGACGTTCACATCCAACAAATATTTTATCACTGAAGTGACCTCCGGTCACAACGTTTGATCCAGCGCGGCTTCACGCTCGGCGGCAATGCGCCGCAAGCGCAGGATCGCGGGCGAGGGATTGCGATTCTGTTCTTGCCATCGTCGCTCGAAACTTTCTAGCCAGTTGACGAGATACGCCGTTACCTGTTCTTTGTTGTGCAGATAGTACGTGATCGTCGCGTGAACTTGTTCGAGCGTCAACGAAGGATATTCCGCCACGATGTCTTCGGGTGAACGACTGCGGTAGATGTAGTCGTAGAGAATGGTTTCGATGCCGACGCGCGTTCCCTTTAGCCGAATGTCGTTCGGCGCGAGAAAGTTGAAATACGCTTCGAGTTCCATAATGATCACCTCCGCCGCAGATTATAGCACAAACGACAAACGTTGCCAATGGACGACCTAGCCCGCCTCAAATCCGAGTACGCCCGGCGCGCGCACGACCCGCGTTATCGCGCGTGGTACTCGCCGTTCAACCGCGCGAACTTGTTCATCACCCAGGAACGCGACCGCGCCATCGCGCAATTGCTCGCGCAACATCTTCACGGCGATTGGAACGCGTTGCGAATCCTCGATGTCGGATGCGGCCGCGGGAACGAACTGGTCAAATTCCTGGGTTACGGCGCGCGCGAGCGTAATTTGTTCGGCGTGGATTTGCTGGGCGATCGTGTGCGCGAGGGACGCGAAAAATTTAGCGCGCTCCAATTCTCCTGCGGCAACGCGGCGATGTTACCGTACCCCGACGGCGCGTTCGACTTGGTTTTGCAATTCACCGTGTTCACTTCGATCCTCGACGATGACTTGCGCCGCCGCATCGCCTCCGAAATGTTGCGCGTGCTCGCGCCATGCGGCGCAGTGCTGTGGTACGATTACCGGTTTAACCCGACGAATCCACAAACGCGCGGCATCGAAAAATCAGAAATCCAAACGCTGTTTCCGCACTGCGATTATCACTTGCAACGCGTGACGCTCGCGCCGCCGCTCGCGCGCTGGGTTGCGCCGCGCTCCTGGTTCGCGTGCGAGCTGTTGAATCAATTCTCTTTTTTGCGAACGCATTGGTTAGCCCTCATCTCTAAAAACAACTGATTGCTCAAGATGTCATTCTGAGTGAAGCGAAGAATCTTTACCACAACTGGAGACCCTTCGCTCACTTGCTCTGGCGCAAATCTGCAATCAGCAACCTGAAATCTAAAATTCCCCGATGAATCAAGCGCAAACTTTCTCCAGCATCCATTTTTCTCAAATGCCGTTTTCGAAATGGTCGTTTGCTTGGCTCGACCATGTTGTCAAGCGCGCGTTCGACATCATCGCCGCGTGCGTCGGACTGATCGCGCTCGCGCCATTTCTCGCGCTCGTCGCCTTGCTCATCAAGCGCGACGACGCGGGGCCCATCTTTTATCGCGGGCAACGCGCTGGGCGCAACGGGAAAAATTTTGGCATCCTCAAATTTCGCACGATGCGCGAGACGCCGGCCGCGCACGCGGGTCCCCGCGTCACCGCCCAGGATGATCCGCGCGTTACCCCGCTCGGACGCTGGTTGCGCGATACGAAACTCAACGAACTGCCGCAATTGTGGAACGTGCTGATCGGCGAAATGTCGCTCGTCGGCCCGCGCCCCGAAGACCCGGACATTGTCGTGGGCTGGGACGAGGAGGTGCGCCGCGAGGTGCTCTCGGTGCGCCCGGGGATCACCAGCCCGGCATCGGTGCAGTACCGCAACGAGGAATCGTTGTTGCGCGCCGGCTCGGTGATGGAAACGTACCTCGAATCCATTTTGCCGAGCAAACTCCGGCTCGATCAACTCTACGTCCGCCATCGCTCGTTCATTCTCGATCTCGATGTGTTGTTCTGGACAATGATGGTCTTGCTCCCGCAGTGGCGCACGTTCGCACCGCCGGAAGAATTGCTCATCTTTGGACCGTTGCGTCGGCTCGCGCGCCGCTATGTCAATTGGTTCGTCGTGGACACGGTCGTAACGCTGGCGGCGATTGGCTTGGCGGGCGGCATCGCGCGCGTGTTCGCGCCGCTCGAACTGGGTCTGCCGAATGCGATCCTCATTGCGTTTGGCTTTTCGTTCTTGTTCAGCTTAACCGCCGCGGTGTTCGGAATGTACCGCGTTGCGTGGTCGCAAGCGCGCGGTGCGGAATCATTCGGCTTGGTCTTTGCGGCCGCGCTCGCGGGCTTTGTCGCGTTCGCGCTTAATCAAGTCGTCGGCGACGCGTTGGCGTTGCCGCCCGGCGTCATCATCCTGGCTTCGGCGTTGGCGCTCGGCGGGTTCGTGATGTTGCGTTATCGCACGCGCTTGGTGAGCGGTGCATTGGTGCGCTGGGCGCAGGGCCGCGCGGGCGCGCAACTCGCGCGCGAACGCGTGCTGATCGTGGGAAGCGGTTATGCGGGCCAATTTATGGCGTGGCTGTTGAGCAACGGTCCGAGCGCCGGCGCGTTTCACATCGTCGGTTTTGCGGACGACGATCTCTACAAGCAAGGCATTCGGATTAGCGGCGTGAGCGTGCTCGGCCGGCGCGGCGATATTCAGCGGTTGGTCGCCAAACACGACATCGGGATGATCGTATTTGCGATTCACAACATCAACGCCGTCGAGCGAATCCGTCTGCTCGAAATTTGCGCGAACGCGAACGCACGCCTGGTGATGGCGCCGGATATTCTCGGCGCGTTGAACCAGGTGCGCGCGGACAGTGTCGAGTTTCGCAACCTTGCCGCGCCGTTGCCCAATCGTCTCGTGCGCGAGTTGGATGTGTGCCAGGTTTGCCTGCTCCGCGACCAAGGCGCGCCGAGCGATTGGCAACGCGAACGGATGCGCCGCAATGATTGAAAATTTTTGGGCAGGACGTTCGACGCTCGTCACCGGCGCGGGCGGATTCATCGCCAGCCATTTGGTCGAGACGCTCGTTTTGCGCGGCGCGCAGGTGCGCGCGTTTGTGCGTTACAACTCGCGCGGCGATCCCGGCTTGCTCGCGCACTTGCCGCCGGAAGTATTGCGTCGGGTCGAAATCGTCACGGGCGATTTGAGCGATCTGCCGGCGGTGCGCGCCGCTATGCGCGACACGACGCAGATCTTTCACTTGGGCGCGCTGATCGCGATTCCGTACTCATACGCGCATCCCGCCCAGGTCGTCGCCACGAATGTCGTGGGCACGCTAAACGTTCTGCTCGCGGCGCACGAACAGCGTGTAGCGCGAGTCGTGCACACTTCGACGAGCGAAGTATACGGTACGGCTTTGCGCGTGCCGATGGACGAGACGCACCCCTTGCAAGGGCAGTCGCCGTACTCGGCGAGCAAGATTGGTGCGGACAAGATCGCGGAAAGTTTTTACTGCGCGTACAATCTGCCGGTGGTGACGGTGCGCCCGTTCAACACGTACGGTCCCCGCCAATCTGCGCGCGCGGTGATTCCCACGATCATCGCCCAAGCGTTGACGCAAGACGTGATCCGGCTCGGCAATCTCGACGCGCGGCGCGATCTGACGTTCGTCGCGGATACGGTCGCCGGGTTTCTGTGCGCGGCGCAAACGCCGGGCGTCGAAGGACAAACGTTCAACCTGGGTGCCGGGATGGAAATTACGATTGGCGATCTGGCGCGGCAGATCATTGCGCTTGTCGGCAAGCCGGTGGAAATCGTTTTGGATGCGGCGCGGTTGCGTCCAGAGAAAAGCGAGGTGCAACGTCTATTGTCGGACAATTCGCGCGCGCGCCAGGTTTTGGGTTGGCAACCGCGCGTTGGGATCGAAGAGGGTTTGCGAATTACGGTGAATTGGATTGCGGAACATCTGGCGCTCTATCGTCCAGCCGAGTATCAGGTTTGAAACGAGTCTAGTTTTTAGGAAAAAGAGGAACAGATGAAAGCCGTTGTGTTAGCGGGGGGAAAAGGAACCCGTCTTGCGCCGTATACAAAAATTTTGCCCAAGCCCATGATGCCGGTCGGCGATTTGCCGATCTTGGAAATCTTGTTGCGCCAAATGAAGCGCGCCGGCGTCGCCGAAGTGGTGCTGACCGTCGGTCATCTCGCCGAATTGATGCAAGCGTTTTTTCAAAACGGCGAACGTTTTGGTTTGCCGATTCGCTACAGTTACGAGGAGCAACCGCTCGGCACGGCGGGACCACTCGCGTTTGTCGGCGATCTCGAACAAACTTTTCTCGTGACGAACGGCGATGTGCTGACCACGCTCGACTTGCGCGCGCTGATCGAATTTCATCGCGCGCAGGGCGGCGTCGCGACGATTGCGATGCACCGCCGCCAGGTCAAGATCGATCTCGGCGTGATTCAACGCAACGGCGGCAACGACATCATCGGCTATATCGAAAAACCGACGTACGAATTTCACGTGAGTATGGGAATTTATGTGTTTGAGCCGCGCGTGCTGACCTACATTCCGCGCGGCAAGTATTTCGATTTTCCCGATCTCGTTCTCCACTTGCTCGAACAAAAAGAGCGCGTCGTCGGTTATCCCTTCGACGGCTACTGGCAAGACCTGGGCCGTGCGGATGATTACGAGCAAGCGATCCGCGAGTTCGAAACGCTCAAGCCGGAAATTTTGGGCGAAGCCGCATAGACCTTGCAGGCAAAACTGGCAAGGATTGGGGGGAGAATTTATGAACTGGCGCGTACCGTTAGCCGATTTACATTATGACCTGAACGAAGAACACGCCGTGCTCGACGTGCTGTGGAGCCGGTGGCTCACGATGGGCATGGTGACCCAGGAGTTTGAAACCGAGTTTGCGAAACTCGTTGGGGTCAAGCACGCGTTTGCGGTGACGAACGCGACGGTGGCGTTGCATCTCGCGTACCGCGCGCTCGGCATCGGTCCCGGCGACGAGGTAATCGCGCCGGCGCTCACGTTCGTGGCGACGACGAACGCCGCGCTCTACACCGGCGCGGAGGTGCGCTTTGCCGATATTCTCGGCGCGCACGATCTCAACCTCGCGCCCGCCGCTATCGAAAAACAAATCACGCCGCGCACGTGCGCCATCGCCGTCGTGCATTACGGCGGCTATCCGTGCCCGATGGATGCGATTATGGAACTTGCCGCGCGCTACAAACTGGCGGTCGTCGAAGACGCGGCGCACGCGCCGGGCGCAACGTTGAACGGCAAGGCGTTGGGCGCGTGGGGCGACGTGGGGTGCTTTAGTTTTTTCTCGAACAAGAACCTTTCGACCGGCGAAGGCGGGATGCTGGTGACGAACCGCGACGATGTGGCGGAACGCGTGCGTTTGATGCGCTCGCACGGCATGACGACGCTGACCTGGGATCGGCACCAGGGGCACGCGTACACCTACGACGTGGTCGAACTCGGCTATAACTATCGCATGGACGAACTGCGTTCCGCGCTCGGCTTGGCGCAACTCCGAAAGCTACGCGCCGATAATCTCTGCCGCCAGGCGATCACCGAAACGTACTGGCAACGCTTGCAAGACACCGCGCTCGAGCTGCCCTTCCGCGACGCGCCCGCGCAATCGGCGCATCACCTCTTTCCCGTGTTGTTGCCGCCCGGCGCAAATCGGCAACGGTTTATGGATTGCTTGCGCGCCGAGGGCGTGCAGACGAGTATCCATTACCCGCCAATTCACCAGTTCACGTACTATCGCAAACGGTACCCCGACGTTGCCTTGCCGCAAACCGAAGCGGTGGCGGCGCGCCAAGTGACACTGCCGTTGTTTCCGATGATGAGCGATGCGATGATCGATCTCGTCGTTGCGGCGACGCGGCGCGCGCTGAAGGAGATTGCGCCATCGGCGTAATCCAGCGCGGCGCGCGCGCCATCACGCGGGTTGCGCCTTGGATCGTTTTGCCGATTGTCGGTCTGCTCTGGTTCCCCTCGCCGCTGATGAGCGTGGGCTTTGTCGCCGCGCTCGGCGTGTGGCTTTGCCGGTGGAGCGCGCTGGGCGCGCCGTTTCCCGTCTCGCGCGCGAACCTGCCGCTGACGATCTTGCTCGCGCTGACCGCTATCGGGTTTGCGATTTCGCCCGCGCCGGACTTGGCAGTGATCACCGCCGCGCAAGTGGTCGCCGGCGTCACGGTGTTTTTCGTCGCGCTGGATCGTTTGCAGACGCCGGAAGATCTGTGGCGCGGCGCGATGGTCTTGGTCGTTTTGGGGGTTGGGTTCGCCGTCATCGCGCCGTTTACCGCGAACTGGGGTTCCGAAAAATTATTCGGCTTGACGGATTTTTACAAACAATGGGAACCACGGTTACCCAAAACGACGAACACGAACATTCTCGCCGGCGCGCTTGCCCCCATCGTGCCCATCGCGTTGGCGTTGGCACTGCGCCGCGAGCGCTGGTCGCGCGCGCTCGGCGCGATTGCGCTCGCGCCGCTGATCGCGATCACGATCCTGTTGCAATCGCGCGGCGCACTGTTCGCGCTGGCGTTGGGCGTGGCAGTCTGGGCGATGCTGTACCGCCCCGCGTTGTTCGCGCTGATTCCGCTCGCGGCGGTGGGCGCGTGGTACGCGAACAGCGGCGCGGAGATTTGGGGCGTGTCTGCCTGGATTCACGATGCGATTAGCACGCCCGTGCCCGGCACGTTTTTGATGCGGCAGGATATTTGGGCGCAGTCCATTCACCTGATCCGCGAATCGCCCTGGGTCGGCGTGGGGCTGAACGCGTACGTGCGCATCGCGCCGACGGCGTGGCCCCACACGCCGGCAACGCCGGGCATCGCGCCGACACACGCGCACAATCTCTTGCTCCAAGTTGCGTTGGATACCGGCGTGTGCGGCGTCGCGGCGTTTGCGACATTGTTGCTCTACGCGTGGCGCGCGACCTGGCGCGCGTATCGCGCGGATGCGGAAAAACATTTGGCGATTGGCGTCCTCGCCGCGTTCGTCGTCGTACTGGCGCACGGCTTGGGCGATGTGGCAATGTGGGGCACGGCGAAATCAAGCGTTGTGCTCTGGCTCTTGCTCGCGCTAGCGTTTGGCAACGCGGCATCGCAGAAGTAACACCAACCGCCAAACCGCAAAGAAAAACAACCGGTTTTAGTGACGTGCGTGTATATCCGTTTATCCGTTACCTATCCGCTATCTACCCGTTAACGCTCGTTGAACTGAGGTAAATGTGGAACTACGACAGTATTTTGCGCTCGCGCGCAAATGGCTCTGGTTAGTGATTCTGCTCGGCGCGCTCGCCGCCGGGTCGAGTTACTATTACAGTTTGCAAATCCGCCCGGTCTATCGCGCGGAGACGACCGTGCTCGTCGGACAGAATCAGCCGAATCCGAATCCGTACGTGGACGCCGTGCAATCGGCGACGAATTTCGCGGCGGCGTATGCTCTGCTCGCCACGCAACCGGCGATCCTGCAAGCGACTGCCGACGCGATCCAATGGCCCCAACCCTGGCAGAATTTGTACTTCAAGGTCACAGCCAAAGCGGCGGGCAGTCAACTCGTGCAGATCAGCGTGACAGATCTCGATCCGGCGCAAGCCAAAACGATTGCGGACGAAGTGGCGCGGCAACTCATTTTACAGGGCCCAATCAGCACGCAGCAACGTCAATCTGAAGAACAACGCGCGTTCGTCACCGCGCAACTCGCGCAGATCAAAATTCAACTCGAAACCGCGCAGAAATCGCTGACGACCTTGACGAGCCAAGCCGCGATTGAAAACGATCCGGTCAAACTGAACGACCTCAACGGGCGTGCGGCGGTGCTCCAAACGAAAATCGCGGACTGGCAACGCAATTACGCGTCGCTCTCCCAGTTACTGCTCACCGGCTCGAACTTGTTCGTGACCGTGCTCGCGCCGGCGCAAGAGCCGAAATCGCCGGTCAGCCCCAACATTCCGCAAAACGTCATGTTCGCCGCGATTGCCGGCGCGGTGCTTGCCGCCGGCGTCGCGTTCCTGCTCGAATATCTCGACGACACGATCAAGGACGCGGACGACGCGCAACGCGTGTTGGGCGCGTCCACGTTGGGCGCGATCTCGCGCATCGCCGGCATTCGCCAAGCGCCCGATCAACTGATCACGTTCAAGCATCCGCGCTCGCCGATCTCCGAGGCGTACCGTGTCCTGCGCACCAACTTGCGTTTCAGTGGAATCGAAAACCCGACCGGCGCGCTCGTCGTGACGAGCGCGGGACCCGGCGAAGGCAAGACGACGACCGCCGCAAATCTCGCCGTGACGATGGCGCAAGGCGGGCGGCGCGTGGTGTTGGTGGACACGGACTTGCGCCGACCGATGATCCACAAACTGTTCGGTTTTGCCAATAGCGCCGGCTTGAGCAGTTTATTCCTCGACGACGCGCCGCCGCTCGACAGCATTTTGCAACCGACCGGTGTACCGACCCTGCGCGTGATCACGAGCGGACCCCTTCCGCCGAACCCGGCAGAGATGCTGGATTCACCACTGATGAAAAAGATTTTGCAAGAATTGCGCGCGCAATCGGATATGGTGATTTTGGATTCGCCGCCGGTGTTGGCGGTGGCGGACGCGTGCATTCTCGGCGCGCGGTGCTCCGGCGCGATGCTCGTCGTGGATGCCGGGCGCACGCGTAGCGACGCGACCAAACGCGCGCTCGCCACGCTCAAGCAGACGAACACCAAAGTCTTTGGCATCGTGCTCAACAAACTCAGCACGCGCCGCGCGTCCGGCTATTATCACTATTATTACTACTCGTCGAAAGACAAAAAGCAAAAAGAAATGCCCGCGCCAGCCGTGTTGCAAGAACCGCCCGCGCCGCCGGAATAAACTCTGACCTGACTCCCGCGAGAATTATTTTGGACCGATTATCCGACCGTTTGCCCGCGCTCGAAACGATTTTGTGGATGCTTGCCAGCGCGGTGGCGTTTATCGTTTTCCTCATGTTCGCGCCGGGCTTTTTCGCCGCGCCCACGCCGACGCTGACCCGCACGCCGACTCTCACGCCGCCGCCGCGCGCGACCGGCACGCCGCGCCCAACGCTCACACCGTTTCCCACCGTGCCCAACATTCCATTGCCGCCGCCGGTTGCCGCGCGCACGCCGCTTCCTATGCCCAGTCTGGCGGCGAACGCGGAAGTGTTTGCGTTCAACGCCGACCCGAAGAAAAGCGGCTGGCTCACGAACAAAGAGACCGGCATCCATTGGGGCGACCGCAATTTGCACGTCGGCTATTACCGCGAGCAGACGTTTCAAACGCTGTTGTATTTCGATGCATCCGAAATCATCCCCGGCTCGAAAATTCTGTCCGCGCGCGTCGAACTCGTCGGGCTGAATCGCAACAACCTGGGATCGAACGGTGGGTGGACGCTTCGTTTGTTGCCCGCCGATCTCTTGCGCGACTGGACGACGCGCCCGAATCAAAATTTCCGCGACGCGCAACCGGTCGCCGACGTGGGCGCAGTGCTCAAGCCGGAAGACCTCGCCGAGGATCGCCTCAACCAATTCGTGTTTGCGCCCGCGCAACTCGCGCGCCTGGAAGAGCTGGTGACCAAGACCGGGCAAATCGTGTTTCGGCTCGATGGTCCGGCGAGCGGCGGCGACAGTCTGTTCACCTGGGATGCAGGCGACCGCGATCCCAAAATCGGTTTGCATCCGGTTCTGCGCGTGATCGCCGTGCCCGATCAATACTTGTTCATTACGCAAACGCCGACGCCGCAAAATGTGATTACCGCCGCCGCGTTCGTCGTGCAGGGGACCGAGTTCGCCAAGCAGTACGGCACGCCGACGCCGTTCCCGCGCAAGTACGCCACCGCGCTCCCGCTGATGCCGATCACGCCGCAACCGACGCCGGCAAATGTCGAGACGGTGAGCGCGCAAGTGATGTACGCGACGGCGGTGGCAATGACGACCGGCACGTTCACGCCGACGCCCAAACATTGGATCACGACGACGCCGATCCCGGTCGTGATCCCCGCCCAAAACCTAACGCCCTCGCCGACTGCCACGCCGACGCCGACGCCGCTCACCATCGTGCAAGCCGCCAAGCGCACGGTTCCGGCGGATCTGTACAACAAGATTGTGTTTCAGCGCGGCGCGCGCCACGCCCCCTCGATCTGGGTGATGGACCCGGACGGCAAGAACCTGGGTCTGGTGACGGACCGCGCGCTGTACGAGACGGTCGTCGCGCGCGACGTGGTTTCGCCGGATGGCGCGTTCGCGCTGTTCAACTCCGCCGATCACAATCGCCCGGACACGTTGCAGATTTGGCGCAGCGATTTGCGCCAGCCGTCTTTGCCGGCGCAACCGCTCACGGCGTTACGCGCCGGCATTGCGTTCGCGCCGGCGTGGTCGCCGGACGGCACCAAGGTCGCGTACGTCAGCACCGAAACCGGCCGGCACGAATTGTGGATTCTCGATGCGAACACGCGCGCGACGCGGCAGATGACGTTCAGTACCGATTGGTTTTGGAATCAGTACCCGTCGTGGTCGCCGGACGGCAAGCAGATCGTCTTTTCGTCGGATCGCGGCCACGGCGGTTCGTTCACCGAATTGTGGTTGATGAACGCCGACGGCAACGTGATCCGCAAACTGGGCGACGGCTCGCAAGATGCCTGGGGCGCGGTGTGGATCAAGTGGAGGCAATGAAAGAAAGATGCGTGCCACAATTATCATTCCCGCGCATAACGCCGCCCGCACGATCAAATATTGCCTGAACGCGTTGCAGGTGCAAAACTATCCGCGCGACGCCTACGAGATCATCGTCGTCAACGATGGCTCGACCGACGCGACCGCGCGCATCGCCGAGGGCTACCCGATCACGCTGTTGACGTTGCCGATGCGGCGCGGCGCAGGCGCAGCGCGCAACTTGGGCGCAAGCGCGGCGCGCGGCGATATTCTGCTCTTTACCGACGCGGACTGCGCGCCGACGCAGACTTGGATTCGGGAAATGCTCGCGCCGTTCGACGACCCGCGCGTAGTTGGCGTCAAAGGCGTTTATCGCACGCGCCAGCGCGAGCCGCTCGCGCGCTGGGTGCAGGCAGAGTACGAGGAAAAGTACGTGCGAATGTTGCGCGCCACCGCGATTGATTTCGTGGACACGTACAGCGCGGCGTACCGGCGCAACGTCTTTCTCGCCAACCAGGGCTTTGACGAATCGTTCCCCAACGCCTCAGTCGAGGATCAAGAGTTTTCGTTTCGGCTTGCCAAGCAAGGGCATCGCCTCATCTTTGCGCCGCTCGCCGTCGTGTTTCATCATCACCCGACCACGCTCGCCGCGTACGCGCGCCGCAAATTTCGCATCGGCTATTGGAAAGTGCGCGTGCATCGTCGCCATCCCGGAAAAATTTGGTGCGACTCGCACACGCCGCAAACGCTGAAAATGCAGGTCGGTCTGCTCCCCGTGTTGGTCGCTTCGCTCGTCGCCGCGCCTTTCGTCCCCGGCGCGGCGATGCTCGCCGGCGGAATCGCGCTTGTCCTCGCGCTTGCCATGTTGCCGTTGCTACAATTTGTGCTCTGGCGCGATTCCGCCATCGCCGTGCTCGCGCCGGGTCTGATCGTCGTGCGCGCCGCCGCGCTCGGCACGGGCTTGATCGCCGGGGTGTTCGGCGAAATCGCGCGGAGCGCGACATTGAAACGTGCGCTCGATCTGATCGGCGCGTTGCTTTTGCTGATCGCGTGCGCGCCCATAATGGCGGGGATCGTGCTGGCGATCAAACTCGATTCGCCCGGCGCGGTGATTTTTACGCAGACGCGCATCGGCAAGGACGGACAACCGTTTACGCTGTGGAAATTTCGCTCGATGGTAGACGGCGCGGAAAATTTGCTCGACACGGTGATCGGCGCGAGTGTGGTGCCGCCGCCCACGTTCAAAATTCCGAACGATCCGCGCGTGACGCGCGTCGGCAAAATCTTGCGCCGGTTCAGTCTCGACGAGTTGCCGCAACTTGGCAACGTGTTGCGCGGCGAGATGAGTCTCGTCGGTCCGCGCCCGGAAGAATCGCGCGTCGTCGCGCAGTACGCCGAGTGGCACCGCCGCCGACTCGCCGTGAAACCGGGCATCACGGGTCCGATGCAAACGCAGGGGCGCGGCGCGCTCTCGCTCGACGAACGCGTGCGGCTCGAACTGGATTACATCGAGAATTATTCCTTGTGGCGCGATTTCTGTTTGCTGTTCCAAACGAT
>CAIKBD010000029.1 GCA_903825565.1 uncultured Anaerolineales bacterium | reverse complement strand
CGGCGCGACCGGAAAATCGGCGCGTTCGGCGCTGGCGCGCAGTTGGCGGAGCGCGCGCGCCACCAGCACGCCGACCATCTCGCGGCGATAATCCGCCGTGCCGCGAATGTCGTCAATCGGGCGCGCGGTATTCTGCGCGAGTAGCGCCGCGTGTTCAAGCGTCGCAGAGTCCAACGTTTTGCCGATCAAGAATTGCTGCGCCTCGGTCGCCGGCACAATCGTCGGCGCGACTGCTCCCAGTGTGATCCACGCGCTGGCGATTTCGGCTTGCGGATCGCGGTTGGCGGAATTGAAACCTAACACGACCGCGACGTTGACCACTGAGATCGCTTGCGCCGCGCGCAAACCCAATTTGATAAATGTGCCGCACTCGTTCGGTTTGAGCGCAGGGAACGTGATTTCGACCAGCAGCTCGTCCGGTTCGAGCGCGGTTTTGCGGACGCCGCGCATAAATTCTTCGAGCGCGATCTCGCGTTTGCCGCGCGCTTGGCTTTGTAGCGTGACGTGCGCGCCCAACGCCCACAGCGGCGAAATCGTGTCGTTCGCCGGCGACGCCGTGATCACATTGCCGGCGACCGTGCCGCGATTGCGAATTTGCGGTGCGCCCACTTGCCAGCACGCGCGCACCAGCGGGTACGCGTGCGCGTTGAGCCGCGCATCGCCGACGATCTGATTGTGCGTGACGCCCGCGCCCAAACGAAACATCCCGTCGTCCAAACGAATCTCGGCGAGACCGGGGATGCGGCTCACGTCAATCACGACGCGCGGCGTGCGTGCCTTGCGCTCGATCTCCAAAATCAAATCCGTGCCGCCGTTGATCACACGCGCGTCCCTGCCATAGCGTGCGAGCAGTTCCAGCGTTTGCTCAATGGAGGTTGCCGTTACAAACTTGTCCCACATACTTTCCTCGAGGTTATGCTTTCCGTTTGGTCTGGATGATTTCCGCCAAAATGCTGACGGCGATCTCTTGCGGCGTTTCGGCGTGAATGTCCAAGCCGATGGGCGCGTGCACGCGGTTGAGCGCGGCGGGACTGATGCCCTGCTGTTGCAAAATTTCCTTCACGGCGATCACGCGCTTGCGACTGCCCAACATTCCGATGTACGCCGCCGGTTTTTCGATGACTGCGCCGAGCAGTTGCGCGTCGAGCGCGTGCGCGCGCGTGACGAGCACGACGTAGGTTTGCGGCGTAATTTCCAGCTCCCGAATTTTCTGGGTCATGTCGCCGGTGATGCGTTCGTCCGCGTGCGGAAAATTTTCCGGCGTAACAAACTCGGCGCGGTCGTCAAGCGCAATCACGCGAAAGCCGAGGAACTGAGCCAGTTGTGCGACTGCCGCGCCCACGTGTCCCGCGCCGACGACGATCAGGGTGGGCGTGATCAACAACGGCTCGACGAAAATTTCCATTGCGCCGCCGCAGATCATTGGATCGCCGTGCGCCTCGTTCGCCAAATTCATGTCGAGGTAACGCGGCTTGCCGTCGGCAAGCGTTTGTTGCGCGGCGACGATCACGCGCCGTTCCATCTCGCCGCCGCCAATCGTCCCGGCGATTTTGCCGTCAGGATACACGAGCATTTTTGCGCCCGCTTCGCGCGGACTCGCGCCGCGCGTTTTCACGACCGTCGCGAGTGCGGCGGGTTGATTATTTTGCAAAACCTCAATCAGGGCTTGCGAAAACACATCCATTGTAACTCCGTTGACAAATTACCGGGTCTCGCTTAGAATGTTTGCGTGAGGTGAACGATGGTCATGCCGCAAACTGTCACAGCGATTTACGAGAACGGCGTACTCACGCCGCTCGAAAAAGTGAAACTGCGAAAACGGCAAAAAGTTCAGATCAAGATAATGCCGGCGCCGTTGTCCAAATCCAATCTCAAACTCCGCGCCCGCCGCCGCGCCCACACCAAACCCACCCGCGCCGAGTTGGTCAGACTCGCGCGTGAGTCGTTCGGTATGTGGGCGGAGCGCAAAGATATTGGCGATGCCGTCGAATGGCTCGACGAAATTCGCGCGGGCTGGGAAGAGCGTGTGGAGCGAATCTACGCCGATGCGTGAATATCTTTTCGATTCGACGGTTCTCATTGACAATTTTCGTGGTCAGTCGGTCGTTGCGCCCTTTGTGCAACCCGTCCTCGCTGGCACAGCCGTAGTATGGTTTTCCGTGATCACGGAAGCCGAGCTTTGGGCAGGCATCAAAAACGCTGGCGAACAAGCGCGCTACGAAGCGCTATTCGCGCTCATGAAACGCGCCCCGATCAACAAAAGGATCGCGCGTCTTGCCGGTCAATATTATGGACGCCACAAAACGCAGGGACTTGGCTTGCCCGATGCGTTGATCGCGGCAACGGCGAAAATTTATCGCAAAACGCTGGTCACGCGCAACGCCAAACACTTTGAACTGTTGCGCGACCAAATCGCCTGCGAGTTCTACACTCTCTAATTCCTCTCTCGTTTTTACATCCACTTGCTACGGCGAAACCACAGCGCCATCGCGCTG
>CAIKBD010000028.1 GCA_903825565.1 uncultured Anaerolineales bacterium | reverse complement strand
TGAAACCTCGCACTGCTTGGCTGCAAAGTGACAAAATATTTAAATTCCCGGGAGACTAATTCGCGTAAGCGGTTTGAAACCAACTCTACACTCTCAACGGTTGCCCAGTATGGACCATTCCCGGGAGACTAATTCGCGTAAGCGGTTTGAAACCCTTCCACCAGCGCTAAACCCCAACCTTTATCCGGAATTCCCGGGAGACTAATTCGCGTAAGCGGTTTGAAACTAGCCAACGGTTGGGCACGTGCGAGCGGCTTCCACGATTCCCGGGAGACTAATTCGCGTAAGCGGTTTGAAACTCTTTACGGGAACATCGAACAGACGCTGAAATCGCATTCCCGGGAGACTAATTCGCGTAAGCGGTTTGAAACTTTTGAACGTCCACTCCCGCATATGGTCGAAATTTTCTTCATTCCCGGGAGACTAATTCGCGTAAGCGGTTTGAAACACTGAGATTCCGGCTCCCATCATTACACTAAATCCCGCATTCCCGGGAGGCTAATTCGCGTAAGCGGTTTGAAACGAACGCGCCACCCAAAACCCCCGAGTTGCAATCCCACCAATTCTCGAAAGAGGTTTGAAACACAGATAGTCTTGGCGCAACGAGCGTGCCTGTTGAACGTTGCAATCCCACCAATTCTCGAAAGAGGTTTGAAACTCGTGGTGAGTTGTTGATGGATACACAGGACTAGGACTTTCACTCCGTACATTGGCGAACAAAGAGGCTTGACAGATTTTCTTCGATGTATGTTTGGGGATCAAAGAAACCCTCAAGTGATCAGCTCTCATTTGATAGTTTTGAAAACCAATGTCTGAGTCTGCAATGACAGAATTGCTGGGGATATTGAAGGGTAGTGCGTAAAGTTGATTGCGCCCGCAGAGTCAAAAGCAAAAGAGTTGGAGAATCGATAATAATGGCAAAAGAAAAAGGACCTACGTATAGCAGTGCCGCGCAATCGGTCATTGCGGAATTGACGCAACCGATTGCACTGGATGAATTTGTCCAGCGAGTGTTGGAGCGATTCCCATCGCGTGCCAAAGACCCGCGCCAGGGTGTGAAAAACTATTTGCGTTGGGATGGCATTCAAGATGGCATCGTCTATCTCGATGCCAAGACCCTGGTTCCATTGCAGGTGGGCTTGCGCGGTGTTCGCTTTCGCGTGCCACTTGACGAAAACGAAATCAAGCAGGGTGTGGTGCTTGCCGAGCCAGGATTCACACCATTCATCAAGCGAAGCGCGCAGTACGGTTGGCTGGCGGTGAAAGGCGAATTCGTCGATGCGAACGACCAGCCGATTCCATCGCGCGTTATCTCATTGCCCGTGACGATGAAAAGTTTTATGGATGGCAAACCCGTATCAATCGATCACCCCGCGTACGAATTGCGCGATTGGCTGGGAAAGCAAAATGCCAAGCCAGGGGACAGTCTCCTCGTCACCGTGCTCGATCTCGCGCAAGCGCATTTTCGTTTAGAGTTTGAGCCACGCGCGCAACGCCGCGAAGCTGAAATCGAAAAACAAAATCGCGCCTGGGCAGACTTGGTATGGACGATGCTTCAAGACACCGTGGATGAGGAACTGCTTACACATATCGGCATTCCAACTGCGTTCGCGCGTTTTCCTACCGCGCGCGATTATCCCGGTGATCATTGGCTGTTAGTGCTCAATGCTGACCCGCGAATGCGCGTGGCCGATTGGAGCATCAACACCGCCGATCATCGTATCCCGCTCGATCTGATGCTAAATCCCTTTGATGAACCCACGGTTGCCGAGCAACCGTTTACACGCGAACAAGGAAACCAGGTCTATCGATTTCGCGCAAGTGCGAATTATTGGCGTTTCGAGAGCGTCATCGAAATTCAGGGCAAGCATAACCTGGGAGAGTTTGACCAGGTGACGCGACACGCCTTTGACCTCGATTCGACGGACCATCTCAGCGAGTTTACGCGCATCGCGCGCCGTGGCAAGGGAAAAAATGCACACAAAACGGCTTATGGCGAGATCAACCCATTTGAGAAAACACGCGCCAAGTCGTTGCGGGTGGCAGGGCTAGGTTTAGACGTGGGTGCGGAATTGGAATATGTGTACGATTTTGGCGACTGGCTCGGCCACAAACTGATTTTGGAATCTATCGGCGAAGCAGAAAAGGGTGTCAAGTATCCGCGCGCGTTGCAGGAAAAAGAAAAATTGCCGAGAGGAAAAGAGAAACGCGCAACGCGAACGAAATCGCTCGATCAACCGCGTTGCGGCTTGTGTGGCTCGACGACAAAACCCTTGACGCGCACCTCGTGCTGTGGAAGTTGGATTTGCGATGACGAGGGCGATTATGTGCTCTTTTCGTATGCGACCAATTCGTGTCATCGCAATCACGATCGCTATACGTTGTGCAGTTATCATTACAACGAGCGCCACAAAGGTCGCTGGCAAGATTGCCAGAAATGTCGCCAGAATTTCGAGACGGAAATCTATGTGTGGTATGGGACGAACGAATACAACTTTGAGAAACTCGAAAATCCGCCGACGTTCGAGCCAACCCATTGTGGCGATTGTGGACGCGTGATTCACCTGGGGACGGATGGCTATTTGATGTCGGAAGGCAAATACTATTGCGAGAAATGCGGCAACAAACGGATGCGCAAGGTAATCAATTCGGAACGTTTGCCGAAGAAGAAGAAAGAAAAATGACGCCACTGGTTGATTGGCTTATGCAAGGTCCCGCGTGGGTGCAATACCGCACGCGCCGTGACCTGCACAAGCAAAAAGAAAATCACCCGGAAGTGATGACAGCCCATCGCGCGATGCTGGCAGATGTTCACGTGCAAGAGGTGATCCAGCAACTTGAGCAATGGGAGTCTACGGTGATCAGCAGTCACAAGAGCGCAGGACACCCATTACACCAGCCGTGCCCGTATGCGAATTTGGTGATGCTCAAAACGCTCGCCCTTGACTCTAAATGGCGTGAGAGCAAAGCCAGTCTCGTCGCGGCTGAAACACTCTTGTCACTGTGGACCCATAGCAAAACCGAGCATCCGTATCAGTTTTATATGGGCACCGACTTTCGGAAACTCAAAGCCCCCCTGGTGTGGTATGACCTCTTGCACGTGTTTGACTTGCTCACGCAAACTCCAATCCTCCGTCGTGACAAACGTTTGAATGAAATGGCGACATTCATTCAAAACAAAGCCGATAGTGATGGGCGATTTACACCCGAATCAGTTTGGCAAGCGTGGAGCGATTGGGAGTTTGGGCAAAAGAAAGAACCATCGCGCTGGGTCACGCTAATAGCTCAACGAGCATTGAAACGGATGGGAATCTGATGGCCTAGCCATCGAGGATAGCTAGGATTCATAATTCCCAGTCCATCGATTTCACATTTCCCAGGTGGCATCGCCGAAGAATGCGCCGTGATCCTTGCGAAGAAAAGCATCGATCTCGGCGCGATGATCGCCAAGCCGAAAAGAAGCGCCGTGCCCTGGATAGCAGACCGTTTCATCTGACCACC
Organism: uncultured Anaerolineales bacterium; assembly: GCA_903825565.1. Classification (GTDB taxonomy): domain Bacteria; phylum Chloroflexota; class Anaerolineae; order UBA4142; family UBA4142; genus CAIKBD01. The sequence goes on along the minus strand of CAIKBD010000028.1, from coordinate 9,731 downwards.
GTAGAATGACCTCACGCAATGTTCGCAGAGTGGTTTGGAAATCCTCAGCCGACCAGGTTTTGCCAGGTCCCCCACCAAAGATCGTATCCCCGACAATAATGCGTGAATCATTTTCTGGCGCAAAGCAAATTTGGTCAGCCGTATGCCCAGACGTATGATAGATGCGAATGGAATGTTCACCTACTTGAATCAGGTCCCCATCCTCAAGCCAGCGATCAGCTGTCATCTCGAATCCAACCGCGTGCGGACCGGCGTGCAACATCAGTGGAACATTCAACCGTTTCTTCATCTCGGCTAATGCGCCTACGTGGTCGAAATGCGTGTGCGTCAGCACAATAGCGACGGGCGTTGTTCCCTCCAACATATGTTCCAACTTATCTGGCTCATCCCCAGGGTCGATGAGAACACTTTGTTTGGATGTGGGGCAGACGAGCGCGTACGCATTCATCGAGTACGGACCCACTTGGCGTGTACGTAATTCAATCGTCGTCATTATTTCCTCCGCTAAAAGAATGGGCTATTCCGTTGGTAGTTTTTCGACCGCTTTTGCCAAGTCTTGCTGAGACGGTTTCGTGTACCGCGCCGTGGTTGTCGGATTCGAGTGCCCCATCAAGGTGGCGACCTGGTCGAGTGAGACTTGGACATCGACTAGGCTTTTGGCGAAGGTGTGGCGTAATGAATGGGCTGACACATCTTCCCACTTGGCGTTTTCTGCGAGTATTTTAACCTGATATTGGATTCCTTGCTTGCCAAGCGGCTCACCCTTTTGCCCAACAAACAAAGCAGAGTGATTTACTTCGTCCAGTGCTGCGTCAGCACAGTGGGGATAATTCCAAAGGGGCATCGAATCCATCCCAACTTGCCATTTCAGCCTCTTGGACTTTAGGTTATCGACCCAGGTTCCGAAGTGAGCGGTGAGAGAATAGAAATACAAACAGACTTGGGCGAAGTTTTGAGATGCGAGAGAACCGTATGGCGGCGCGCGCTGAATTTGCGTCCACAAGCCTGACAGCGAAACGCCTGAATATTTAAGTTGATGCCGATGTGACCATTGGTAACGAGGGCGTGAAGAGTGGAATCGGTGATGCCGTAATAAATACAATGGCGATTGGCACAGGCGTAGCGCTCGGTGGGGATGGTTTTTTGGCGACCACGTTTGCCTTTGATGCGTGACCACGGTTTGATGGGACCAAAGAAGGGACTCGTTGGTAGGGCAGCCGGGAGGAGACAGTCCGGGCAATCGTCTAGGGTCCGCGGTTTGAGGGGACAGAGTGGTCGTTTTTGTTTAGGGCGGGGAGTGGCGGAAGTAGGGAGAGCGAAAGCCATGAGTTGAGTCAGCAGAAGACCCAAGCACAGAAGAGCCAGGAGGAGAAATGGAATAGAGAAATCATCGAGGGTCAGGGAAGGCATCTGTGAACAACCACTCCATGAACAGGGGTAAGTGCAATAGGAAGCAAGAATAGGCAGAATTGGCTTCTTGTCAAAGAGGAGATGCGCTTATGTGAGTGGTGTTGAATTATCACCCGTGTTCAAAGGGAGCACCGCAGAATCGGATGAACGCGCAGAGACATTTGCCGATGGAACGGATTGTGTTTCTGCGCGCGCTAGAGGAGTCACACCAATTGGAGACCTTTGCGACTGAATGGGTGTTGCCGCTGTAGGTGACGACGGCGGAAGCGATGCGTGAGCAAGGGATAGCGAGTCCGATCTGGTGGCGAGGACGGGATTGGGCACAGTTGGACAAAGACCTGGGGAAGAAAAAGTAGCTGGAGATGTGGACGGAAGGATCGTAAGCGCGAATAGCAGACCAACGAACAGTCAGTCAGTCATCCATCGAACTGACAAAGATGGGAGGTGGGTTGAAAGGAAAATGAATCAGAGGAATACCCAGCCAAGAAGAAAGAAAAGGGAAATGGGAACAGGGACATTCAGTCGAGTGGAAAGAGAAGAAGGGCAAGGTCAACCATGAATGAGCAGGAAATGGGAAGAAGGAAAATCGAAACAACCAAATAACCAGAATACCAGAGATATATTAAATAGTCGCAGTCGGAACGCGCAAAAAAGCAGGATTTTTCGAGGATTTCGCGGCATTCTAAAATTAGGCGGGGACCCGAAAGTGAAGTCGATTTTTCGAGTTTTTTCCGCTGCGAAGGGAGGCGGGAATGAGTCGCCGTGACCATTTCATCATTGCGCTCGATGCGGATGGGCAGGTCGTAAGCCCGGCTCAAGCTGAACGAGGGAAACTCTATCGATGTGACGGGTGCGGTGGCCCAGTCCGTCGTCGTGGGGGTACGGCGACCATCTCACCCCACTTTGCGCACGTGGTTGAGACTCTGCCGCACGACAACGAATCGCTGCTCCATCGTGACAGGCGCTGGCGATCAGCGCGGGAATTCGGGCGGCGTTACAAGAAGGGCGCGCCTATCCCTTCACTCAGGCGTGTCGGGTGTGCGAGGATCGTTCGGAACGCAACCTGGCGCGGAACCCCATGGAGATTCAGGCCGAATCCCTGTTTCACGGCCTGCGCCCCGATATTTTGGCGGTCTCGCTGGGGGCGGATCCGCGTCCTCAGTATGCCATCGAGGTGGTCGTGACGCACGATCTCGAACCTGTGGCGCGGCAAGTGTATGCGGAGCAAAACTTGCCGGTGGTGATTGTCAGACCGACGCAACGTGGGCTGGCGCAATTAAGTCGGGGCTTGGTGGGTCTATCGATTACAGTATTGAACGTCGAGTGCCACGCCCGGCAACATCCGAAAGAGCTGGGACGTTCGCACGAATGTCTCCGGTGCGGTCAGCCGATGCATTCGATCAAAGTAATGGTCTGGCACAACTACCCGTGCCGGCGTTGCGGCGGCTGGATGCCCGTGCTACGGATCGTGCAAATGGATGCGGATTTCAAGCCGCTCAACAAGAACTGGTGGAGCAATCGTTTGATTCAGCAGATGCGTCGGGGCTGGGGGTAGAGTTAATTGGAGCGCCCAAGTCAGGGCGCGTGGGACTCTCGCGGGTGCATCGATGTCCAGAGTGCGGGCGTTCGGTGAATCAGATGGAGATCTTTGCCAAGCGCAATGCCAATTGGGCGGAACAAGGCGGTCCCCCGGCGCGAGTCGCATTCAATGACGTGTGCAAGGCGTGTTATCGGTGGCTCCCGTTTGGAGACACGGAGCTAGGATGAGGAATATGCCATCCGTTCCTTTGCGATCTCGTGAGATGAATTTGTCTTGCGCGAACCTGGGTATCCCTTCACATCGTTAGAACAGCGTGCGCCAACGGCGCTGTCGGAATGCGCCAAAGAGACGGGATTGCTCGGGGCTTTTGCATCCATCTAAAATTGAGCGGGGAACGGGATGTGCGGGCTAGTTGTGGCGCGGTGGATTCGCCGAATTCATTCGTGCGCGCGCGCGTTCCCATAACGCCAGCCATAAACGCTGACGTTTGAAAAAACGCCTGTCCCAGAGCGACTAGCAACAATGCATCGGCAATGGCGACCAGTATCCATAGCCAGACAGACCATTCGGATTTCAATTGTTGGGGATCGGTCAACCTGGTCAAAACGATGACAACTGTCATTGCCATTCCGTACAGCGGGATCATCCAACGACTCCAAATCTCGGAGCGACGCAAGCGCCAGCCAAGGATATATTCAGTCGAGGAAAAATTGCGTTGGTTCGTTTCCAAGCGCTCCCATTCGGTGACGTGAGTGGGGCAGGTAAGCAGCCGTGCGATTTGAGCTGGTTTAGACCACCGAATCGACGGTTTGAAACTCTGACGCGCGAAAAGCGCGCCGACCGTCAGGGGAGGATGCGCCATCAGTTGTTGGAAGCGCTTTTGGTGCGCGGGCAGATAGAGCGCATGGTCAGCCCACTGGGTCGCGTGTTCGCGTTCGGCGGGCGGCAGTTTCTGGAACAGCACTTGTGCATAGCGCAGGACCTGCGCGTGCAGGGTCCAGACCAGTTCGCCGGTGTCGTCGGTCTCGGAACGGATCAGCCCGGTATCGTGTTCGAGCAACGTAAGGAAAGTGCGGGTTGTGTGAGCCAGGTCTGAGTGCCACACCGCCGTGAAACATTCCAGGTCATAGCTGGCGAGCGGCGGTAGAGCGCCGAGGCGCGTAAAGCAAGTTTGGGCATTGGCGGGGATCGCGCGATACGCCAGGTTGAGCGGTTTGAACAATAGATTGTGAATGCCGTCGGGGACCGCGGCGGGTGAACCCTTGAGTTGTTGCAGAACGGACGCCCACTGTTGCGCCCGCACCTGGGTCAAACACAACGCGAGTCCTAAGGGATGCCCCTAGGTTAGTTCATGGAGTTCTTGCAGCGCGACCCAATCATCGGCGGTCACGGGTACCTGGGTCAGAGCCGCGCGCCGGCGGTAATAGGTCTCCGTTTCAGCGGGCGAAAAAGGGGGAATGTGAAAGACGGATTGTCCTGGCAAGTCGAGCCCATCGGTAACGGCCGAGGCGCTGGTTGTGACGATGAGCGCGCTGTGAGGCGACATTTGTTGACGCAGCCAGCGGATCGAATCGGGGTGTAGCCAATCGATCAAGCAGAGACCCAGGTGTTGGGTGGCGAGGAACTGTTGAAAGGCGTCGGCGAGATCTGCGCGCCGGGATGGCAACTGCTTGGCGCGCGCCAGGACGCTTTCGATTTGAACTTCGGTAAGAGTGCTTGCATCCTGCTGATCTTCAGCAGGCCGAATGAGAAAAAAGCCGTCGGTGAACTGTAAGCGCAGGGTCGGGTCGCGCAACAGTTGCGCCAGCACAGTTCGCTTGCCGATGCCCGGCGGACCATGCAAGATCGCCAGAGGACTGGCGGTAGATTGGAGGCGAGAATGAATGTCCGAGATGAGGGTCGGACGTTCGATGATGTCCGGCGGAAGACTAAACGAGACGGAGATGGGAGGCAGAGTTCCTGTTTTGACCAGAGATTTGATCACTTGGTCAGAATCCAGGGATCCTCCGCTGGCCAACAGATCGACGATGGCACGCAGCCCGACGGGATCGCCTTGGAGCGAAACACGCAAGTCTTCCAATCGAGTTTGTGATTCTGGCGTGAGGGTTAGATCGCGGGTTTGGACGAGGCGCGCCACCTCGGCGGCGGAATAGCCTGGTAAGTTAAATTCCTTGACGCGCTCATTCCCGACCCATTGTTTTAGAGATGGCGCCAGGACGGTTCGATCATCGGTCTCGATCAAAAACCGCAACTGGGGATTGGCATTGCGCAACAAGGTTTCCAAGGTTGCCAAGGTGGGTTGCTCGAGGAGGACAAGTGCGTTGTGATCGGGATTCATTGCCCAGGCACGCCAATCGGTCTGGGGATCGCGCGGAACAATGCGCGGTTCCAGTTGATCAGCGAGTTGGAGGATTGCTTGCTCAGGAGCGAGGTGCGCACTCACCCGATAGATGCCATCGCGAAAAAATTCGCGCACCATTTCGTCATGGGCAATGTGAATAAGCGACAGCTGTCGTTCGGCGAGTTGGCTCCCGGTGAGAAGAAGGATGCGCCACGCCGGTTCACGAAAACCGCGCAAGGCGACCGAGGATTCGCCGAGTTCTATTTCTGCATCGCGGGGGAAATAATCTGGTGCAGTAAGAGGCAGGGAACTATCCAGCCACCAATGATGCGTAACAGCAAACTTCAGCAGAATGAATGCATTTTCTGGCAAACCATCGGCTGAAGTAAGCCACAGAAGAAGAGTATCTTGACCAGAATAACCCAGCAACGCATTCCAATCCAGGATTTCGGCATCGGTATCCCAGAGTTGGAGTTTGGTTCGAGTTTCAGGATTTCGGGTGGCGTGGAGCAAATGGCGTAATTGCTTACGGCGTGGCTCATGCTGTGCTTCTCGATACCCGTCAATGCTATCGCCACTGAGTGTCTTCAAGCTATCAAAATCTTTAGACGTGATGTTGCGATCTTTCAAGCGGGAATTGAGAACGTGTGCCCACAATTGGCGGGAACCGCGTCCTGGCAGGGGCGAGTTCAGGTAAAGAGTGGGTAGCGATAGATGGCGACGGCATAGCGGGATTTTAGCATAAATAGACGGAATTTCCAAAAAACACCGAGTTTTTTGGGGGGCTTGTGAGGGATTTGCGTACCGGACGCCCTCTTTTGCGTATCCAAACCTCTGCAAAATTCTCTTGCATCATCGTATGCTGGCGGCAGGATCCTAAATTCAACAGCCTGTCGACAGGCAAATCTAAGGAGATTTGCCGTGAGCAAGAAGCAACAAACCCCAGTGACGCCTGAAGAACAAAAACGCCAGCGCGACTCGTTTTTAACGAAACTGGCGGAAGTCGTCAAGCGCAACTACAAGGAGGAGCAGAAAACATCTGACAAAAAGTAAATTGAAAACTCGATGAGTGTTCCTGGTCTGGCGGAGTTATCCGCCAGACCCATTCCCATTTTATCTGTAACCAAGGAGAGAGTATCGAATGACCTCACTCACGACCCGGGTTCTGACCCGCGTGGCGCTGTATGCGCGCGTCTCGACCGAAGAGCAAAGCACGGAAGAACATCATTCGCTCGAAGCGCAATTCAACGAAATGCACGAGTATGCCGATCACTAAGGATGGCAGATCGTCGCCGAAATGCCCGGAGTGATGAGCGGCACGCGGGGTGACCGCCCGCAACTCCAGATCCTTTTGGCGATGGCGCGCAAACACGAGTTCGATGTGCTACTGGTGCACGAACTGTCGCGCTTGTCGCGCAGCGTGTTCGACACGTTCGACATCTTTGAAACCCTGGGACAAAACAACATTGGCTTTGCGTCGGTGAAAGATCCCGATTTTGATTTCAGCGATCCGACCAAACGGTTTTTCCTCATCATCCTGGCAGCGATCAACGAATACTATATCAACCTGCTCAAGATGCACACGAGCAAAGCCAAACGCCAACGCGCGCGCGAAGGATTGTACAATGCCTCCATCGTGCCCTACGGATACAAATTAGCGGGCGATGCGCGCCAAGCCCCGCTCATCGTGCCCGAAGAAAAAGCCGTGGTGTTGATGACCTTTCAACTGTATGCCGACCAGCGCCATTCGCCCCAACTCATTACGAACCAGGTTAATGCGGAAGGACATCGCACTCGCAAGGGTATCCAGTTTTCCAAAGACACGATTGCCGAAATCTTGCACAATCCCTTTTATATGGGCAAGGTGGCGTACAAGGTAGCACCCCACTGAATCGTGGAGATGGCTTAGCAACTTGATAAAATGTGGATTCATTAGCACGCTTCGCGTGCGTCAGAGCAACCAACTCGACGGAGTAACGACCAATGAAGCCACAGACCGTATTCTGCCCTAACTTGGACTGTTTGGCAAGAGGGCAAGTTGGTAAAGGCAATATCGGCATCCATAGTCGCAAAGAACATCGCTACATCTGCCATGTCTGCGACAAAACCTTTGTGGCGACCCAAGGCGCGGTCTTTTATCGTCTGCAAACCGAGCAAGAGGTAGTGACGACGGTCATCGCCTTGCTCGCACACGGCTGTCCGTTGCCCGCCATTGTCGCCGTTTTCAAGCTGGATGAGCGCACGGTTGCCGATTGGCAAGCCCGTGCCGGCAAGCACTGCGAACAAGTCCACGAGCAACTCGTCGAACAACCGCGCGACTTGGGGCAGGTGCAAGCCGATGAAATCCGCGTCAAGCTGTCGAAGCTGGTCGTCTGGTTGGCGATGGCACTCCAAGTCTCGACACGCTTGTGGCTGGGTGCAACACTCGGTGAGCACCGAGACGAAGCGTTGTTGACGGCGTTGATGCGACGGATTCGTGCCTGTGCTTTGTGTCGTCCTCTACTGTTCTGTGTCGATGGTTTTGTAGCTTATCGCGGCGCGATTCAGACCGTCTTCCGCGAAGCGATTCCGACCGGCCAACAAGGGCGTCCCCAGCTACGTCCCTGGGACGGCATCCTGATGGCTCAGGTCGTCAAGCAATACGCTGGGCGTCACGGGCATGTCAGCGATGTCGTGCGACGGATTGTGTTAGGCACCGAAACGCAAGTGAAGACCTTGTTGCAAATCACCCAGGGCGGCGGCGTCATTAACACTGCCTACATCGAACGAATCAACGCGACCTTCCGCGCGCGACTAGCGGGCTTGGTGCGTCGGGGGCGTTGCCTGGTGCATCACACATCTACGCTTCAAACGGGTGTGTATTTGGTCGGCACGGTTTACAATTTCTGTACGAATCATGATACGCTTCGCGTGCGCGTGCCCTTGTATCTGGGCTGGGCTGAACGGCGACACTGGGTTCTGCGAACACCCGCGATGGCGGCAGGCATCACTGACCATTGCTGGACGGTTCAAGAATTGCCCGGCTATCATGTGCCGCCTTCGCACGGTACGCCGCCCAAGCATCGCGGCAGACCCTCCAAGGCAACCACAGAGTTGATCAAAAAATGGTGTTAGCCTCCACGATTCAGTGGGGTGCTACCCCATTCCCTCTTTTATTTTCCAACCTTGTATTTGCTCAATCCAGAACGAAATGGCGGGGCGGAATTTCAACCGGGTTGCCTGATCTCGGGCGATCCAGATGCCTTCCAATAAGCGATGCAAAAACTGCTTCTGCTCAATCTTGTCTTGACTCTTCTCAAGCAAGTCCATCTTCTGCAAGCGTTCCAAGGCTTCGTCTCGTTCAGGCTTATTGAACGGGCACACTTCCGATAATCGTTGTTGAAGCTGGATTCGTTGGGTCCAGTACACTTCCTGGGTGAGTACCCCTTGTTGCTATTGCCAATCCAACCGTTGCATAACCTAATCCAATTTCTGGGATTGTTTCTCGAGTTGAGTATTTCGTTTGATCAATTCTGGGAATGGTTGACTTGCTCTGAGTTGCGAGAGAATGGAGCGAACCTGGGATTCGATGGGCGCGGCTGGAATCATATGTCGTTGGCAAGGTTGTCCCTGGTGCAGATGAATACAGCGGTAGTATATTTTCCCACACGGTGACTTTTGTGAACGTAGCGATGCCCACACTGTTCGCAATAGTGCAACCCTCCTAACAAATAGAGTTCCTTTTTACTTTGACGATGAGGATGTCTCCGCAACATACGTCGCACCTCTTGGCAACGCTCGAACAAATCAACTGGCACCAGAGTTTGATGTTGCCCTTTAAACCATTCGACAGCAGTAGAGGTATCTCGCGAACAATTGCACCGTTGGCGATAACGTTGATAACGAACCTGGCCAATGTAGAGACGATTCTGCAACATTTCGCGTACGTTTTCTCCAGTAAAGGGTTTACCTTGTTTGGTCACATAGCCGGCTTGATTGAGGATGATCGCCACACCATTATCGCTTTGCTGTCCGGTCGAATAGGATTCCATCACTAAAATCGACCCAGGGAGTTCTTTCAAATTGGCATGCAGAATACCATCCTTGGCTTTGTCGGCGCCAAAAGGAGGTTGATTGTTGTTCCTCTGAACTGATTCGGACATACCCGACGTAGCGCATACTAGTTCCTCCGTGTGGAATAATAGATTTTGATGAGAGGGAGATCTCATCACTGAAGAATGTACGGATACCGACGGAGAAGGAAAATTGCTTGCGATGGGTATGCCTGTTACCCCGACCAGCGAAAGGCAAACGGCGATAGGCGATACCCGTAATGGCGAGGTCACTGATATGAATTGTTATTTTGTTAATACTACTTTGTCATTTGAATGAATTTCAAGTAATCTAGGGGTATGGAAAAAACTAAACGGATTCCCCAAGCCCCTAGCGCACCGATGCCTG
>CAIKBD010000027.1 GCA_903825565.1 uncultured Anaerolineales bacterium | reverse complement strand
TGGCAACTGCGCTTGCCGTTCGGCGGATTCGTGTGGAATCACCCGGCGTTTGTGACGACGCAAACGGCGGACGGGCAGACGCGGGTGTTGCCGGTGTACGATGTGACGCGGATCGCGCAAGCGTTGATTCTCGCGCTCGGCATTGCCGGCGCGATCGGGATCGCGCTCAGGCGCTCCGAGCGGTAACGCTTGACTAATCGAAATCGAAACGGAGAAAAAACAATGACTAGCGAAATCGTTTTGAACGGCGAGCAAGCGGAGGCGACTCCGGCTGAACCAACTACTCCATTCGAGATCGTGCAAGACACGCTCGAAGGATTTTTCGGCGCGGCGGATGTGACGGCGGTGTATGACGAGCCGGTGGTCAGCGGCGATCACATTGTGATTCCTGCCGCCGAAGTGGTAGGCACGCTGGGTTTTGGCGTGGGCGGTGACGACGAGCGCAACGGCGGCGGCGGTGGCGGCGGCTCGGTGATCGCGCGCCCGGTCGCGGCAATCGTCATCACGCCGCACGGCGTCCGCGTCGAGCCGATTGTGGACGTGACGAAACTCGCGCTGGCGGCGTTGACCGCCGCCGGGTTTATGCTCGGCATGTTCGCGCGGATGAGCCGAAAACGCGCGCCGCATTTTGATCAGGAATGATCGAAAAACTGTTCGCGCTCGCGCACGCGCTCAATCGCCGGTTCCCCGACGGCAACGAGCCGTTCAAAATGATGACGCGTCTGCTCGAAGAGAGCGGCGAACTCGCGCAACAGATCAATCATTTTGAAAATACTGGGATCAAGCGCGCCAAGTACGGCGCGCCGGATCGCGCGTCGCTCACGAAAGAAGTGATGGACGTGATGCGGTGCGCGCTTCAGGTCGCGATCTATTACGGCATCGAAGCGGAACTCGAAGCAATCGTCGAGGAACGGTATCAGCGTGCGCGCGCCGAAGGGTTGATCGAGTAGGTTGATTTCCCAATGTCGTCAAGACGACCCTACGATTTCTACGCGGTAAAAAAAGGACGCGTGCCCGGTATTTACAAAACCTGGGCGGAGTGCGAAGCGCAAGTCAAAGGTTTCGCTGGCGCGATCTTCAAGGGTTTCCGTTCGCGTGCCGAGGCGAAAATTTTTTTGGCGCAAGACATCGGCGAGCAACCGCACCGCGCGACGCGCGCCGAACGCAAACAATTGCCGGCGTCGCGCCGCGAATCGGATCGCGCGGAAGAACGCGAACAGATTTCTCGTTCCGCTCGCAATGCCGAAAATCGAAATGACGATGCCGGGCGCGTGATCATTTACACGGACGGCTCATCGGTCGGCAATCCAGGTCGCGGCGGCTATGCGGCGGTCATGTTGTTCGATGGACATCGCAAAGAAATCGCCGGCGGGTTTCGCCTGACGACGAACAATCGCATGGAAATGATGGCGGCGATTGTCGGGCTGGGTATGCTCAAGCGCTCGTGCGCGGTCACGGTGTACACCGATTCAAAATATCTGCGCGATGCGATGATGCACGGCTGGGTCACGCGCTGGCTGGAGAACGGTTGGCGCACGCGCGAGGATACGCCGGTCGCGAACCAGGACTTGTGGATGCAGTTGTGGGAGCAAGCGCAAAAACACGACGTGCAATTCGAGTGGGTGCGCGGGCACGCCGGCAATGCCGAGAACGAGCGATGCGACGAATTGGCAACGAGCATGTCGGCGCGCGATGATCTGCCGCCGGACGCGGGGTACGAGGATGGGTTGATGGGCGAGCCGGGAGAATGAGCAATGTACATTGACGATTTCATTTGGTTGCCGGACATTCTTGACAAACTGGATCGCAAGCATGGTGTGAGTCAGGATGAGGTTGAAGATATTTTTTTCAATCGCCCATGGTATCGTTTCGTTGAGTTGGGCGAAAGACCAGGTGAAGATGTTTACTCAGCCGCCGGGCAAACAAACGAAGGAAGATATTTAACCGTTTTTTTCATTCACAAGTCGAAAAATTCCGCGCTGATTTTGAGCGCGCGGGATATGGACGACAAGGAGCGCAAACGTTATGAGCGCAAATAAAAAAGCAACACGGATTTCCAAAGGACGGACGCTCAAAGAGATTGCCGAATTTTGGGACACGCACAGTCTGGCTGATTATTGGGATCAAACGCACGAAGTCGAATTTGAAGTACGCGCCCAACGGCGGCGACGTGTGACGATTGACCCGGACGTGTACACTAAAATCGAGGCATACGCGCGGACGCGCGGTGTGCTACCGGAAACGGTGGTCAATCTGTGGTTGGCGGAGCGACTGAAGCAAACGGCGTAAAGCAAATGGGATGGGTGTATTCGTGTTTGAAAATTTCCAACACGTTCAAATCAATGTCGGCGAGGTGACGATCAACGCGCGCGTGGGCGGCAACGGCAAACCGCTTTTGCTTCTGCACGGCTATCCACAAACGCACGTCATGTGGCACAAGGTTGCGCCGCGCCTCGCGCAATCGTTCACCGTTGTCGCCGCCGATTTGCGCGGGTACGGCGATAGCGGCAAGCCCGAAGGCGCGCTCGATCACAGCAATTATTCCAAACGCGCGCTGGCATACGACCAGGTCGAGTTGATGCGCCAACTCGGGTTCGAGCAATTTTTTCTCGCGGGGCATGATCGCGGCGGACGCGTCGCGCATCGGCTCGCGGCGGATTTCCCGGAGCGCGTGCTCAAACTCGCCACGCTCGACATTTCGCCGACGAAGAAAATGTACGAGAGCACGCATCCGGAATTTGCGCGCGCATACTATCACTGGTTCTTTTTTGTTCAGCCGAGACCCCTGCCGGAAAAATTGATTGGCGCGAATGCCCAATTTTTCTTGTTGAGGCATATTGGGAGTCGGAACGCGGGGCTTGCGCCGTTCACGCCCGAAGCGTTGAACGAGTACTTGCGATGCTTTACGCCGGAAACGATTCACGGCAGTTGCGAGGACTATCGCGCGTCCGCAAGCATTGACTTGGAGTACGACCGCGCAGACATTGCGGCGGGGCGCAAAATTGTTTGCCCGCTGTTGGCATTGTGGGGCAAGCACGGCACCGTCGAAAAATGTTTTGCGCCGGTGGACGACTGGCGCGAAGTGGCGAATGATGTGCGCGGGCACGCGCTTGCCAGCGGGCATTACCTCGCGGAAGAATTGCCGGAGTTGGTGGCGGGAGAGTTGGAAGAGTTTTTTGGCAAGTGACCGATAAGGCGACATTGACGCAAACGGAATTGATTGTCAAAAAGCAAAGAAAATTGGACGCGGATTAACGCGGAAAACGCGGATAATTTTTGCGAAGCGTCTGCGCTCGTCTGCGTTCGTCCGCGTCCAATAAAATGACGCTCTTCGAATCTCGAGGAGGTCGCCCCAACCGGCAACCTTTCGCGATTTTCACACTTTTCGTGGCTTTCGTGTTCCAAATGCTTTTCGCGCTCCAAACGCGCTTCGGGTTCCAACCACCTGGCGTGAATGCGCTGATGGGGCGCGCCAGCCGCAGGGTGTTGGAACGCGAAAATCGCGAAAGGTGCGAAATCCACGAAACGCGCAGTCGCCGACTCGTTTTGATGAATTGGACGGCGATTTTCGCGGAGCGATGAATTCAACCGCAAAGGGAGTTTTTATCACGACGAGCCACCATACGCGTGCCGCAATTGATGATGCGAGAAATCCGATGAAACCGTCCATAGCACTTGTGGACGGAACACGTCTTGCAACAATTATAGTCCGCAGTGATGTAAATATCACGGATTATTTGGAGGGCGAATGAAACCAGTACTCCGTACGCAAAGAGAAATAACTGCCTTGAACCAAGCCCGCGTTTTGATTTCTGATGCAATTGCACAAATTGATTTGCGCGGCACAGATACCCGAGTTACTGCCGCTATGATGGTTGTGGATGATGTGATTTCTGCAATGATTCAGGGCAAATATCCGACTCCTGAGGGAATTTGTAGAAATGCAATTCGGAAAAGCAAAGTATAAAATCAAATCCAGAATAGGAAAAACCCAATGACCAACCAACCAACTACCCAACTACCCAACCACCCAACCACCCAACCGCTCGATCAACTCTGCATCAACACCATCCGCTTTCTCGCCGTTGACGCGATTCAGAAGGCGAACAGCGGACACCCCGGCTTGCCGATGGGCGGCGCGCCAATGGCGTACACACTGTGGACGCGTTTTCTCAAGCACAGTCCCAGCAATCCCAACTGGTTCAACCGCGACCGCTTTGTGTTGTCCGGCGGACACGGCTCCATGTTGCTCTACGCACTCTTGCATCTCACCGGCTACGGGCTGACACTTGACGACCTCAAGAATTTTCGCCAGTGGGACAGCATCACGCCCGGGCACCCCGAACGCGGCGTCGCGCCCGGCGTCGAAACGACAACGGGCCCGCTGGGGCAAGGTTTCGGCAACGCCGTCGGCATGGCGATGGCGGAAGCATTTCTCGCCGCGACCTACAATCGCCCCGATCACCCCATCGTCAACCATTTTACGTACTGTCTGCTCGGCGACGGTGACATGATGGAAGGCATCGCGGCGGAAGCCGCCTCGCTCGCCGGACATTTGAAACTCGGCAAACTGATTTGCCTGTACGACGACAATCGCATTTGTCTCGGCGGCGCAACCGCGCTCTCCTTCACCGAGGATCGCGCGAAACGCTTCGAGGCATACGGCTGGCAAACGATCCCGGTTGACGATGGCAACGATCTCGCCGCGCTGGAGCGCGCGATTCGCGCGGCACAAGCCGAGCCGGATCGCCCCTCGCTGATCCTCGTTCACACGACGATTGGGTACGGCTCGCCGCACAAACAAAACACATTTGAAATTCACGGCGCGCCGCTCGGACCCGATGAGGTCAAGGCGACGAAAGCGAACCTGGGTTGGAATCCCGACGAATCGTTCGTCGTGCCCGCTGAAGCGCGCGCGCATTTTGGCGCGGCAGTCGCCGCCGGCAAAAAACTCGAAGCCGAGTGGAACGAAAAATTCGCCGCGTACGAACAAGCGTACCCCGAACTCGCGCGCGAATTTCTCCAAGCGCAACGCGGGCAATTGCCGGCGGGCTGGGATGCCGCCGTCCCCGTTTTCCCGGCGGACGCCAAAGGCATCGCCACGCGCGCGTCCAGCGGGCAAGTGTTGAACGCGCTGGCGAAAAACATTCCGACGCTCATCGGCGGCTCGGCGGATTTGAACCCCTCGACGAACACCGCGCTGAAAGGACTGGGCGATTTTGAAAGCCCGCAACTGCAACCGACCGACAAGCAGGGCGCGGTCGGCGGCGTGTGGAGTTACGCCGGGCGCAACATCGCATTCGGCGTGCGCGAACACGCGATGGGCGCGCTGGCGAACGGCTTGGCGTTGCACGGCGGCATCCTTCCGTTCACCGCGACGTTCTTTACGTTTTCCGATTACATGCGCGGCTCGATCCGGCTTGCCGCGATTATGGGCTTGCACGTCGTTTTCGTTTTCACGCACGACAGCGTCGGCGTCGGCGAAGATGGTCCCACACATCAGCCGGTCGAACATGCGGCGGCGTTGCGCGCGATTCCCAATCTCACCGTGATTCGTCCGGGCGACGCGAACGAAGTTGCCGTCGCGTGGAAGATCGCCATCGAGGCGCAAAGTCCCGTCGCGTTGCTGTTCACGCGGCAAAATGTGCCGACCCAGGATCGCGCGCAGGTTGCTTCCGCCGAAGGCGTGCGGCGCGGCGCGTACGTTCTCGCCGATGCGCCGCGCGGAAAACCGGACGTGATCTTGATCGGGTGCGGCTCGGAATTGCAACTCGTGATCGGCGCGCAGAAAAAATTGGCGGAGCAAGGGATCGCCGCGCGCGTCGTTTCGATGCCTTCCTGGGAATTGTTCGACGCGCAACCGCAGGAATACCGCGACGCGGTTCTGCCGCCGACGATCACCGCGCGGCTTGCGGTCGAAGCCGGCGTCACGCAGGGTTGGCACAAGTACGCCAGCGACGTGCTCGGCATTGATCGCTTTGGCGCGTCCGCGCCGTACACCGTGATTTTCGAGAAACTGGGATTTACGGTGGAGAATGTGGTGGCGCGCGCCAAGTTGTTAGTTGGATAGTTGGATAGTTGGGTGGTTTGTTGGTTGGGTAGTTGGTTTGTTGGTTAGTTCAACGATCCGACTATCCAACTATCGAACCAACTAACCACCAAACTGAAAAGGTGAATCATGATTTACGAACTTCGCATCTATCACGCGACGCCGGGCAAACTGCCCGCGCTCGTCAAACGCTTTGAGACGACGACGCTCAAGTTTTGGGCCAAGTACGGCATTCGCCAGATCGGTTTTTGGACTTCGCTGATCAGCGAGAGCAACCAGGATTTGTATTACTTGCTCGAATGGGAAAACCTTGCCGAGCGCGAGCAAAAGTGGAATGCGT
Source organism: uncultured Anaerolineales bacterium (assembly GCA_903825565.1). GTDB lineage: Bacteria > Chloroflexota > Anaerolineae > UBA4142 > UBA4142 > CAIKBD01. The sequence continues at coordinate 11,470 of CAIKBD010000027.1, read as the reverse complement.
TTATGAGCGATCCCGAATGGAGCGCGGCGCGCGCCGCGACCGAGCCGGACGGTCCCCTGACCTCGCACATCAGCAACCGCATTTTGACGCCGACGAGTTTTTCGAATTTGAAATGACCTGGGTCGGGACGGCACGCATCACACGGCGGCTGATTTTCGAGCGTACGCTTTTTCGGTGACGCCAATGGCGGCAATCGAAAACATGTTTTCAATTTGGAGGTGCTTGCTGAATTATGCCACGTCGTTCTCTAGCCCGATTGCTCAAGGACGAGTTTAGCCACTATACCCTGAATCTGTTTCGCCAAGACCTGCTTGCCGGTTTGACGGTAGCGGCGGTCGCCTTGCCGCTGGCGTTGGCGTTTGGCGTCGCCTCGGGCGCAACTGCGGCGGCGGGACTTGTGACTGCCATCTTGTCCGGCGTGCTCATCGGCGCCTTGTCCGGCGCGCCGTACCAAGTGTCGGGTCCGACCGGCGCGATGAGCGCAATCTTGATCTTGCTCGTCCAAAAGTACGGCTTGCCCGGCATCTGGGTCGCCGGCGTGCTGGCGGGCGCGCTCCTGTTCACGATTGGGTTGTTGCGGTTGGGACGCTTTATCGCGTTCATCCCCGCGCCGGTCATTACCGGCTTTACATCCGGCATCGCGCTCGTGATCGCGATCGGGCAGATTGATAATTTGCTCGGCGTGCAAACCGCGCCCGCCGATTCCTCCGCGCTCAAACTGCTGGGCTATTTCCGGCAAGGCATCACGCCGGATTGGAACTCGCTCATCGTGGGCGCGCTGGTGATCGTGACGATGCTTGCCATGCCGGCAAAATGGAACGCGCGATTTCCATCTTCCCTGCTCGGCATCATTCTGGCGACAGCCGTCACCGTGCTGTTCAATTTGCCAACGCGCGTGATCGGCGTGATTCCGCAGACGCTCGTGCTCGACGACCGACTCACGCTGGCGGCGATTCCCTGGGCGCAACTGCCCGAACTGCTCGGACCGACGCTGGCGATCACTTCGCTCGGCGCGGTCGAAAGTTTGCTGTGCGGCGCTGTGGCGAGCAACATGACCGGCGTGCGCCTGCAAGCCAACCAAGAATTGATCGCGCAAGGGATCGGCAACCTGCTGATTCCGTTTTTCGGCGGCGTGCCGGCAACCGCCGCGATTGCGCGTACCAGCGTCGGCATCAAGTCGGGCGGGCAAACGCGCATGGTCAGTTTCATCCACGCGTTCGTCCTGCTGGCGTCCATGTTCATCCTCGCGCCGATCATTTCGCGCGTGCCACTCGCGGCGTTGGCGGGCGTGCTAGTCGTGACCGCGTGGCGCATGAACGAGTGGGAATCCATTCACTATATTTTTACGCATCGCTTCAAAACCGCCATCGTCACGTTCGCGTTGACACTTTTGGCGACCATCACGCTCGACTTGACCCAGGCGATCTTGATCGGCGCGTTCGTTTCGGGCGCGGTGTTTCTGAACCAGAGCGCGAGCATCACGATTGACGTGCAAGAAGTGGACCCGGAGAAATTACGCAAACGCGGCATCCAGAATGCCGGCACGTGCCGGCACGTGCGCGTCGCGTACTTGACTGGGCCCTTGTTCTTTGCTTCGACCGGCAACTTTAACGAATCGTTCGCGCAGTTCGCCGACACCCACGCGTTGATCCTTTCGATGCGCGGCGTGCCCTTGATTGACACCTCCGGCTTGCAAGCGTTAAACACCTTGCGCGAAAAATTGGCGCGGCGGAACGTTACGCTGATGCTGGCGGGTTTGCACGACGATGTGCAACGCATGTTAGAGCGCGGCGGTTTGGTTGCGGCGATTGGGTTGGACAATTTGTTTTGGAGCGCCGACCAGGCGATTGTCGCCGCCGAGCAACGCGGTTGTGCGTACTGTTCATTGGAAGAAAAATAAAATTTCGACGCGCGCGCGCGAACACCCCCCGCGCGCCCAGGAGTGAAACGATGAATCCCCTGCTTGAACTCAAACAACTCGGTCAATCCATCTGGCTCGACAACATCCGGCGCGGGCACATTGTGGCGGGCGACTTGCAACGGTTGCTGGATGCCGACGGCATCAGCGGCGAAACTTCCAACCCCGCGATCTTTGAAAAAGCGATTGCCGGCAATTCCGCCGATTATGCCGCCGCGATGCAAAAATTGATCGCCGCCGGTAAAAACGCGTTCGCCATTTACGACGCGCTCGCGATTGCCGACGTGCAAATGGCGTGCGATGTGTTTCGCCCGGTGTACGCCGCGACGAACGGCGCGGATGGCTACGTCAGCATCGAAGTTTCGCCGGACCTCGCGCACGACACCGCCGGCACGATTGCGGACGCGCGGCGACTGTTCAAAGCCGTCAACCGCCCGAACGTGATGATCAAAATTCCGGGCACCGCGGCGGGCGTGCCGGCAATCGAAGCGTGTTTGTATGCCGGCGTCAACGTCAACGTCACGCTCCTGTTCGCGGTCGAGGCGTACGAAGCGGTGGCGCACGCGTACGTGCGCGCGCTCGAACGCCGCGCGGCGGAAGGCAAACCGGTGGATCGGATCGCCTCCGTCGCCAGTTTTTTCATCAGCCGCATTGATACGCTCGCGGACAAGTTGCTGGCGGATGAAATCAAAATTCATCCCGAACGCCGGGCGGAATTGGAAGCCCTGCAGGGCAAAGCGGCGATTGCGAACGCCAAGATCGCTTACGCCGCGTTCCAACAAATTTTTGGCGCTGCGCGCTTTGCCGCGCTGAAAGCGCAAGGCGCGCGCGTGCAACGCCCGCTGTGGGCGAGCACGAGCACCAAAAATCCCAAATATCCCGACACGCTGTACGTGGACACGCTGATCGGACCCGACACCGTAAACACCTTGCCGCCCGAAACGCTTGACGCGTACCGCGATCATGGCAAGCCGGCGCTGACTCTGACCGCCGATCTGGACGGTGCGCGCCGCACGCTTGCCGCGCTCGAACATGCCGGCGTCAGCCTGTCCGCCGTGACGACCCAGGTTTTGGACGAGGGCGTCGTCAAATTCCAACAAGCGTTCGAGCAACTGCTCGCCAGCGTCGAAGCGAAAATCGCGGCGAACCTGGTCGCGCGCCAGTCCGCCGCGTTCGGCGATCACTTGCGCGAGATTGGCGCGAACGTTGCGGCGGCGGAGCAAAACGGGATCGCGGATCGCGTGTGGAAAAAAGACGCGACGCTGTGGAAGACGGAACCGGAACACATCGCCGAAATTTCGATTCGGCTGGGTTGGCTGACGGTTGCCGCTGAAATGCGCCCGCACGTCGCCGCGTTGCGCGCGTTTGCCGGCGAGATCAAGCGCGCGGGTTTCACCGCCGTAGTGTTGTGCGGCATGGGCGGCAGTTCGCTCTGCGTCGAAGTCTGCCGCGACGTGTTCGGCTCGGCAAAAGGGTATCCGCAACTCTACGTGCTCGACACGACCGACCCGGCAACCGTGCGCGCGCTCGAACGCAAACTGAACTTGGCGCAAACGCTGTTCATCATCGCGAGCAAATCGGGCGGCACGACCGAAACGCTGTCGCACTATAAATATTTCGCGGCGAAATTGCCGGGCGATCACTTTGTGGCGATCACCGATTCGGGATCGGGCTTGCACAAACTCGCGCTCGCAAAACAATTCCGCCGCGTGTTTGAAAATCCCAGCGCGATCGGCGGGCGGTACTCCGCGCTGTCGTTCTTCGGCTTGGTGCCCGCCGCGTTGATCGGCATTGACATTGCCAAGGTGTTGGATCGCGCCGAAGAGATGGCGCGCGCGTGCGCCGCAAATGTTTCTGCCGAGAACAATCCCGGCGAATGGCTGGGCGTGGCGCTGGCGACGCTCGCGCAACACGGGCGCGACAAGATCACGTTCGTCACATCGCCGGCGATTGCGACGTTCGGTGCGTGGGCGGAGCAACTGATCGCTGAATCCACCGGCAAGGAAGGCAAGGGTTTGGTGCCGGTAGATGGCGAGCCGCTCGGCAAGCCGGCGCAGTACGGCACTGATCGCGTGTTTGTCTATGTGCAGTTGGGCAAGCGCGCGGAGCCGGCGACGGAACACGCGCTGGGCTTGCTCGAACAAGTGGGGCATCCGATCATTCGTTTGCAACTGCGCGACGCGTATGACATCGGCGCGGAATTTTTCCGGTGGGAATTTGCCATTGCCGTCGCCGGCGCGTTGATCGGAATTGACGCGTTCGATCAGCCGAATGTGCAAGAATCGAAAGACAATACCAAACGCGTGTTGGGCATGACCGACGCCGAACGGAGCCGGGCGCAAGCCAAGCCCGTGTTTGAGAACAAACAGGTGGCGGTGTATGCGACGGAAAAAATTGCCGCGAAGAACCTGGGCGATGCGCTCAAAGTGTTTTTCAAACTCGCGCAACCGAACGATTACGTGGCGCTGATGGCGTACTTGCCCAATACGCCGGCAAATGCCGCCGCGCTGAAAACGATGCGGACGACGATCCGCGCCGCGCTCAAGGTGGCGACGACGGTCGGCTTCGGACCGCGCTTTTTGCACTCGACCGGGCAGTTGCACAAGGGCGGCGCGAACAATGTCGTCGGCGTGCAAATCACCGGCGAACCGGCGACGGATGCGCCGGTGCCGGGCGAAGCGTTTTCGTTCGGCACGCTCATTCGCGCGCAAGCGTTGGGTGATTGGCAGGCGCTCGAAAATCATGGGCGGCGTGCGCTTCGCGTGCATTTGAAGCGCGGCGCGAAACTGAGCGATCTGGCGCAAGTAATCAAGACGAAAGTCGGGAACACGAAAGCCGCGAAACCTGGGAACGCGAAAACCGCGAAAGGGGCGAAAGCCGCGAAAGTAAAAAAACGTAAAGCGTAAAGCGTAAAACGTGAAACGTGAAACGTAAAACGTGAAACCTGAAACGTGAAACGCGAAGCGCGAAGCGTGAAACGAGGGCAACGATGGAACTTGGAATGATCGGGTTGGGGCGGATGGGCGCGAACATGGCGACGCGATTACTGCGTGGCGGGCATCGCGTCGTCACATTCGACGTTGCGCCGGGCAAGGCGCAGGAACTCGCGCAGGCGGAGGGCGCGGTTGCGGCAAGTTCGCTTGACGCGGTGATCGCGCAACTCGCGCCGCCGCGCATCGTGTGGCTCATGTTGCCCGCCGGCAAAATCACTGAGGACGTGCTTGATGATTTGCTGGCGCGGCTCGCGCCGGGCGACACTGTGATCGAGGGCGGCAATTCCAATTTCAAAGATTCCAAGCGGCGCGCGGAAAAATGCGCCGCGCGGCAAATCGCGTTTCTCGATTGCGGGACGAGCGGCGGTGTGTGGGGGCTAGACCTGGGGTACTGTTTGATGATCGGCGGCGCCAAGCGTGCGTTCGATTTTTGCGCGCCGATTTTCGAGACGCTCGCGCCGGCACAGGGCTTTGCGTATGTCGGCGCGAGCGGCGCGGGGCATTTCGCCAAAATGGTGCACAATGGGATCGAGTACGCGATGATGCAGGCGTACGGCGAATCGTTCGAGATTATGCAAGCCGCGCCGTTCACGCTCGACTTGCGCCAGATCGCCGCGTTGTGGAATCACGGCGCGGTCGCGCGCTCGTGGCTGCTCGAACTGACCGCGCGCGCGTTCGCGCAAGAGGGCACCGCGCTTGAAGAAATTCGCGGCTATGTCGAAGATTCCGGCGAAGGGCGGTGGACGGTGCAACAGGCGTTGGAGACGAACGTGCCCGCGCCGGCGATCACGATGGCGTTGATGACGCGCTTTGCGTCGCGGCAACGCGAATCGTTCAGCGCGCAAACTACGGCGGCGATCCGCAATCAATTCGGCGGGCATCCGCTGAAACGCGAGTGAGGTGCACCGATGGAACTGGGTATGATCGGGCTGGGCAAAATGGGCGGGCGCATGGCGCTGCGATTGCTGGACGCCGGGCATCGCGTCGTCGCGTGGAACCGCACGTTCGCCGTGACGGAAAAACTGGCGCGCGAACATCACGCCATCGCCACGCGTAGTCTCGAAGAAGTGGTGGCGACGTTGACCGCGCCGCGCATCGTTTGGACCATGTTGCCGGTGGGCGACGTGACCGAAAAAGCGGTGAGCGATTTGATCGCGTTGCTCGCGCCCGGCGATATTTTGATCGAGGGCGGCAACGCGGATTACCGCGATTCGATCCGGCGCGCGCAAAAAGCGTTTACGCGCGGCGTGCATTTTCTCGATTGCGGGACGAGCGGCGGCATTTGGGGTTTGACCCAGGGTTATTGTTTGATGGTTGGCGGCGACAAGCGCGCGTACGATTATTGCGCGCCGCTCTTTGAATCGCTCGCCGCGCCGGACGGGTGCGCGTACGTCGGCACGAGCGGCGCGGGGCATTTCGTCAAGATGGCGCACAACGGCGCGCTGTACGGCGTGCTCGAAGCGTATGGCGAGGGCTTTGAAATTCTCAAAGCGTCCGGGTACGCGTACGATCTGCGCGCGCTGTCCGAGTTGTGGAATCGTGGTAGCGTCGTGCGCTCCTGGGTGCTGGAACTTGCCGCGCGCGCGTTCGCCGCGGAAGGGAACGATTTGCAAAACGTGCGCGGGTACGTGGACGACACGGGCGAGGGGCGGTGGATGACGCAACAAGCGTTGGAAACGAACGTGCCCGCGCCGGTGATCACGCTGGCGTTGATGACGCGCTTTGCGTCGCGGCAGGACAAGTCGTTCGCCGCGCAAGTGATCGCCGCGTTGCGCCAACAGTTCGGCGGGCACGCCGTGCGGCGCGGGTAAAAGCGTTCGGAGTGCGGAATGCGGAGTGCGGAGTGCGTTCGAGCGTGGTGCGATTTATTTTTTCGGAGGATGAACAATGGCAAGGCAAACATCGCAGGGGAAATGCAATTTGTGCGGCACGACTTGTGGCAAAGCGGCGATGACGCGGCATTTGGCGAAATGCGTCGCCGAACATGCCAAAGCCGGCGCGCAGAGAATTTTCCAAATTCAGATCGAGGGACGCGGCGCGCCCGAATATTGGATGCACATTGAAATTCCGGCGACCGCCTCGCTGAAAGTGTTGGATAGCTTTCTGCGGAAAACCTGGCTCGAATGTTGCGGGCACTTGAGTGCGTTCACGATTGGGGGGACGACGTACGACATCGCGCCCGAACCGGATCCGTGGAGCGACGATAAATCCAAGAGCATGGTGGTGAAACTGGGCGACGCGCTTGCGCCGGGCGTCAAATTTGGGCACGAGTACGATTTTGGCACGACGACGGAACTTGCGCTCAAAGTGGTGGCGGAGCGACGGGGCGCGCTCAAGTCGGCGACGCTACTCGCGCGTAACGCGCCGCCGCTGATTCCGTGCGCCGAATGTGGCGCGCCCGCGACCCAGGTGTGTACGCAATGTATCTACGAGGGGCCAGACGCGTGGTTGTGCGACGCGCACGCCGACGCGCACGCGTGCGGCGAAGATTATTTTTTGCCCGTCGTCAACTCGCCGCGCGTGGGTATGTGCGGGTACACAGGTTAAGCCGGGATGGAAAATTCAACGACGCCTTTACGCGTGGGCTTGACGGCGCAACGCGCGCCCGCGGCGAACACGCTCGTCATTTTCGGCGCGACCGGCGATCTGACGCAACGCAAATTGTTGCCGGCGTTGTTCGATCTGTTTTGTGATCACAAATTGCCGGCGCAATTCAGCGTCGTCGGGTTTGCGCGCCGGGAAAAAGCGGACGCCGGTTTTCGCGGCGAGATGCGCGCGAGCGTGCAACAATTCGCGCGGCACAAGCCGGACGCTGCGGCGGAACTGTGGGAAAAATTCGCGCAGGGTTTGTTTTATCACCAAGCCGAGTTTGGCGACGCGGACGGCTATGCGCGGCTGGCGCAGCGGCTCGCGCAATTGGATGGCGCGCGGGGCACGCAGGGCAATCGCTTGTTTTATCTTTCGACTGCACCGGAGTATTACGCGCAAATCGTCGCGCAGTTGCAAGCGGCGAATCTCGTGCAACCGGAGGGCGCGTGGGAACGCGTGATCATCGAAAAACCGTTCGGCGCCGATTTGGCGACGGCGCGCGAGTTGAATCGCCGTGTGCTGGCGGTGTTCGACGAAGCGCAAATGTACCGGATCGATCACTATCTCGGCAAAGAGACGGTGCAAAATATTTTGGCGTTTCGGTTTGCGAACACGATCCTCGAACCGCTGTGGAATCGCAACTATGTGGATCACGTGCAAATCACCGCGGCGGAAACGGTTGGCGTCGAAGATCGCGGCGGGTATTACGAAACCGCCGGCGCGTTGCGCGATATGGTGCAATCGCATCTCGTGCAACTCGTTGCGTTGACGGCGATGGAGCCGCCGGTGTCGTTCGATGCCACGGCGGTGCATGATGAAAAAGTGAAACTGATGCGCGCGATTTGTCCGCTGGAGGGCCGCGAGGTGGATACGCGCGTGGTGCGCGGGCAGTACGGCGCGGGGCAGGGCGTCGTTGGGTACCGCGACGAGGCGCGCGTGGCGAAAGATTCGCGCACCGAAACGTACGTCGCGCTGAAATTGGAAATCGCCAATTGGCGTTGGGCAGGCGTGCCGTTTTACGTTCGCACCGGCAAACGCTTGCCCAAGCGCGTCACCGAAATTCGGATCGAGTTCAAGCCGGTGCCGCACCCGCTTTTTTCGGACGAGGCGGTGAGCGGTGTCGAGCCGAACGTGATCTCGATTCGGATTCAGCCGGACGAAGGGATTCACTGGAAGTTTGCCGCCAAGCAACCGGGGCAAGCGATTCGGTTGAGCAACGTCAAGATGGATTTCTATTATCAGGAATCGTTCGGCGGCGCGCCGGGCGAGGCGTACGAAACGCTGCTGCTCGACGCGATGCGCGGCGATTCGACGCTGTTCAATCGCAAGGATGAGGTCGAGGTCGCGTGGTCGCTGATTACGCCGGTGCTCGAACGTTGGGAGCAGGTCGCGCCGCCGGCGTTTCCGAATTATGCGGCGGGCACTTGGGGACCGGAATCCGCCGATCTGTTGCTTGCGCGCGATGAACACACGTGGCGCGCGCCCGGGTAACGCGCCGCTTGGACAAACCACTTATGCCGGACTCGAAAGCTCGTTTGCGGCGAATCGAACGCACGCTCGCGCTCAGCCATGAATTTACTTCGACTTTGTCGCGCGAAGCAATTTTGCGCCGCACGGTTCAGGTGGCGGCGGATTTGCTGGCGTGCGAGTCGGTCGGGATTTTGTTGTGGGACGAACGCGCGAACAATCTGCGCTTTGTCGCCGCGACGCTGTTTCAGGATCAACTGCTCGATATTCCGGTGCCGATTGACGCTTCGATAGCCGGCGCGGCGTTTGCCAGCGCGCAACCCGTGGTGGTCAACGATGTTGCGCGCGATCCCCGCTATTACCTGCCGGTGGCGGAAGCGATTGGGATGCCCGCCCGTTCGCTGTTGGCGGTGCCGTTGCAATTCCGCGACGCCAAAATCGGCGTGCTCGAAGCCGAAAACAAAAAGCGCCACCGGGAATTTGACGCGTGGGATGTGGAAACGTTGACTGCGTTGGCGGCGCAAGTGACCATCGCGATTGAGAACGCGCGCCTGTACGAGCGCGCGCAAGCGGAAATTGCGGCGCGGGCGCGCGCCGAAGACGCGTTGCGGCAACAACGCGACCGGTTGCAAGTGCATGTGGCGGAGCGTACGCGCGAATTGTCCTTGCTCTATGACTTGTCTGCGCTCGCAACGCGGATGCAGAGTTTGGAAGCGTTGTTGCATAGTTCGTTGACGCACCTGACTACGGTATTGCAGTGTTCGGCTGGCATCGTCTTCCTCGCGGCGGAGAGACGCAAAGTGGAAAAGCCGGTGCGTCTCCAAGTCGTGGCGCAACGCGGCATCCCGCCCAATTTGACGTTACTGGATGGGATGTATCCCAGCGAGGACGGATTGTTTGCCGCGCTACAGGCGCAACAGCATCCGCTCCTCATTGCGAACATCGCTGCGGATCCGCGCGTTCCGCCGGCGATGCGCGCGCTGGGCGCGCAAGCCATGTTGCTCTCGCCGTTGCAAACGAGCGAGCAATTGTTAGGTGTTGTGGGCGTGTTGCGCGACGCCGCGCAAGAGTTTACCCCCGAAGAGAGCGCTTTGCTGGCGACGGTCACCAGCCAGGTTAGTGTTGCCGTGCAGAGCCAGCGGTTGCGCCAACTCGCGCAACAATCGGCGTTGCAGGAAGAACGGCAACGCCTCGCGCGCGATCTGCACGATTCGGTTACGCAGTCGCTGTACAGCGTGACCCTCTTCGCGCAAGCCAGCCGGAGCGCGGTCTTTGCCGGCAATCTGGCGTTGACGCAACAGTACGTGGGGCGGTTGAGCGAGATCGCGCAACAGGCGCTCAAGGAAATGCGCTGGTTGATCTATGAATTGCGGCCGGCTTTGGTGGAGGAGGTAGGTCTGGTAGATGCTTTGCAACGCCGCTTGGAAATGGTCGAACGGCGCGCCGGCGTTGAAGCGCAATTGGTAATTGGCGAGATGCGCGAATTGGAGACGACGCTGGAGGATACCGTTTATCAAATCGCGCAAGAGGCGCTGAATAATACTTTGAAACATGCCGCCGCTAACTTTGTCATCGTCCGGTTGAATACGGATGTGCGTTCGCTACGCCTAGAAATTCAGGATGATGGCAAGGGGTTTGATCCGGTTAGCGCGGAAAAAGCGGCGGGCTTGGGGCTTGCCAGCATGCGCGAGCGCGCCAAGCAACTGGGTGGCACGCTGACGGTCACTTCGAAATCGGGGCAGGGCGGCACGCGCGTGCATTTGGTCGTGCCGCTCAACAAGGAAAAATTGCAATGAGTCAGTCCATCCGCGTTTTGATTGTAGACGATCACGATATCGTGCGCGAGGGCTTGCGCGCGGTCTTGCGCGTCGAGCCGGACTTGGAACTGATCGCCGAAGCGAAAGACGGCGAAGAGGCAGTGGCAAAGGCGCGGGCGCTCAAGCCGGACGTGATCGTGATGGATTTGATGATGCCGCGCAAGAGTGGGCTGGAGGCGATCCGCGAGATTCGGCAGACCAACGCGGAGGCGCGGATTCTCGTCCTGACCAGTTTTGCCGAAGATGAAATGGTGTTTGCGGCGATCCGGTCTGGTGCGCTCGGCTATTTGCTGAAAGAATCGTCGGCGCAGGAATTGCCGGACGCGATCCGTTGTTTGTATCGTGGCGAGTCGTCGTTGCATCCTTCCATTGCGCGCAAATTGGTGATGCACTGCGCGTACGAGCCAAGCCCCGCCCCGGATGCTCTGACAGAGACCGAATGCCAAGTCCTCAAACTGATGGCACGCGGACTCAAGAATCAGGCGATTGGTACCCAGTTGAACATCAGCGAGCGTACCGCGCGCTTTCACGTTAGCAATATTCTAAGCCTGTATTCCAGGGTTGAGTAAATCTTATCGCACTTTGACAATCACATAGCATTGAGGTAGGGTGTGGCACACCTTCCAGCGAGGTTTGCGATGCCACAACCCAGTCAAGCCGAATTGTTTGCCCGTGCGTTTCAATCT
>CAIKBD010000026.1 GCA_903825565.1 uncultured Anaerolineales bacterium | reverse complement strand
GTCGTTTTCAAACGACGGCGCTAGTCCCCAAAATTTTGACGCCCACACTTTCGATGGCGATTCGCACCGCGCCGCGCACCGGCGCAGTGACCAGTTCTACCGGCGCGAACGCGTACCCGCGCGCTTGCGCCGATGCCAGCAAGCGCGCGCGGATGATATCCGTTTCGAGCAACACGCCGCCGGTCAGCGCGAGCGGGATCGGCGATGCGCCGAATTCCAAACGGCGGGCGACGGCGATGATCGCATCGGCGAGCGATGCGCTGGCGTCTTGGGCGATCCGCTCGGCGACCGGGTCGCCGGCAAGCGCGGCGCGCAAAACGAGCGGGGCGAGGCGCGCAAAATCCGCCGGCTTGAGTCCCGACCGGTACACGCGCGCGATCAAGTCCATCGGCTCGCGCAATTCCCAAAAATCCAAAATCAGGGCGAGGAGTTGCGTTTCCGCGCCGCGTCCGTCGGCGGCTTGCGTTGCCGCGCGCAATGCGCTCAAGCCAAGATTTGCGCCGCTCCCCTCGTCGCCGATGAGATAGCCCCAGCCGCCGGCACGCGCTGTGCGTCCGTCGTGCGCGCGTCCCCACGCGCTTGCGCCGGTGCCGGCGATCAGTGCGACGCCCCAGTTTTCCGGCGTGCCTGCCGCGAGCACGGTCAGCCCATCGTTTGTGATCGCAATGTGTTCGGCAATTCGTTCGCGCCCCCACGCCGTCAGGATCGCGCGCTCTTCCGCGCGATCCACGCCGCTGATGCCAAAGCACGCGCTGGCGACGATGTGTTGCTCGCGGCGCGCGTCGGCGAACGCGCGTTGCACGGCGAGCGCGATTTCGTTTTGCGCGGCGGCGAAACTGCCAGCGGCTTGCGGATTTGATGCGCCGGCTTGTCCGTTACCCAACACATTGCCGCGCGTGTCCGCGAGTTGCGCGCGCGTGTGCGTGCCGCCGCCGTCAATGCCGAGGACGAGCGGCGTCATTCTTTGTTCGCCTTTAGCGAAAACATCAACGGGATTTGCGGGAAGCGATCCGGCAAGCACCACCAGCCGTCCGCGTCCTTTTCCATAAACTTGAACATTTGCCATGCGTTGAACGGGTACTCGCGCAGGTCCGCGACGCGCAAGCCGGCGGACAGCAACGCGCCGACAATTTCGGCGAGACTATGCGTCCACGCGTACTCGACGCCGCGAAATTCATTTGTCGGATCGGCGTACGATCCGTGCACCTCGAACAGATCCGGCGACGAGGAGGGAAAGTAGCGGTAGCGCACGCGCAGATCGTTTTCCGCATCGTCGTCGAAAATGTAGGCGGTTGGGTGCGCCTCGGCGATGAAGAACAAGCCGCCCGGCTTTAAGAACTGCGCGACGATTTTTCCCCACGCGCGCAAATCCGGCAACCACGACAAGACGCCGTGCGAGGTGAACACGATGTCGAACTCGCCGGTCAGGTGTTGCGGCAGATCGTAAAGATTGCAACACACGAAATTCGCGGCGATGCCGGTTTCCTGCGCGAGCGTGCGCGCGGTCCGGATCGCCTCGTCCGAAAAATCCATGCCGGTCACGCGTGCGCCGAGCCGCGCCCAGCACAACGTGTCGAGTCCGAAATGGCATTGCAGGTGCAACAGCGATTTGCCGCGCACATCGCCCACGCCTTCGCGCACAACCGCGTCGAGCCGATTGTCGCCGCGCTTAAAGCCGTCCACGTCGTACGTTTTCGACGCGTAGTTGATGCGCGTCCAATGTTGCCACAATTCTCGGTTGGCTTGCAAAAAAGGATCCATCATTTAATCTCGGATTTTGGATTTCGGATCGATTGCTTCGACAATGGCGCGATGTAACGCCACGCGAAACGCGCCAATCGCGTCTGCGTTCTCGCGTCCGTAATAAACGCGATTCGTGAGACCGGCGACGACGAGCGCGTGCGGCGGATCGATCCAGAGCGACGTGCCGGTGAAACCCAGGTGCCCGAACGCCTGCGCGCTCAACGGGTGGCTTGCCGCGCCGGGGTCGGGCGACCAAAGTGCGAAACCGACGCCGCGTCGCACCGCGCCATCCTGGGATTGCAAGCGCGTCATTTCCGCGAGGGTTGCCGGCTGGAGCAGGCGGTTCGTCCGCAACGCTTCGCCGAACGCCGCGAGATCGTGCGCGTTGCCAAACACGCCGGCGTGTCCCGCGACGCCGCCGAACGACCACGCGTTTTCGTCGTGCACCTCGCCACACAGCCGGCGATTTTGGTGCGCGTAAAATTCCGTCGGCGCGACATTCTCCGGCGGAAGCGGACCATAGCCGATGGACGCCAAGCCAAGCGGCGCGGCGACGCGTTCGTGAACGATCTGGTCGAGCGGGCGCGCGGCAACGCATTCGAGCGCAAAGCCGATCAGGATCAAGCCGATGTCCGAGTACACCACGCGCGCGCCGGTCGGATACGAAAAGTCGCACGCGAGCGCAGTCGCGCGGCGTTTTTCGCGCGCGGCGAGTTGCCACAGCGGCAACCACGCGGGCAAGCCGGAATTGTGCGCGAGCAATTGGCGAAACGTGATCGCGCCGGCATCCACGCGCGCGTCGTTCGGCGGCGTCACCGCGATGAATTTGCCGGGATGCAACGGGTCGGGGTAGGGTGTGATCGCGCGCGCGCCGGAAAACTCGGGCAAAATTTCGCAGACGCGTTGATCGAGCGCGACGCGTCCTTGCTCGACGAACGTCATGAACGCGGCGACGGTGAAGAGTTTGGAGACGGAAGCGAAATCGAAGCGGGAGTCGGGTTGCGTGTTGCGGATTGCGGATTGCGGATCGAGCACGCCGAACGCGTTTTCGTACACCGCGTCGCCGCGCACGCGCACGACGATCTGCGCGGCGGGAAACGTTTTGCCAAGATGCGCGTTCACCAGTTGTTCAACGGTTGTCCAGTTCATAATGCAAAGCGTAAAACGGAATGGGCGCGCCCGTTTTACGTTTTTTCCCCTTTCATCAAGATCAAGTATTCACGGTACGGCGCAAAACCAAACTTGCCATAGAAATCCACTAGACTCGTCCAATCAATCACACAGCCGCGCACGTCGTGATCGCGCAAATACTGCAAACCCGCGTCGAGCAGTGCGCCGCCGAAACCTTTGCCGCGCGTGTCGCGGCTGACGCCGATGGGACCCAGTTGCCCCCAGGGGCGCGGCAAGCGCTGTGGATAAAATCGCTCGATGGGACGCTCGGAATTTTCGAACGTCACGCGCGCGAATCCGTCCACGCCGCGTTCGGTGAGCAGAAGCAGATAGTCGGACGCGCGTCCGCGTTCGCGCAAAAATTCGTCAAACTCGAAACGCCATCTGCCCGGAAATTCGCGGTGGAAAAATTCGCCGAGTGCGTCGGCATCGGTGGCGCGCGCCGGGCGCAGCATTGCGTCAACATTCGCATGCGCGGAAACGTAATCGCCGAGATCGCGCGCGACATCGCAAACGTGCGGCTCGTTCCCGCGCGGCGCGAAACCCCGTTGGGTGAAGAACGCCGTCGTGTCGAGTTGCATCGGCAAGCCGGGCGCAAAGGGGCGCAAGCCGCCGCCAAGCCGGACGCGCGTGCATCCTTGCGCGCGCAGAAAATTTTCCGCCCACGCGACCAGCGCGGAGCCGATGCCGCGTTTTTGGTAGTTACCCAAGACAGCCAACGCGTCAATCCAGCCGACGTGCGGCGGCGAGGTTTGCGGATCGGCGGGCAGGGCGGTGGCGAGGACGAACCCGACGGGCTGATCGTTTTCAAATGCGATTTGCCCGGCTTGGAGCGCGCCGGTTGCGGGGTGCGTGTTGTACGCGGCAAGACGTTCGGTGATGGCGAGGTCTGCGCCGCACGCGGCGTTCCAAATCGCAACGAGCGCGGCGCGGTGCACGGGGTTGGCAGGGACGAGTGGTTGCAGGTGCATCGGACTGATCCAGGTGAAAAAACTTAGACGGAATCGGCGGGGCTGGGTGTTTTGAGCCACGCGGACTCGTCGGGAAACGCGGCGGCGAACTCGTCGCCACTGCCGCGCCGGGCAAACATTTCTTGCCCCAGCACGGTTTCTTTCCATTTAAGGAAATGCGCGGTTTCCAAGTGCACCGCGCGCGCGTCGGCGTCGCGGTACACTTCAAGCAAACTAAAGTGTGTCGAGTCTTTTTTGTCTTGCAAAACGTCAAAGCGAATAATCCCAGGTTCGCGGATCGTCTGGCGCGCGTTGGCGATGATCGCGGCGCGGTACGCTTCGACAAATTCCGGTTTGAGATAGTGGTGGAATTGAAAGATCAGCATCGTTACATCCCCTCTCCCAACTTGTAAAACCCCGGCAATTCGACCGGCAAACGTCCACGGGGTTGCGCGTTGCCGGTGAGGATTGCGATCAGCGCGTCCAGCATTGGCGGCGTGTTGCCATACGTGGCGAGATACGTCGGCGCGGCGGGCAGGTGGACGCAATCGTACGGCGAACGCGTGGCGACGATGATCGTCGGCGTGTTCGTTTCGATTAGCGCGGCGACGAGATCGGCTTGCGCGCGATTTTTTGCCACGTCGGTCGTGGCGACGATGACCAGATTGTGATCGCGCGCGGCAGACACTGCGCCGGCGATCTCACGCGCAACGGGTTGCGCGTTCACGCGCAGGGTCGTCGCGCCGAGCGCCGCGCCGATGCCGTAATTCCCAGTTTCGATGACGAGCAATTTCGCGCCGGGTTGAATCGGCACGCGGCGGGCGTCGTCGCGCAGGAGCGTGATCGCTTGCGCAGCGACTGCGCGCGAAAGTGTTTTCAATTCCGGCGTGCCGACGCGCGCGGGGTTGATTTTTTCGCCGCGATCTTCCAGGATTCCAAATTGCGCTTTGGCGCGCCACACGCGTTCCACCGCTTGCTCGAGCCGCGCAAGCGAAACCTCGCCGCGTTGGAGCGCCTCGCCAATTGCTTGGTGCGCTTGGCGGTGCATCGCGTACCCGGTTTGAAAGAGTAGCACGTCTGCGCCGGCTTGTAACGCGGCGACCGCCGCGCGCGGCGCGGGATAGCCGCTTGCCGCGATTGCGCCCATCGTCAACTCGTCTGTCATCACCAAACCGGCGTACTGCATTTCGCCGCGCAAGAGATCGGTCAACACTTTGGACGATAGCGTGCCCGCCAACCCAG
The DNA here is from genome assembly GCA_903825565.1 of uncultured Anaerolineales bacterium. GTDB lineage: Bacteria > Chloroflexota > Anaerolineae > UBA4142 > UBA4142 > CAIKBD01. Next base: position 16,548 of record CAIKBD010000026.1, on the reverse strand, counting down.
GCGTCGGATCAATCGCCGGAAACGTAATGTGCGCCGACATGATCCCGGCGACGGGCGCGCGCATCGCCGCTTTGAACGGCACGAACTCGACGGCTTCGAGGCGCGCGCGGTCGTGCGGCACGCTGGAGAGCGCGACGTGCGAATCGGTTGCGGTGTCGCCGTGACCGGGAAAATGTTTCGCGACGGCGAGCATCCCCGCGGCTTGCATTGCTCTGATGTACGCGACGCCGTACTCGGCGACGCGTTGCGGATCGGAACTGAACGCGCGCGTGCCGATGATCGGATTGTTCGCGTTGTTATTCACGTCGAGGTCAGGTGTCAGGTCCATGTTGAACCCGAGCGCGAGCATTTCCGCGCTGAGCGCTTCGGCGATGCGGCGCGCATTGGCAAGGTCGTTCGTCGCGGCAACCGCCATTTGGCTGGGAAACTCGGTAAACCCTTTTTCTTCTTTGAGGCGCGCGACGATGCCGCCTTCTTGATCAATCGTGATGAACAGCGGCGCGTCGCCGTTCGCGCGCATCAGCGTTTGCAACTCACGGTTGAGTTGCGCGACCTGGTTCGGCGAAGCGATGTTGCGGTCGTAGTAAATCACGCCGCCAATGTGGAGTTGCGCGAGCGTGTCGCGCAGGTCGGGCGCAAGCGTTGTGCCGTCGAAGCCGACGAGCATAATCTGTCCGATTTTTTGTTCGAGCGAGAAGTTGGAAATGGGTGTTGGCATGGCGATCACCTGAACGTGAAATGTGAAACGTAAAACGTAAAGCGTAAAGCGTAAAGCGCGAAGCGTAAAGCGCGAAGCGTAAAGCGTAAAACGTAAAGCGTAAAGCGTGAAACGTAAACTGTGAGGCGTCTTTTACGTTTTACGTTTTATTCTTTACGTTTCACTCCTTACTCTCAGCGCGCGGTTTCGGCGGCGCTTCAGTCACGATGTAAAGCGGGCGGCTTTTCACTTCGTCGTAAATGCGGCCCAGATACTCGCCGAGGATGCCGAGAAAGATCAGCTGGACGCCGCCGAGGAACAGGACGGAGATGAGCGTGGTGGCTTGCCCGTGAAAAAACGTGTTGCCGAGAAAAATTCGCAACACGGCGACGACGGGGATCGCGATCAGCGCGAGACCCGAAACCCAAAACCCCATCGTCGTGGCGAGTTGGAGTGGGACGTACGAAAAGCCGGTGATGGCGTCTGTCGCAAACTTGAGCATCTTGCGAAACGGATACTGGGTCGTGCCGGCGTAGCGTTCTTGGCGGTCGTACTGAATGCCGGTCTGTTTGAATCCGACCCACACGGACAAGCCGCGCATAAAGCGGTGATGCTCGCGGATTTGCCGGAGCGCGAGAACGATCTTGCGATCAATCAGGCGAAAGTCGCCGGTATCCGGCGGAATATCAATCGAAGCGAGTTTGCGGATGAGGCGGTAAAACGCGGACGCGGTAAACAATTTGAAGAATGTTTCGCCGCGCCGCTTGGCGCGTTGCGCGTAAACCAACTCGTACCCGTCCTGCCATTTGGCGACGAGTTGCAGAATCACTTCGGGCGGGTCTTGGAGATCGGAATCAATGATCGCAACGGCGTCGCCTTCGGCGTAATCAATGCCGGCGCTGATCGCGATCTGATGTCCAAAGTTGCGCGAAAAGATCACGCATTTCACGCGCGGGTCTTGTGCGCGCAATTCGCGCCCAATGTCCGGCGAGCGATCCTGACTGCCGTCGAACACAAGCACGAGTTCGCAGTCACCGTCAAGTTGATCCATCACGGCGCGCGTGCGGCGATAAAATTCGGGTAGGGTTGCTTCTTCGTTGAACACCGGCGCGACGATTGAATAACGGGGTCTGGCGTTTGGCATATTTCCACAATAACCGGGATACGCTACGTAATACGTATTACGTAATACGTATTGCGTATTGCGTATTGCGTATTGCGTGCTGCGTATTGCGTATCCCGGTACTAGAAACTAGAGTTTACTTGATCTCCCACTTGTCGGCGAAGAACGGGACGTACTTGCCTTCGTTCACATCGTACCACGTGAACGGCGGGTACATAAACGGCAGGATCACGCCGCCCAAGCCGCCGGTGGTCGTATTGCTGTCGGTGGTGAATGGGTTATAGTGTCCCTTCGGCGGTGGGATGTACGGGTACGAGGTCTTGAATTCTTTGGCTTTGTTCGTCGCGCTCGGTTTGAGCGTGCCGCCCAAGAATTGCATCGCAATCGGCGAGTTGTTCTGGTTGTTGTTGTAGATTTTGTCGGTGGCGGGCAACCAGCCGGTCACGCGCGTCTTGGTGTCAATCGGATCGGTGAGGTAGCGTTCGAACATCATCAAGACGGGTAGTTGATCGTTGAACACGGAGACGACATCGGCGACGTAGGGCTTTTGCGCTTCCGCGTCAAACCCTTCCGACATTTTGGTGATCCACTCTTTCAAGTTGATCTCTTTGCCGTCGGCGGTTTTTTGCTTGTACGGGAAATTCATCCCGCGCGCGCCTTCCGCGCCTTCGGGATCATTCTTCCAACCGGCGCTCACCGTGCCGGGGAGCAGGTTGTAGTCGAACGACACGTACGGGTGGAAGTAGGTAAAGCGGAACCCAATGTCCATCGAGATTTGATACTTGCCGGCTTTGTGGACGTTGGTGCGTTCGGAGGATTGATACGGCTTGACGTTGATCTTGATGCCGAATTTCGTCATTTGTTGCGCGACGTTTTCGGACGAGGCGAGATACTCGGTGAAATCGGCGGGCACGATCAATTCGTACTCCATTTTCTTGCCCTTATCGTCCACCCAAATGCCATCCGCGCCTTTTTTGAATCCCAGGTCGGTCAGCAGCTTTTCGGCTTTTGCCCAATCCTTGCCGTAGGTGTTCAGTTTGGCAACTTGCGCTTGCGACAACCACGTGGGCACGGCGGCGTCCGTAAAGCCGGCTTCGTACTTAACCGGGCGGCACGCATCGCCGAAGGCGACCGTGCAGTTTTCGACGCGATCAATGATGTACGCAAATGCTTGGCGCACTTCTTTCTTGTTCAGCGGATACGCGTCGTTGTTAAAGTACATACCCGGTCCGTTGGTGCCCGGACCGCCCAACACGACGATCTGATTGCCGAGCGCGCGGAGCGTTTGCAAATTCGCCGGGCTGTACGCGTTCGACGAATAGTCCATGTCGCCGGAGAGATACAGTGGCATGTCTTGCACCGTATCGCCCCAGTAGATCGTCACTTTGTCGAAATCAATCTTGTCGGCGTTCCAACCGGTCGCGTTTTTGACCATCGTCATTTGCGCTTCGGTCACGCTTTTGGGATCGATGACGTACGGTCCGTAGACGACGGGGCTGGGCGGTCGGAACGCGGTCAACTCTTCCAACGCTTTGGTCACATCCGCGCCCTTGCGATCCGCGTTCTTTTTGCGGAAATCGGCGGCGGCGTCCATCCACTTGCCGTATTGCGCGTACGGGCGCGTGGTCGTTGCGCGCACGATTTGATCGAGGATGGCGGGACCGGTTTTGGTGATTTGAAATTCGACGGTGGTATCGTCTTTGGCGACGACATCCTGCAACGAGTTCCACGTCGAGCTGCTCTGCAACCAGAGCAAGTTCCACGTGCCGACGACATCCTTCGCGCTAAACGCGGAACCGTCGCTCCATTTGATGCCCTTCTTCAGTGTGATCGCGAGCGTGGAGATTTTTGCGGCAGGCGCAGCCGTGGGTGCGGCGGCTTTGGTCGGCTCTGCCGGCGCTTTCGTCGGTTCGGGCGCTTTGGTCGGCGGCACGGGCGTCGCAGTGGGCGCGGGCGCGCACGCGGCGATCAGCGCGAGCACGAGGGTCAGCGCGGCGATCAACAAAACGATCTTTTTCATTTCTGCTCCTCCAGAGATTGAATTGGACAGCGAGTTTTCAAACGTGAAACGGGGTGTGTGTCGGGAATCACCTCCTTTCGTTTCAACGGCTGGCGTGTCGCACCAGGATCGCGATGACCGCGACGAAGGCGAGACCGATGATAAACGTGGCGACGGAAATGATAAACTCGGCTGTGCCCGGCGGGTTGAGAAGGATCAATCCACCGGCGGACAGCGTAATAAAAAGCGCGATGCGGAACCAAGCGAGACCGGCTTCGGGATTCACTGACGGCTGACCAAGTGGCACGCAACCCGCGCGCCGTGCGCTGCCAACAATTCGGGCACGTCGCGCTCGCACGTCGCGCCGAGAAATTGCGGACAGCGCGGATGAAACGCGCAACCGGTCGGCAGGCGCAGCAAACTCGGCACATCCATGCTCCGCAATTCGATGCGGCGTTTGTGGCGCGTGATTTCGGGATCGGCTTCAGGGATGGCGGAAAGCAAAACCTGGGTGTACGGGTGTTGCGGTTGTTCGACCAGTTGCCGCGCGGGCGCGAGCTCGACCAGGCGACCCAGGTACATCACGCCGACGCGCCCCTCCCACGCGAAATATTTGGCGAGCGCGAGATCGTGCGTGATGAACAGCACGCCCAAGCCCATCGCCGTTTTGAGTTTGGTCAGCGTGTTGAGCAGACTGATCCGGATCGAAACGTCCACCATCGAAACGGCTTCGTCCGCCACGATGAACGACGGGTTGACGGTGAGTGCGCGCGCAATCGAAACGCGTTGGCGTTGCCCGCCGGACAGTTGGTGCGGAAATTTTTCGAGGAAATCGTCCGGCGGCGTGAGGTCTACGAGCGCGAGCAATTCGCGCACGCGCGCTTGGGTTTGCGCCTCGCCGCGCGTCAACCCGTGATGCTGGAGCGGCGCGGCGATGATCGCGGCAATCGTGTGCGCCGGGTTGAGCGACGCGTACGGGTCTTGGTGGATCATTTGCACGCCGAGGCGAAACTGTTTGTGGTCGCGCCCGCTCAAGCGGGCAATATCTTTGCCGCGATACAAAATTTTGCCGGCGGAAATCGGCAAGACGCCGGCGAGCATTTTGCCGGTCGTCGTTTTGCCGCACCCCGATTCGCCGACGAGGCACACGATCTCGCCCTCGTGAATGTCGAGCGACACATCGTCCACCGCTTTGATCGTTTCGCGTTTCACCCGAAACGTGCGCGTCACGTGTTCGAGTGTGATGATGGGATTTGCCATGTCGCTCTAACTCCTGAATTTTTCCATCGCCGCGCGCGCACTGCGCCATTGCCAACATGCTACGGCATGTCCGGGCTTGATCGGTTCGAGTTCCGGTTCCTGCTCCCGGCAGCGGTAATCGGCGAGCGGACAGCGCGGATGAAATTTACAGCCCGGCGGTAATTCGATCAAATCCGGCGGCGAACCGGGAATCGAAGTCAAGTCTTCTTTCGCGCCCCTCAGCGTCGGCACTGCATTGATCAGACCGATGGTGTACGGATGATGCGGGTCTTGAAACGTGGTTGCCACATCTGCGATCTCGACGATCTTGCCGGCGTAAACCGTCGCCACGCGGTCGGCGAGTTCGGCGGCGAGCGACAAGTCGTGCGAGATAAAGATCAGCGCAAAGTCGAGTTTCGCGCGCAGCTCTTTCAGCACATCCATAATGTTGCGCTGGGTCAAAATGTCGAGCGCAGTCGTTGGCTCGTCGAGAATGAGCAACTGCGGTTCGAGGAGCAAGCCCAGCGCGATCAAGACGCGTTGGCGCATCCCGCCGGACAATTCGTGCGGAAACGATTTCCACACCCGCTCCGGGTCGAGCCGCACCATCCGCAGTAACTGCTCGGCGCGCTCCTGCAGCGCGCGCCCTTGCAAATAGCCGTGCGCCTTGGCGGTGTCGCCGAATTGATCCGCGATGCGGAGCACCGGGTTGAGCGCGTTGAGCGCGGATTGGAAAACCATCGCGCACTCTTTCCAGCGAAACTCGCGGAGCGCTTTGCCTTGCAACGTGAGCGCATCGAGCGTCAGCGTGTCACGGCGATAGAGCGCCTTGCCCTGCGTGATCTTGGCGGTGCTGGGCAATAACTGCACAATGCCCAAGCCCAGCGTCGTTTTGCCCGAACCGCTTTCGCCGATCAGCGCGAGCGCTTCGCCGCGATGCACCTCGAACGACACGTTGCGAATCGCTTGCACGCGGCCGCGCCGCGCTTGGTACTCGATGGATAAATTTTGGACGGAGAGAGTCGGTTGCATAGTTGGGTCGTTGGGTAGTTGAGTAGTTGCATAGTTGGGTGGTTGAGTAGTCGGAAGAACGATCCAACTACTCAACCACCTAACTATGCAACTATCCATCTACACACTGGTTCGCAATCTGGGATTGAACACTTCGTCGAGCGAGCGGGCGAACGAGACGAGCGCGAGTTGGAACAGGACAATCGCGCCCATCGGCGCGAGAATGCTCCACGTCGCTTGCGGATTGTAGAGCACGGCGCGCCGTTCCGCCGCGCTGATCATCACGCCCCAGTTTGCGCTCGAGTACGGCACGATGCCGAGAAACACCAAACCGGTTTGCTGATAGATCGCGTGCGTCATCGTAAAGATCATCGAGATTGCGATGAACGACATCATGTTCGGCAAAATTTCGCGGAAGACGATGTGCGGCGCGCCCAGGTCGAGCATTGTCGCCGCTTCGATGTAATCGCGACGTTTGAGCGACAGCACTTGACTGCGAACTTGGCGCGACAAACCGGGCCAATCGAGCATCGCGATCAAGATCGACAGCGTCACAATGTCGTTGAGTTTCAACACGGTCGCGAGCACGGCAAGTAGCGGAAATTTCGGAATCGTCAACCAAATGTTGACGAGTTCCATCAGCACGCTATCCACGCGCCCGCCGATGAATGCGCTGAATGAGCCGACCGTCACGGCGATCAGCGTGGCGATGATGCCGGTGAGAAACGCAATCGTTACAATGTCTTTGCCGCCGTTGATCACTTTGCGGAGATTGTCTTGCCCTTGAAAATCCGTGCCCAGCCAATGCCGGTCGGAAATGCCCTGGTTAATGTCCGCGATGTTCGCCGACGTTTCGGGGGGCCAAATGAACGGACCGCCAAACGACAAAAAGACGATCACGATGACGCCGATAAAACCCAGCAAGCCCATTTTATTCCGGCTCAAGATTTTGAACGTCTTGCGCGTTTCGCGCCACGTGCGCGCGCCAGTTTCGAGGAGTGCGTTCATTGCCCACCTCCGCTGATGCGGATGCGCGGATCGAGCCAGCCGTACAAATAATCGGCGAGCAAGTTCGCAAAGACGACGGCAACCGTCATGATCAAAAAGACGCCTTGCATGACCGGATAATCGCGCGAGGCGATAGCGTCGCCGAGCAAAAAGCCGACGCCGCGATAGGTAAAGAGCCGTTCGAGCAAGATTGAGCCGCCGACGACATAGCCAATCGAAATGGCGAGGAGGGTGAACAGCGGAAGCGTGGCGTTGCGCCCGACATACGCCGTGAGGATGCGCGTATCCGGCAAGCCGCGCGCTTTGGCGACGGTGACGTAATCTTCGCCGAGCACGCTGACGGTATTGCTTTTCATCCGCAACATCCACGAACCGACGGAAGAGAGCACGTAGACGAGCAACAACATTTTGACGTGCATAAACACGTCCGCGAAAAATTCGAGCGAAAATTCCGGCTGGATGCCGGGCGACAGCGCGCCGCGCGTTTCCTGAATCGGCACGATCTTCCACGTGACGCTCAGCGTGAGGATCGCCAGCAAGCCGATGAGGTACGGCGACACGGCGTCGAGCGTGGCGGCGAGGTTGCTGAGCAGGTGATCGATCCAGGTGTCGCGTTTGTACGCCATCAGCGCGCCCAAGCCGACGCCGAGCAAGAAGGTGATCAACAACGATAGCCCAACGCTGAACAACGTCCAGGGTAACACAGCGGCGATCATATCGGCAACTTTCAAGCCGCGCGATTTGTATGACTTGCCGAAATCGCCGCGCACCATATTGGCGAGGTACTCCAAGTACTGTTCGTGCGCCGGCTGGTTGAGGTTGATGCTCAACAACGAGGCGGCTTGGTTGCGCGCGTCGTCGGCGGACATACCGGCGGCGGTCAAGTCTTGGATCAAGATGTCCACGGCATTGCCCGGCATCGCGCGCACAATAAAGAACGTGAGCGTCGTGACGATCCAAATCGTGAAAAATGCCTTGACCAAACGGCGCAGTAAAAAATTGTTGGCGATTTTTTCGAGCCAGATGAACGAGCGAGGCGTTGTGGTGGAAACCGTTGCGGTGACTGCCATAGACCTCCTAGGTTATGCCGCCGGCGTCAACAGCGCGTTGAACTTGTAGCGGTCGCCGCGATACGCGGAGCGGACGTACTCGATGGGAAAGCCCTGCTCGACCATCGTTACGCGTTCCATCACGAGGATCGGCGCGGGCGGTTTGAGTTCGAGCAGTTTCAGTTCGTCGGGTGTGGCGAGGCGGGCTTCGACGGTTTGTTGCGCGCGTACCAGCCGCCAGCCGTACTGATTGCGGAGCACATCGTACAGCGATTCGCGCGCAAAATCGTGCGCGAGCAGATCGGGGCAGAGGTGCGCGGGGAGAAACCCATTTTCGACGGCGAGCGGTTCGCCGTTCGCCAACCGCACGCGCACGAGACTGAACACGCGCGCTTTGGGATCGATTTGCAACGCCGTCGCAATTTCTTTCGGCGCACTGACGCTTGCCGCTTTGAGGACGCGACTGGTGGCGGCTTGACCTCGCTTGTGCATCTCTTCCGAAAAGCCGGTGAGCGCGGCGAGTTGTTGATCGATCTTGGGTTCGCTGATGAACGTGCCCTTGCCGACTTTGCCATAGATCAAGCCGGCTTGGGCGAGCGCGTCGAGCGCTTGGCGCACCGTCATGCGGCTCACGCCAAAGTGGAGCGCCAGCTCGCGTTCGGAGGGCAGGCGGTGATGCGTGCCGTATTGCCCGCTTTCGATTCGCGCGCGCAAGGTGGCTTCGAGTTGCTGGTAGAGCGGAATGGGGTGCTGTCGCCGGAGAGTCATCTTCGATCTCCCAATTGGTCTAGACCATTACTGACCAGAGTATACCATTGTTGCGACAGGGTGTCAAAGTCGGATTGACCTTTGCGTGCGCGGGACCGGAATGTGCGTGCGTTCGTCGCCCCGCCTATTTGAGAATGTAATACGTGCCCTTCTTGTCGCCCATCTTTAACAGCAAATCTTTTTCGACGAGATCGGCGAGGTCGCGCCGCAAAGTTTCCTCGCTCACATCCGGGAACAAGTCGCGGAAATCGCGGTTGGCAATGCGTTGCCGCTTGACGATAAAATCGAGCGCGGCGCGCTGGCGTTCGTTCAAATCCAGGGTGCGCCATTTCGAGCGGTCGGCTTCGGGACTCACCAACTTGTCGCCGGGCCCGCGCAAGGTGACGCGAAAGCCGTTCGTCGTTTCGGCAAAGCGCGGCGCGGGCAAGCCCCACTCGCGCATTTGGCGAATCATACGATCAATGCCGTACCCCAGCCGTTCGATGAAACCCAGGTCGGCGAGTACCTGCGCGATCACTTCGTTGCGCGAAAAACGTTCGTCCACGATGTTTTCGACGGTGACGTGCCCGGGCAAACGCCCCGGACTGTACACCTCGATGCGGTCGCTGAACATCAGCACGCGAATTTCGTCGCCGCGAATCGCGTAATCGCGGTGGGCGACGGCGTTGACGATGGCTTCGCGCACCGCCGGGATCGGATACTCGGCGCGATCCGCGCGTTGGAGCGAGTCAATCCGCGAACCTTTCCGCATGTTGGCGACGAGCCACGCTTCGACGCGCCGAATCTGTTCGGGGAGGGGACCCCGAATAATGTCGCGGAGAAATTCGTCGTCCATCTCTTTGCCGGCGTACCGTGCGAGCAAAATCTCTGCGCTGGGAAACGTGCGTTGCGGTTCCCGCCCGAACAGCAAATAGCCGGACGTGGTGGGTCGCCACGCGCCGCTTTCCTTGACGAGACAGCCGCGCCGCGCGAGCAGATCGATCACCGCATCTTTTTTCGCCGGACTCTCGCCGAGAAACATCGCGGCGTACTTTTGCACGAGCGTATCGTCAAGATCGTCGAACGTTGCGCTGGGCGCGGGCAACGCTTCAAAGCTGGCTTCGCCGCGTTCGCGCAACAATTGGCGCAATTGGCGGGGACCCAGCGTGACGATTTTTTTGCCGGCACGCCCCAGGTACTTGCCGCGTAAACTGTACGCGTGCGGCAACCCGGCGGCAACCTGGATGATGATGATCGGCTTGTCGTCGAGCGTGGCGTTTTCGGGGCGCGGCAAGATGAGCGGGGGATCGCAACGCAAGCCGGCGGCGAGCGCCTTGTCAATCGCCGCTTCCGGGTCGCGGATGCCGCGCACTGCGTTCGAGTTGGGGTCTACGCCGAAAAGCACAATGCCGCCGTTCGTGTTGGCGAACGCGGCAAGGGTTTCGGCGAGATGATTCGGCGAGACGCCTTCGGCTTCAAATGCCAGCGCCTCGCCGGGTCCTTGGCGAAACAGTGCCAAAATTTCGTCGGTGGTCATGATCGCTTGTCAGTCGTAGTAAATTGGAAATTGATTTTACGCGAGACCCAGGGCAAACAAAATCGGCAATAAACTTTCGCGCGTGGGGCGCGGCGTAGGCGTGGGTGCGCCACCTTTGCCGAACATATCGAGCACGTCGGGCACGGCAAGCCCCGACAAGAGACCGCACGCGAACGCGCAACAGGCGATCAGAATCAGCGCCGCGCCGGCGAGCAAGAGCCGGCGGTTGAGCGGCGCGGGTTCACTCGGCGCGACGTAGCCGTAATCGTAATTGCCCGCCGGCTGTTGCTGATACGCATACGGCGCGGGTTGCTGATCGTTGACGGGTGAACCGGCGGGGATCGGCGCGGGGATCGGCGCAGGCGCCGCCACGACGCGCACATCACTGCCGCAATTGCCGCAAAATTTTTGTGTGTTGGGAACTTGATGCCCACAAGTAGGACAAATGATCAAGGCGAACTCCTTTTCGGATTGTCGGTTGGATTGCAAAGACGGCGTGGCGCGTTCGTTATTTCAAATGGCGTTTGGTGGACGGGTGGATGCGCCCGCGCGTCAACGCCACCGGCAACACCTGATCCATCCGCTCGACGTAGACGAAATTCATTTCGCGCTGAATTTTTTTCGGCACGTCCACCATATCTTTTTCGTTCTTTTTTGGAATCAGCATCGTCTTCAAGCCGGCGCGGTGTGCGGCGAGCACCTTGTCGCGCAAGCCGCCGATGGGCAGGATGCGCCCCCGCAGGGTGATCTCGCCGGTCATTGCCACGTCGCGGTGCACCGCGCGTTGCGACAGCGCGCTGATTAACGCGGTGGCAATCGTGATTCCCGCCGAAGGCCCGTCTTTCGGGATGGCGCCTTCGGGGACGTGGATGTGAATATCGAGTTTATCGAAATTGACTCTGAGGTTCAGGCGTTTGGCGTGCGTCCGCGCGTACGACAACGCGGCTTGCGCCGATTCTTGCATCACGTCGCCGAGTTGCCCGGTCAGTTGCAAGCCACCCTTGCCGCGCATCAGCGTTACCTCGACCGCCATCGTATCGCCGCCCGCGTCCGACACGGCGACGCCGGTCGCCACGCCGATCTCGTCCTTGTCTTCCTTGACGCCGTAGGTGAATTTGGTTGGCCCCAGATACTTGAAGAGCGATTCGCGCGTGACGAGTGTGGGCACGCGTTTGTCTTCGGCGACGAGCCGCGCGACCTTGCGGCACACGTTGGCGATTTCGCGTTCGAGATTGCGGACGCCGGCTTCGTACGTGTACTCGCGGATCAGACTGCGAATGGACTCGTCCGAAAATTTGGGCGCCTCGCCCAACCCGTGCTCTTCTTTTTGGCGCGGCACTAGAAATTGTTTGGTGATCGCCACCTTTTCTTCCTCGATGTAGCCGGGGAATTCGATCACTTCCATCCGGTCGCGGAGCGCGGGCGGAATCGGTTCGAGGATGTTGGCGGTTGTGATGAACATCACCTTGGAGAGATCGTACGGCACGTCGAGATAGTGATCGCTGAACGCGTAATTCTGTTCCGGGTCGAGCACTTCGAGCAACGCCGCGCTGGGGTCGCCGCGAAAATCCGCGCCGATCTTGTCCACTTCGTCGAGCATAAACACCGGGTTGATTGTCGCGGCGCGTTTCATCGTTTGGATGATGCGACCCGGCAAGGCGCCGATGTACGTGCGGCGATGGCCGCGAATTTCGGCTTCGTCGTGGATGCCGCCGAGCGAGACGCGCACGAACGAGCGGCCCAGTGCCTGCGCGATGGAGCGCCCCATCGAAGTTTTGCCGGTGCCGGGGGGACCGACGAAACACAAAATCGGCGAACGCATTTTTTCGGCGGCGAGTTTTCGCACGGCGATATATTCGAGGATGCGCTCTTTCGCTTTTTTCAAACCGTAATGTTGCTCGTCCAATAATTTTGCGGCGGCGGGAATGTCCAAGTTGTCGGTCGTGGTCTTGTGCCAGGGCAAGGTGATGAGCCAATCGAGATAGGTGCGGATGACGGCGGTTTCCGGCGCGGCGCTGGGCATTTGCCCCAGCCGCTCCAATTCGTGCTCGGCTTTGTCTTGCGCGTCTTTCGACATGCCCGCGCTCGCGATCTTGTCGCGCAGTTCGTTGATCTCGCGGGTCTGGGTGTCGCTTTCGCCCAGTTCGTGTTGAATGACCTTGATCTGTTCGCGCAAATAATATTCGCGCTGGGTCTTGTCCACCTCTTCTTGAACCTGGGTGTGAATCTTGCTTTGCAGTTCCAGTACGTCCAGTTCTTTGGCGAGCATGACCGAAATTTTTTGCAGGCGTTTGATCGGGTCGAATGTTTCGAGCAGTTCCTGGCGTTTGTCGAGCGGCGCGTTCAGCGTCGAGCCGACCAAGTCCGCGAGACCGCCCGGCGTGTCGGCGTTCATCGCCGCGATGAACGCATCGTCCGGCAATTGCGGGCTGAGGTGCACGGCTTTTTCGAACAGTGCGAGGACGGCGCGCATCAACGCTTCGGTTTCGAGTGACTTGTCGTTCGTTTCCGGCATGCGCGCGACGAGCGCGCGGAGGTAGGGATCGGTTTGCGTGATGCTGAGCAGTTGCACGCGGTGTTCGCCCTGTGCGATCACGGACGAGGTGCCGTCCGGCATTCGCAACATGCGCCCCAACGAAACTTCGGTGCCGATGCTGAACAGATCGGCGGTGGCGGGGTCTTGGGTTTCCGGATCGCGTTGCAAGAAAACGGCAAGCCGTTGGTTGTTCGCGTTGGCGGTTTCGATGGCGCGCACGGAGCGTTCGCGTCCGACGATGAGCGGACTCATCAAGTGGGGAAAGATCACCGTGTCGCGCACGGGCACGAGCGCGAGTTCATACGTTTCGTAATATACTTCGGGGGCGTGTTTTGCGCCGGTTTTTTTGGGCATGCCATTCTCCTACAAAACTGTCGGGCGCAATAATAGCACATAGGGGGGGGTGTGTCAAAGAATTGAATCAGTCCGTTTCCAACGGGTGACCGTAGGCGGCGAACCACGCCTCACGCGCCTCGGCGACGACGAACAGCGAGCCGGTGACGCACACGACCTCGTCGCCGTGCGCGCGCCGGCGCGCGGTTTCCAACGCCGTTGCCACGTCCGGTGCGCGGGTCGTTTCGACGCGATACGCGGATGCGAGCGCGGCGAGTTGCGCGGGATCGGCGGAGCGTGTGTTGCGCGAACGCGTGAGGGTGAGCGAAGCGGCGCGCGGCAACAAGGCGGCGAACATGCCGGCAATGTCCTTGTCGCTCGACGCGCCGAAGATGAAATGCAAACGCGAGCGGGGAAAGAGATCGCGCAGGGCGGTGGCGAGTTGTTGCGCCGAATCTTCGTTGTGCGCGCCGTCTACGATCACGAATGGGTCTTGCCCCAACAATTCCAGCCGCCCGATCCATTCGACGTTTGCCAAGCCGGCGCGGATCGCGGCGGGCGCGATGGCGTTGCCGTGTTCGCGCAAAACGGCGAGCGCGGCAAGCGCGGTCGCCGCATTTTTCAGTTGATGCCTGCCGGCAAGGTTGAGTGTGAGCGGCGTCAGCTCAAAGTTGGGGCGGGCGACGCGTTTGAGCACGAGGCGTTGCGCGGTCAGTTCAGTTTCGATGCTTGTGACTTGAAAACTGGAATCGGCGACTTGAAATTTCAAGTCTGCCGAAACGGCGACGAGCGGCGCGTTTTGCGCGCGCGCGGTTTCCGCGATCACGGCGAACGCTTCGGCGGGTTGCGGCGCGGTGACGATGGGCACGCCCGGTTTGATGATGCCGGCTTTTTCGCGCGCGATCTGCGCGAGCGTGTTGCCCAAAATGGCGACGTGGTCGTACGAGATCGAAGTGATGATCGCGACGCGCGGCGTGAGCACGTTGGTCGCGTCGAGCCGCCCGCCCAACCCGGCTTCGATCACGGCAAGCTCGACGCCGCGCGCGGCAAAGTAATCGAACGCGAGCGCGGTGATGATTTCGAAGGTGGTGATGCCGGGAATTTCGGCGACGAGCGGCTGTAACTTGGCGACGCCGGCGACGACCTCTGCTGGCGTGATCATTTCGCCGGCGACGCGAATCCGTTCGCGGAAGGTGTGCAGGTGCGGCGAGGTGTAAAACCCGGTGCGCTGTTGATTCGCGCGTAACACGCTTTCGATCAGCGCGGCGGTTGATCCTTTGCCCTTGGTGCCGGTGAGGTGCACGGCTTGAAATTGGCGGTGCGGATCACCGAGCGCGGCGAGCAAACGCTCCATCCGCGCGAGATGATAGCGCGCGGGTGCGAACGCTTGCGCGGGCGCGGCGGCGTGATCGGTGAACGCGTAGATATAGTTGAGCGCGTCGGAATAGTGCATACCTATTTTGCCGGTGTGCCCTGGTCGGCTCGTTCGCCGCGGCGGACGGCAAACATGAACGCGAAAGCAAAGACGAGTGTAATCGGCGCAATCACAAAAATCATTCCGTAATCGCCGCCCATTGCCTCGATCAAATAGCCAGCCAGGATGGGTCCGATGACTGCCGCGGCGGTCGAGAAGAAATAGTACAGCCCGGTGTACGTGCCCAGTTCCGTTTGCGGCGCAACGTCCACCACCATCGCCAACGAGTTGACGTTGATTAGACTCCAACTGATCCCGATCAAGGCGAGCAAGACCGGCAACACAGCGCCGGAGGTTTGCAGTTCGTAGGGCAGGATGCGAACGACGGCGAGCAAAATTGCTAGCGAGGCGATGCCCGTGAGAATCGTTTTGCGACGGCCAAATCTGCCGGCGATGTAACCGCTCGGCACGGCAAAGAGGACGAACATCAACGCGAGAAACGAAAGCAGGAACGCGGCGTTGTTGGGTTGCAACTTGAGCGCCTTGACGCCGTAGAGGGTGAAGAATGTTTCGACGCCATTGTAGCCGACGAACCAGGAAAAGATAGCGAGGAAGATCAAGAGCGCGCTCTTTTCGCGCGCCGCCAGGACGACGCGCAAGCTCTGAATCAAGCCGGGGCGCGCTTCGATGGCTTGGGTGTTACTGTCTGCCGGCTCTTTGATCTTCCAAACGACGATGGCGCACGCCAACACAAGCGCCACGGCGGCGGCGAAAAAGGGAAGCACGCGATTCAGTCCGTACAAATACGCGCCGGCGGCAAACGCCAGAATTCCACCGATGCCACCCATCAAATTGATCAGCCCATTTGCCTGACTACGAAATTGGGACGGCGTAATGTCCGGCATCAACGCAATGACTGGGGTGCGAAACAAGGCGAGCGCAACTGTTGTGAGGAGCAGCACTGCGACAAAGACCCAAAACAGTCCCGGCTGAACGAGCAGGGGGAGTAGCGCAAAACCGATGGCGGCTAGCGGGGCGAAGATGATGATGAACGGGATGCGGCGTCCGAAACGCGTGCGGGTGTTGTCGCTGATCGAACCGATCATCGGTTGGATGAGAAACGTGATGATCGTGCCGAGGGTGACAATCCAACTTACTTCGTTGGCTTTCAAGCCAAAGTCCGTGCCGAGGAACGGCGCGATGTACGATTTGTTAATGCCGGTGACGATACTAATGCCGAAAAATCCGAATCCCAACAACAGGGTTTTCCCGACGTTCAACTTCATTGTTGCACCTTGCCTTTCGATGAAAAAAATGGGGAGCCGTCGTGCGTTGTTCACTGGCGCTCCGGTTAATAAATGACCAGAGAGGGAAATGCGAAAATAGCGTGCGAACAAGTCAGGGTCGCAAAACTGGCTACATTCTACTCGGATAGCGTGCGGAGGTCAAACACTGGGCGCGTAACCAAATTGCGGGGTGGGCGTCAAAATTTTGGGCACTACCGCCGTCGTTTTCAAACGACGGCTCAGTGAGGTGAAAACTCGGTGAACCGAGTTGCGGGAATCGGTTTCAACCGATTTCTATCTCGTTCAGCCGCCGATTTGAATCGGCGGCGGCGTTCGCCCAAAACCGTGACGCACACCCGGAAATGCAGGGCTGGTGCAAAGTCTATTGACAAGCCCAACTTGTCATTTCGAGACGCCGGTTTTGCGTCGAGAAATCTCGCTTTTGCCATCGGGCGAGACTTCTCGCTCCGCTACCCAGAAACTTGACACCCTCACTCAGGCGGGCACGGGAACGAGCGCGAGGGTGTAACCGAGCTTGGTTGCCCTTTTCTCCAAGCGAGCGATCTCGC
>CAIKBD010000025.1 GCA_903825565.1 uncultured Anaerolineales bacterium | reverse complement strand
TGGTTTTTATCCGCGTTTTCCGCGCTCGTCCGCGTCCAAGCAGGGATCGGGGGCAAGGGTAGGTAGAAACCCGATCAATCGGGTTAATATTCTTTTACCAACTCTAAATCGCGCAGAGGAGACAATTTGGAAAATTGTCCTACAACAATTTCCCTTGCTTGCCCCGTTTCTTTTCCGTTTTCGCTTGCCGAAAACTGATCGCCCCGCGCGCCAAGTCCGGGTAGCGCGGCGCTTCGTTGCCGGCGACCAAGCCCTCAATCGTCAGGATTTGAATTTTGGGGAACGCGCCGTGATTCGGCGATTCGTAAAACCCCGCGCTCGCCGCCTGCGCCAGCATTGGTTTCGTCGGCGATGCCAGCGTGACGAAAAACCCCAACTGCGCGCGCTCGTGCTCCACCGTCGCGATCAAGTCCTTGAGCATCGTCAGCGTCACACTCTCGCCGCCCTTGACCGAGACGATGATTTTCTTTGCCGCAGTTTTGTCGTCTTGAAAATAAATGATGCCGTCCACCCCGCCGTCCGCGCCCTTTTTGCCGCCGCGATACGGTTGCGCGCCGACGAGCGCGCACGCCCAAAATTGGAATTGGTACTTGTCGCGGTTGGCGAGTTCGCGCGCGCCGTCCAAATCTTTCGGCGTGCCCTCGACGGTGAACGCGAGACCGGGAAATGCTTTGCGGATGCGCTGTTCGATCAAGCCGATGGCGAGCGGCGTAATGTCAATGCCGATCCAGGCGCGCCCCAGATTTTGCGCCGCGTGAATCGCCGTGCCGCACCCGCAAAACGGATCGAGGACGAGGTCGCCGGGATTGGACGACGCGGCGATGATGCGTTCGAGGAGTGCGAGCGGTTTCTGCGTCGGGTAGCCGAGGCGTTCGGCATCTTGGGCGCGTAATTGGGAAATATCTGTCCAAATATCGCCAACGACAATTCCTTCTTGCTCATCTAAAAATTTCTTCAAAACGATTCGACCGTTTGGCTTCGATGGAAAAAGCAAGCGTCCTTCGGCATCCAGTTGTTCCATTCGACTTTTGAGGTAACGCCATCCTTTGGACGGACAGGGATAGCCCTTGTATTCGTACATCAAATTGGGGCGAGGATTTGGACTAGACATATCCGATATGCTGAAACGCCGTGCGCCCGCAGGAACTTGCCCTGTAGCGATTTCCTCTTTTGTCATTCGGCGTGTAGAACCGTCAGGAAGCTGCAAGTTGACGAACCAATTGGCAACGTGCTTATCGGTGTGTGGCGTGCGCTGGACATTAAAGCTTTCGGCACTCGTTTTTGTGTAAAAAAGAATGTGGTCGCTGATCGCTGAAAAACGAGTCGTTGCGTCGTTGTGCGTGTCGCTGCGTTTCCAGGTAATGTGGCTACGAAAATTCGTCGCGCCGAAAATCGCGTCGAGCACAATTTTGAGATAGTGACTCGCGGTCGGGTCGCAGTGCAAGTACAACGAGCCGGTCGGCTTGAGGACGCGGTGCAATTCGAGCAGGCGGTTCGCCATCATCACGAGGTACGCCAGCATATCGCTCTCGCGCAAAAAGCGGCGAAGCGATTCGATCATCGCCGCCACATCCGTGTTCGGCTGATGCAGTAACTCGGCGTACTCGCGCTCGGCTTGCTCGCCCCAGCGCCACGAATCCTCGAACGCCGTAATCTGCGCGTCGGACTCGTGCCCCTTGGGGGTTTTGAACAGCAGGTTGTAATCGCGTTTGGAGTTGAACGGCGGATCGAGGTAGATGAGGTCCACCGTTTCGGCGGCGACGTGCGCGCGGAGGATGTCGAGGTTGTCGCCAAAGTAGAGCGTGTTGGGCTGGGTCATTTGCGTTGGCTCCGGTTGGAAACGATCAAGCGAGCGAAATTTTGCCGGGAAAGCGCGGGGCGAGTTTGGATTTTTTGAGCGCGCCGGTGTGATCGTAAAATGTTAGTTTGCCTTTGGCGTCGCAGACCCACACCTCGCGCGCGCCCTTTGCCAGGTACGTGGCGATCTTCGCCGCGAGGTCGCGCCGGCTATTTGAAGGCGAGGTGATCTCGACACAGAGTTCCGGCGCAACGGGGAACGGCGTGGCAAGGCGATGTTCGCGGAGAAATGCGGCGGACGCCCACGCCACATCCGCGACCTTGACGCCATCGTCCGTCGCAATCGAGCACTCGTTGATCGTTCGTCCGTCAGAGAGCATTTGTCGGAGCAAGCCGCCAATTTCCGACTGGAACATGCCATGCCGATTCGATGCAGGCGTCATCACAATTCTCCCCTCGGCGTCCAACTCGATTTTGTACGCCAAATTTTGGAGCGACCGGTCAGCCAACACATCCGCCCACCGCAACATATCCCACCTCGCTTGGCGCACATTCTAGCCGAACGGCGAGGCGCTGTCAAACCGATGCAGACCTTCGGGTGTGCGTCACGGTTTTGGGTGCGGCACAGAAAATTGGACGCGGACAAGCGCGGACGAGCGCGGACGAAAAAATCATCCGCGTCCAATCAAGTGAATTTGGAGTTGCCCCAATCCAAAATTTTGCCGCGCCGGAACTTTAGCGCGCGCGTGCGCGTCTTGTGTGTGGCGGTTTGGCGCAAAATTTCGCCGCGCCGCCCTGAACAATCCGGGTGGGCGTCACGTTTTTGGGCGCGTCCGCCGCCGATTGGAAATCGGCGTCTCAATGAGGTGAAAACTCGGTGAACCGAGTTGCGCGAATCGGTTTCAACCGATTTCTACCTGGCTCAGCCGCCGATTTGAATCGGCGGTGTTCGCCCAAAAATGTGACGCACACCCGAACAAATCCTATTGCCGCACGATCCCGTTCGTGCTAAAATAGACTCGTCGGCAAGTTTCGCAACTTGGCTTTTGCCGTTAAAGGGCAACTGCTCAGTCTGTCATTCTGAGGAACGGTTTTTGCGACGAAGAATCTCATTTTTTCAATAACGAGATTCTTCGCTCCGCTCAGAATGACAAGGGGCTGAGCAGTTACGTCAAAGGAGCAACTATGAACAGCGTCCGTTCATTCGCCCGCGCGCTATGGCAACACCGCATCGCCACCACGCTCGCGCTTGTGCTCGTGCTCGTCCTCGCCGTGTTCGGCGCGACGTACTATGTGTTCAACCTCCCCAAGTTCGCGCTCGATCACCAGCAAACGCTTGTGCTCGGTCCCACCCAGTTCGCACCCGAAAATCCCGGTTCCTTGCGCGTCGTCGTGCGCGACAACGAAACGGGCGCGCCGCTGGCGGATGCGAACGTCACCGTGCAACTCGCGCCGAAAGGCATCGGCTTGCCGCAAACGCTCTACACCGGCAAAACCGATGCGCGCGGCACTGCGCCCGTCGCGTTCACCGTGCCCGCCAACACCGCGCGCGACATGAACCTGATCATCCAAACCGATTCGCCCGCCGGGCGCGACCGCGTCGAACGGGCGATCACGATCCAGCGCAGTTACAAAGTTTTGGTCACGACCGACAAGCCGCTGTACCAGCCCGGACAAACGATTTATCTGCGCG
>CAIKBD010000024.1 GCA_903825565.1 uncultured Anaerolineales bacterium | reverse complement strand
TGAAACCCAGCCCGAATGCCGCGCCGATCATGCCCAGCCCTTTCGCGCGATTTTTCTGATCGGTGACATCCGTGATGTACGCTTGCGCGACGGTGAGATTACCGCCGGTCAAACCATCAATTACGCGGCTGACAAACAGCATCCACAACGCGTTCGCAAAACCGAGCAATAAAAATCCCAGGATGGTTCCAAAAATACTGACCAACAAAACCGGGCGGCGTCCTGCGCGATCCGACCAGCGACCGAGTAACGGCGCGCCCACAAGTTGCGCCACCGCGTACGATGCGACCAACAAGCCGGTCACGAACGGGTCAGCCCCAAACGTTTCCGCATAGTACGGCAACAAGGGCAGAATCAAACTAAAGCCAAGCAAATCTACAAACACAATCAAGAAAATGATGAGCAGACGATTATTTTTCATAAATTCAGGTGCGGGACGCTCCGCGACCCGCTTCGAGCGGGTGGAGGAACGCACCTTCCCCCCTTCTATTGAAATCTATTTATGCTTGTGCTATACTAGCTTTGCAATTGAATCGGTCTGCCAGCCGAAGGCACTTGGGGAGCGTCAGTGGCAGATGTTCGCCCCAAGCAACTGTTTACTCAATCGCCCTTAACAACCGAAAGTATGGGTTGTCGGCAGTCAGGTTGCCGACGTAAAACTTTCGACCGTAACTAGGTCAATGTTACCAACTCGCGCGGGTCTTCGGACTCGCGGGCTACTGTCAACGAGCCAAACGTAGCGCACGATGAAGCCAAAGCTGTTGAGACGCAATCTGTCTCAATGGAACTGCGGTCGAGTGCAGTTACAAGCCACCCAGTTCTACTGGGTGGTAGTTGACCGCGACGAATTGATGGACAATTGGGAACGCGCCCGCCGTCACCAAGAACTCGCGTCCATTCAGGGTTTGGAGTGATAAAATGAGCGAACCGATGATGATTAGTGAGCATCCCGATCTAATCCGCGTGCGAGCGGTGCAACCGCTTGATGGTTTTATCGCGCATGTTGTTTTCACGAATGGACAGGAACGCGATATTGATTTTAGCCCTTATTTGGAAGGTCCGATCTTTGAGCCAATCCGCCAGAACCTTGAATTGTTCCGCCAGGTCTTTGTAGATCACGGTGCACCCACGTGGCAGAACGGCGCCGATATTGATCCCGACACGTTATATTATGATGGTGCGCCACCCTGGGCAGATGAATCGCAACAGCAACCGAACGGCGCAAAGGTTTTTGCTTAAAATCAAGTGCGAATGTTTGCCAGCCGCTAGCCCTTGCCCAGGGCTGGTTTTGTTTTGGCGGATGATGGCGCCCACATTTCGCATCGCCACACGTTGCGATCCAAAGTAATAATACTTGGTTACCGTCCCGTTCGTTACCTCGTACCAGTTGCCCACGTAGTACGTTGCCGCACTCCCGACAACTTTTTTGACGCGCGCGCCGTCGCCGTTGTAAACGTACTGTGTTGCCACGCCGCCAACCGTCGCTTGCGTCAAGCGGTTCTCGTAATCGTAGGTGAACGCATCGCTTCCGCGGCTGGTCATGTCATCGTTCGTGGCGAAAGTGTTGGTTGTGCCTACCCCCTGAGCAATTGATAAAGATCTGGCTACTCGCTGTTTTTGTCGTTGTTGACAGATTGTCTGTTTAGAAATCGCCCATCCATTTTTTGAGATATTGAACGTCTCCAGATGAAATACAACGAAACTACTGGAATGGCTAAACAGACGAAAAAGCCGAACAGTTGCATATATAGTCCAGTAGTAATAGCAATCAAAACACAAAAGATAGCAGGTATCGACAAGCGCACCATAAAATCTCTTGTCATGCTGGGTGAAGTCTTTTGACTGCTGCTGGTTGGTGGTGGAGTGTGTCTGCTCACTTTAATACACACGGAGCAGATGTAGAATATCAGTAGGTACTAAAATAATA
>CAIKBD010000023.1 GCA_903825565.1 uncultured Anaerolineales bacterium | reverse complement strand
TCTCCCTCAAAGGGAGAAGGGGTAAATTCCCTCGCCCCTATTGGGGAGAGGCGCTAGCGCGTCCGTAACGCGGCGGGACGCCGCACGGATGTCGCGCGAGCGGGGTGAGGGGTGATGTCAAGCGACTTTTGAAAAGCCGTGTAAAAAAAGGAACGCGAGCCAATTCCCGGAAAAATCAACTCCCGTTTTCTGGTGTGTCGAAAACGGGAGTTTTTGTTCGCGCCTCACGCGCGCTTGCTGTGATCAACCGCTTTGAGAATTTTCAAATTGAGGACGACGAACCGCCACAGTTGAAACCATTTGCAATTCATCCAAAAGCGTTCCTTGTCGGTAATTTCCATCGTGCGCCTCCTCTATTCGGGAATCATTTGCCAGCCGATGCGCCCTTGCAGTTTGTGCATAAACGTCGAGTGGATCATCCGTTTCATCCACGCGCCGGACAAACCCATTTCCATGTGCGTCACGAAGAGATCGCGCCCCTCTTCGTTGGGATAGCGGCGCGTGTCCGGCACGACCGGGTACACGATGATCACCGCCGCCGAGCCGTCCCACAACGAATCGCCCATCGAGGCGATGCACGCGGCAAACATTTCCGTCATCCGCTCGTGGTGCGTCATGCGCCCGCGCTGGATCAGATCGATCACGTTCATCGCCACCACGCGCCCGATGATCCCGGACACCATGCCGGTGCGCGGCGGCGCGGCGCTAATCGCCATCCCGTTCGGATTCGTGTGCGGCTGTGAAATGGGACCCGGCGGCGCAAAGGCGATGCCCGCCGCAAAAAGGTTGTGATAGTTTGGATTTTGGTACACGGCGGGCCACGCGTCCGGATTTTTCGCCAGATCGGGGTACGGCAAACCGTACTGCCCATCCACCAACACAAACCCGTTCGCGTTGACAACCTTGCTCGCCACGTCCTCGCCGTTCTTGCCGATGTACTTGAGCGGCATCCCGGCAAAGCGCGGAATCAGCATCCCAAAATCGAACGCGGTCTCGCCCGCGTTGCCGGCGAAATCCTGCCAGTGCGCCTTGCCCGGTTCAACCTGGGTCACGGCTTTTTGAACTTCCGGGCGGATGCCGTACTCCTTGAACACGGCACGAATAAAATCTTCCGACGACAGCACCTTGCCGTTCTGCTTGACGTGCACACCGCGCACGCCGAAATCGCCGGGCGCGCGCTCGTTGCTGAGATACACCAACTCGGCTTTGGCGCGCACGCCGCGCCGCACCAAATCCTTGTGAATGTTCGTGACGTACTCGAACGCCGCGCCCTGACAGGTTGCGCCGCCGTGCCCGGTACCGACGACGATGCGTTGCGTTTCACCGCGTTGCATCCGCGCCACCGCTTCGAGGTACTGGTCGCGCGCCTGCGTTGCGTGCGCCGCCGTGCAGATCGAAAACGTCGTTCCGTGTTCGGGCCCCAGCCCCGGCGTCGCCTTGAAATCGAGATGCGGACCGGTTGCCACGATCAAGTAATCGTAATCGGCGCGCGCCGTGCCGCCGCCGGCTTGCTCTGCGATCACGTACTGTTCGTCCGGGTGAACCTCCGTCGCTTTGCCGTGAATGAACTTGACGCCCATTCGGTCGTACACCGGTTTGAGCGCAAACCGCGTCTTGTCCGGGTTCATCCGCCCCACGCCCACCCACACGAGCGACGGCACGAACAAGAACCGGTCGGACTGGTTGATCATGGTAATTTCGTGATCGCGCCCGATGGCACTGCCGAGATACATCGCGGCAGTGTGCCCGGCAAACCCAGCCCCAATGATGACTACCTTCGCCATGCTTCCTCCTCCCTGTTTGATCGTCCAGCGCGCGCGTGCCCCCTCACGCGGCGCGCGCGTTTATTTCGCCACCCCCACGTACGGCTCCTCCACAATAATGTTTTCCCCGCCGCGCCACTCGGCAGTTTGATCAAACACGACGACACTGCCCCCGCCCGCGTCGTCGAAACTCAAGCGGACGCGATGCTTGCCCGGCGGCAAACTCAATTCGTGATACAGCGCGGCATCCCCGTTCAGCCACGCGTGCTCGAAGCGAATTTGATCGTCCACACGCAAGACGATGCGCGTCGGTACAAGCGTCGCATCTTGCGTCATTTTCAGCCGCGCAAAAGTTTGCGCCGGTTGCGGCAGCACCATTTGCGCGCGCACCGCATCGCTGGGAAATGCCTGGAACGGCAACGACGTGAGCAGTACTTGGACGAGCACCAACACGCCGAGCAACGCAAACGCTGGCGCGAAATTGCGCCACGTCAAACGTTGCGTCATTTGCGCGATCCGCGTCGGTTCATCGGCGGCAACCGGCGCGCGCACAGCATCGGCAAACGCATCGGGCGCGAGCCACAGTCCGGCAATCGGCTTGCCGACAAATTGCGGGCGCAGGCGCGGCAAACGTTTGCGTGTGAGCCGCTCCGCCGTCCATGTATTGCCCTCGCGTTGCGCGCAGTCGTCCGGCGGACACCCGACGAGCGCAACCTCGTTCGCGCCGAAATCGAGCGCACGCGCAGTCAGGTTCGGCGGCGCAGAGCCGATGCACGGCAGAGCGATCACCGCGACCTGGGTCTCCGCCGTCGTGTCCGTTTGGCTCGTGTAGCCACGCGCCGCTTGCGCGGCGTGGCGTTCGCACGTCACGATCACTTTGAGCGGCGACGCCGGCGCGTTCGCCTTGGCATGCGCGATGCGCGTGCGTAGCGAATTGAGCAACGCGTCCGGCGAAAGCGTGCCGAGCGTGATCGCGTTCGAATCGCACGAGCCGAGACAAATGCCGCACGCCACGCACAGCGCGGGATTTTCGACCGCGATGTACTTGTGCTTGCCGTCGGGGCGCGGCGCGAGCGTGATCGCCTTGTACGGGCAATCGGTCGCGCAAACGGTACATCCGTTGCACCGGTTCAGATCAATCGCAATCGTCGCGGAGCGCGCGCGCGGCAACACCCAGGGCAATGCCGTCGCCAGCGCGAGCAACCCCAGCGCGCCGATCCAGAGCCAGCCGGGCAAGCCGCGCAATTCGAGCGGCACGAAAAAGAGATAGAAGGGATCGAGCGTCATTGCGCCGGGCAAACGATCCCAGGTCGCGCGCGGCAACATGCCCGCCGGCACGAGCGCGGAGGCGAGGACGACGACGAGCGCCGTGCCAATCATCCAGTAGCGCGGCGGCACAAAGCGGGGCCGATTGAGCCGCATAATGTGCCACCAAAAAAACAGCGCGACGGCGAGAAACAGCGCGATGTGAAGCGTCAGCGCCAGCGCGATCAAAATCCACGCGAAATCCAACCGCTCGGCGTCCATCAACCCGGCAACCCATTGCGCCGCCCAGGGTGTGTTGCGCGCAAACCAACTCGTCAAACTTTCGTTGATCAACTGCGTGCGCTGATCCCAAACGAGCCAGTAGCCGCTCACCCCGTCGAGCCACAACACCGCCGTCATCAAAACGCCGGTAACCCACGCCAACCAACGGGGCCCGCGAAAGCGGTCCATGAAAAAAAGGCGAAAGCCATGCAACACGCTGGCGATCAGCGCGGTGCCGGACGCGTAGCGATGCACCGCGCGCACGACGCGCGCGAGCAGTTGACTTTCCATTTTAGACACGGCGTCGTACGCGGCGTGGAATCCGAATTGGTAAAAGAGCGTGAGATAAACGCCGGTCGCGGCGACGACGAGCCACAAGAATACGGCGAGCGTGCCAGTGTGATAAAATGGATTCAGCGTGGACGCGCCGGCAATACGCGTAAACGGTTTTTCGAAAACGAGCGCGAACCGCTCAACGCCGCGTAACAGCGCGCCGCGCGGCGCGGGCAACGTTGGCGCGGGCGACGACGGGGGTTTGGCACTTGCGCCGGTTGGCGCGGAAGTTTGCATTGGAAACAAGAAACAACCTCTAACGATCACTTATGCGAATGTTCGCAAGTCTGCACGTGTACTAAAATTGGCAAATCGCCGCAGAGATATGCGTATATCTCTGCGGCGATTCGATTACAAAACGATTTTTCTCGCTGTGGAACAGATTCGTTTCACGGTCAACTACTTTTGCCACGCGCGGAGGTACGCAATCGCATTGGCGATTTGCTGTTCGCTCAACTTGCCGTCGAACGCGCGCATCGCGGTACCTTCGCGGCCCTTGAGCACCAACTGCAACAGTTCGGCGTTTGTGCTTTTCTGGATAAACTCGTTCGGTTTCAGTTTGCGCCCGACGCCGCCTTGTCCGTCCGCACCGTGACAGCCGGAGCACGCGTCGCCGTACACTTTTTTACCGTCCGCCTCGCTGCCGATGGGCCAATCCTTGCTCAGTTTGTCCAAATCGGTCAACGCCTGATTCAGTTGATCCTTTTTGATCTGATCAATGATCGGATCGAACCGCGCGAGTGCGGGTCCAAACGCGATCTTTTTCGCGCGTTCGAGGTACAGGAGCGCATCCGGCGCATCGCGCTGACTCAGCGAAAACACCGCCGAGCCGAGCATTTCCGCAACGGTCGTCTCCGGCAAAACGGGTTCGCCCTTGCGCCACGCGCCGACGAGCGCGACCAAGTCTTCGATCTGGGTCGGCGAGAGCACCGTGCCCCAGGTGGGCATGCCTTTGGCGGGGCGACCGTTCGCAATCGTTTGGCGGTACCAATTGTCGTCCAAGTTGCGAAGCCGTGCGGGATCGTTTAGGACGGGACCCACCACTTTGCCGCCCTTGCCATCTTCGCCGTGACACAGCGCGCACGAGCCGGCGAAAATGGTTGCGCCGCGCGCCGCGCTCGGTTTGAATTCAGTTTTGATTTCGGGCGCGGTTGGCTCCCACGCGCGGAGGAATTCCACAACTTGGCGAATGTCCTCATCGGTGAGGGGACCGCCGTTGTTCTGCCCCCACGCCGGCATCGTCGTGTTGGGGCGGCCGGCGTTGATCGTCATAATCAGAACTGGGTCGCTGGCGTTTTTCAACAGCGTCTTGTTGTTGAGCGCGGGACCCAAGCCGCCTTCGCCGCGCGTGCCGTGACAGGAGGTGCAGTTATCCACGTACAGTTCGCGTCCGCGCATCGTGCTGGCTTGTTTGAGTTTGCTCTCGACGGCGGACAAGCGATCCGCTTCGGTAAACCACGCGAACGCAATCGCGCCGACAACGAGCACGGTTAGGATCAAACCCAGCCACACGTGGCGTTCGTAATTTTCTGTTTGCATGATCACCTTACGCTTTCGTCGCTTGCTTGGGATCAAAGTGGTCGCGCTGGATCGGACTGCCCGTGTCCACAAAGACTTCGCCGCTGCGAATCGTCACCGGGAACAAATCCAGCGGGCGCGGCGCGGGTCCGCCGGTCACCACGCCGGTTTTGTCGAAGAGCGAACCGTGGCAGGGACAGTGAAATTGATTTTCGGATTCGACCCAGGGCACACTGCAACCCAGATGCGTGCACTTTTGCCACATGGCGAGGAAACTGCCATCCTCGCGGCGGACGAGGAAAAAGCGGCCCGCTTTGACGAGGTTGACGCTGCCGGGCAAAAATTCGTCTACCTTGCCGGCGCGCACCACGCCGCCAAAGCCCGCGCCGCTGACGGGTTGGATAAAGCGGACGAGTGCGGCGGCGGCTTGCCCGCCCAGCGCGAGTAACGCCGCGCCCCACGCCACGCCCAAGAACGTTCGGCGGTTGACGCCGGTTTTTTTCGGTTGTGCCGTTTGAACTGTCATCGAAAATTTCCTCCGCAACGCCAGGGTCTGACTGGCGCGCTAGAAATTGTTAAGCGGATTGTAGCCATTGGGCATGTCCCAGGGCAAGTACAATTTGAAACCGGGTCCGCGAAACAGAAAACCCGTGAGGGTGAACACGAACGCCGCCGCCATCAGCAACGTAAACAGCACGAGCATCATTTCGCGCATCGTGACTTTGCCCTTGCGGGTGAACCACAACACGCCGGCGGGCAACGCCACCAAAATTGCCATCAACAAGCCGGGGATGACCGCTTGCGCGATCAGCGGCGGCAAAATGTCGCGCAACGCTTCGCGCGGTTGCACGACCGTGTTGACGGCAACAAAGCCCGCCATCACGATTACGCCGTACACCGCCGTCAAGAGCACGAGGCGTTTGCCCACCGCATCGGTGAACCATTTGCCTGCGCCGGCGCGTTGGTTGTCGAGGTACGGGATCGCGATCAGGAACAGCACGGCGAGCGACGGGATCATGACGCCGGCGACGGTGGGGTGCATATGTTCCAGCAATTCTTGCAACCCCATAAAGTACCACGGCGCTTTGGCGGGATCGGTCGTGACGAGCGGGTTCGCCAATTCTTCCAGCGGCGCGTCGCGGAACAGTGAGATGAACAGCAACACGAGCGTGCCGCCCAGCGCGATCAACAATTCCAAAATGGCGACGATGGGAAACGCAAAGACGGTGTGATCGGGACCCTTTTCGACCATCGTCGTCGGCGCGCGCACAATCTCGACGAGACTGTACGTCTTGACGCCATCTTTAATAAACACTTGTTTCGAGGGTGTGGGTTCTGCCATAGAGTTCTCCATCCAGCGCAATACGCACTACGTAATACGTAATACGTAATACATAGTGCGTATTGCGTAGTGCGTAGTGCGTATTACGTAGCGCGGATCGTGGAATTTACTTTTGCTCACCCGCGTTTTCGTTCGCCGCTAAACCGCCATCCTTGCGGACGCGCCACAAGTGCAAGCCGATGAGCAGGAACAAGACGGCGGGGATGACCATCACGTGGAGCGCGTAAAACCGCGTGAGCGCGCCTTGCCCCACTTCGGGCCCGCCCAACAGAATTTTGCGAACGGTCGTGCCCATCATCGGCTCGTACGCGGCGACGCTCGTGCCGACGGTGATCGCCCAAAACGACAGTTGATCCCAGGGCAAGAGATAGCCGGTGAAACTCGCGCCGAGCGTGAGGATCAGCAAGCCCACGCCGACGACCCAGTTAAATTCGCGCGGCGGTTTGTACGCGCCGGTGTAAAAGACGCGCATCATGTGCAACGTCGCGGCGAGCACCATCAGGTGCGCGCCCCAGCGGTGCATGTTACGGAGCAATTGTCCGAACGGCACCTGCGTCTGCAAGGTGATCACGTCGCTATACGCGCGCTCGACCGACGGCGTGTAGTAGAACATCAACAAGACGCCGGTCACGCCGAGCGCGGCGAAGAGGAACGTGGTGATAACGCCCAAGCCGAACGAGTACGTCGCCTTGAGACTTGACCAATTCACCTTGACCGGATGCAGGTGAAAAAAGATATTCGTCGTCATCACCAACGACCGATCCAACGGATTGTCCGGCATGCCATGCCGGAAGAACGACCGCCACACACGCGAGCGCGTGACGAAATCAACGAATGTCGCCATACCGACTCCAGGAATTTCTCGATTGCAATTTTCGATTGCCGCTTGCCAGCCCTACCTAAAAATCGAAAATCAGAAATCGAAAATCAGAAAGAAATTTATCCGTACGCCAACGTTTCCTTAAAGCGAAACGCTTCCATCGAGATCGCGTCCGTCGGGCAACGCTCCGCGCACAGCGCGCACCGCGTGCAATTCATGTCGTCCTTGAGCATCGCCGCCAACGGCGCAGTGCCGTGCTCGTTGCGGTACGCGTCCACCACGCCGGCAAGCGTTTCGTCGCCGGCGAGATCGGCGAGCCGCACGATCTTTAAGCAGTCCCAGGGACACACATCTACGCACCCGTTGCACAAAATACATTTCGCGCCGTCAAAGATCGTGTTGACGCTACATTCGAGACAACGCAAGCCCTGTTGCGCGGCTTGCTCTTCCGAGTAACCGATCTCGATGACGGAAATGCCTGTGCGGCGATTGACCGGCAAGCCCGGCACATGCTCGCGCGCGGTTGTCGTCCAACCGGCTGGCATCGCATGGTTCGGCAGGTTGACCCATTCGGTAGTGACCTGGGTTTTGAGCGGACGCCCCTGCACAAATTGTTCGATGCCGAGCGCGGCGAGATGCCCGTCGCGCACCGCGCTGATGATCAGGCGCGGACCGTAAGCGCAATCGCCGCCGGCGAAAACATCCGGCGCAGACGTTTGCCCGGTCTCTTGGTTGATCTCGACCAAGCCACGCGGCGACATTTTCACATCGTCCGCGCCGCCAAGCGCCGCCAAATCCGCCGCCTGCCCAATCGCCAAAATCACCGTGTCGCAGTCCCACACACGTTCGGTGCCCGGCTTGAATTTGGGATTGAACCGGCGATTTTCGTCGAACACGGACGCCACGTCAATCACTTCCAAACCGGTGACCTTGCCACCCTTGCCGACGATCTTGTTGGGTCCGTGGCGCGTAAAGACTTCGATGCCTTCTTCGAGCGCCTCTTCCACTTCAAAGCGCGACGCCGGCAATTCAGCCCAGGACTCGAGCGCGATCATTTTCACGTCCGCGACGCCAAGCCGCAACGCGGTGCGCGCCACATCCAGCGCGGTGTGCACCGATTCGGATTCTTCATCCTCGCGCGCTTCGCCGTCTCTCAGCGCGGCGGATTGCGCGGCGGTCAACTGCCCCAGGCGCAACGCGGTGCGCGCGGCGTCCATCGCCACGTCGCCGCCGCCGACCACGATCACTTTTTTGCCGAGCGTGACCTTGTAGCCCATGTTGTAATTGAGTAGCAAGTCTACCGCAGTAATCACGCCGTCCAGGTTTGCGCCTTCGATGTTCAGCGCGCGCCCTTTCATCAAACCCAAGCCGAGATACACCGCATCGAACTGTTTGCGGATTTCCGCGAGGGTGATCGCCTGCCCGACCGGCGTGTTGAACTTGATCTCGACGCCGAGATCGAGAATAGACTCGATCTCCAAATCCATCGCCTGTTGATCAATGCGATAGACCGGCACGCCGTACCGCATCATGCCGCCGGTTTTGGAACCCGCTTCAAAGATCGTGACCTTGTGTCCGAGCGCGGCGAGATCGTGCGCCGCCGCCAAGCCGGAGGGACCCGCGCCGATCACAGCGACTTTGGCGATTTTGCGCTGGGGTTGTTTCGCTAGCGCGAGCAATTGTTCGCGCGACCAGCGCACGGGCGAGTATAAATCTTGGGGTCCCAAGCCCGCCCAAGTTTTTTCGCTTTTCAATTCGGCATACGTCGTGCCCGCGCGCCATTGTTCGATCGGGGTGAGGTTCAACGCCTCGCGGTTCGGCAAATGTTGCGCGGATTCGGGACCGTAATTTTCGGTGAGGACGCGTTTGAGCGGGCGGATTGCAATCGGCTCCAAGTCGGGACCGATGACGCCGCGGCGGCATGCTTTTTCGCAGGGCGCGCCGCAAATGCGCCCGCAAATTGTCGAGAGCGGGTTCGGGTCGTGCGCGATCTGGTAGCCCCGTTCCAGCTCGCCGCGCGCGATGGCGGTGACGTACGCGCGCGCGTCGGTGTTAACGGGGCACGCGTATTGGCACTTGATCATTTTGCGCCAGTGTTCCGCGTCGGCTACAGTGGCGCGATATTTGCCTTCTGCCATTCAGACTGTTCTCCCAGTGAAAGCGTGAAACGTAAAGCGTGCGCAACTGTTTTACGTTTCACGCTTCCCGCTGCGCGTTCTACTTTTCCGTCAACAGGTATGCGATCAGGTCTTCGATTTCCTGCGCGGACAAATCATCTTGCCACTTGGCGTACATATCGCCCTTGTTCCAGCCCTCGACGATGTAGGCATCCGGTTTCAAAAGGGATTCGCGGATGTACGCGTCGGCTTTCATGCCCGGCACGCGCGACGCCGAGCGCGTTGCCGTGCCGGCGGTGTATGGCGCTTTTTCCGCCTTCCCATCTTTTTCGCTGTACTTGTGACATGCCACGCATCCTTCGGCGGATTTCTTGCCGAGCGTGGTTTTGTTGTACAAAGCCTTGCCGCGCGCCGCGTCACCGGAGCCAGGCGCGGCTGAACCGCCGCCGCCGCACGCGCTCACTAACACTGCCACTGCCACGAGCACGAGAATCAAAACTGTCAACTTTTTCACTGTCAACCTCCTTGGATGTTTTACACGACGCGCCTCGCCGTTGCGCCGCGTCTAGGTCTAGTGTATCCACAAATGGAAAATTTGGCAAAAATTTCAATCGCACAAAAAAAGGAGGCGCGGCGCGTTGCGCCACCGCGCCCCCCGAGATAGTCTACTTCCAGGGCGTAAAGCCCGGCGAGGTCATTTGAATATTGATGATCGAATCTACGATCACCGGTCCGTACCCGATCACGACTAGTACGACCGTGCCGATCAACCAGGGTTGCCAATTGTTCAACCAGGCGGGCACGGCTTCGGTGTGCAACGCTTCGGCGACTGGCATTTCGACTTTGGCTTCTTGCTTGGAGAGCGCGGTCATCAACATGTTGGCGAAGAACATCAGCGCCGAAATGTAGAGGAACGTGCCGCCCACGCCGGTCATCAACGAGGCGAACCGCCATTCGGACGTGCCGTAATTGTCGAACGCAACGCCGAGCATCGTGCGGCGCGGCGCGCCGAGCAAACCGATCCAGTGCAAGCCGCGCGAAAAGATCGCCATGGAGACGAACCACAGCCACGCTTGCGCCACCGCAAGTTTGCGATTCCACAACGCCTTGCCGGTCAAGTGCGGCAGGAGCCAGTAGAGGATGCCCATAAACGTCAACGTGACCGCCGTGCCGACGGTGAGGTGCAAGTGGCCGGGCACCCAAGCGGTGTTGTGGATCACGAGGTTGATGTTGTACGACGCGTTGATCAAACCGCCGACGCCACCAAACGCGAACAAGATCATCGCGAGCGCCTGCGCGGTGAACGACGGATCATCCCAGGGCAGTTTCAAAATCCAACCGAACCAGCCCTTGCCGCCGCGCGCGCGCGCACCCGTTTCGAGCGACGCGACGACCGAGAAGGCGGTCAGCATACTGGGAAAGAACACTGAGAACGTGAGGATCGCGTGCAAGAATTTCCACGCGGGCGGCACGCCGGGGTCTACGTATTGATGATGGAACCCGAGCGGCGTCGAGAGCAGGAGGAACAGCCAAAACGCCAAGCGCGCGAGTGGCTCGCTGAACATTTTGCCGCCGGCTTGCTTGGGCATCATCGCGTACCACGAGAGGTACGCCGGCAACAACCAAAAGTAGACGAGCGGGTGCCCCGTGAACCAGAACAAGGTGCGCGACAATTGCGGATCAATGCCGGCGATCAAGCCCAACGACCAGGGCAGGATCATCGTCAAGATTTCCGCGGCGATGCCGAGCGTGCAGATTTGCCACAGCACCATCGTGATCAGGGAGGCGAGCGCGAGGAACGGCGTGGCGACGCCCTTGTTTTGTTTCTTCCACGCGAGGAACGTGGCGAACATACTCCAGCCGCTAATCCACGAGCCGACGACGACGAGCGTCAAGCCGAGGTAATAGT
Organism: uncultured Anaerolineales bacterium; assembly: GCA_903825565.1. Taxonomy (GTDB): domain Bacteria; phylum Chloroflexota; class Anaerolineae; order UBA4142; family UBA4142; genus CAIKBD01. The sequence goes on along the minus strand of CAIKBD010000023.1, from coordinate 1,958 downwards.
ACCACGGCGCTTGCATCGGCGGGTAGAAGGTGTAGAGCACGGAAGCCAAGTCGAGTAGCAACGGGATCGCCGCCATCACGAGACCGAGAGTCATCACGATGAACGCCGTCCAGCTCAACTTGGGGTAGACCATCGGCTTGTCCAAACTTTTCGCCGTGACGAATGTGAGAAAGCCGGTGATGAAAAATGTCGTCCACACCAACGCGTTGAGCACGCCGTGCAGAGTCAGACTTTGGTAGTACGACATGATGAACGGTTGCAAATACGGATACAAATTCAGCCCGGCGTGTTCCAGGGCTTGCAACAAGCCGTACAGCACGCCGAGAAACAGCGCGACAATCGCGATGAGAGAATGCCACAAGGCAAGTTTCTTCTCCGTCGCAAACGCCGCGGAGGCGGTAGCAGCGGACATATCGCTCTCCTTTCGCAAAAAACAAGAATGGGTTATTTGACCACGATGGTGCCGAACATGTTTTGATGCCCGACGCCGCAATACTCGCTACAAATGTAATAGTAGGTGCCGGTTTTGGTGAAGGTGGTCGTCGTCTTGGCGATTTGACCCGGCAACACCATTACGTTCGCGTTCGTGCCATCAATACGAAAACCGTGTTGCACGTCCACGCTCGTCACATAAAACGTCACCGTCGCGCCGGCCGGCAATTCCAACTTGTCCGGCACAAATTTCCACGGGCTTGCCTGCGCGCGAATGTACGCTTCGTACTTGCCCGGCGCGAGTTGGCGCAGTCCGGGGTTGGCAAAGGGTCCCGTCTTGGCAACCGTGTTCGGGTCAACGCGGCCCGCCGGTTCGGGCACTTGGAAACCCAACACAAAGCCGGCGACGCCGACGGCAATCGCAAACACAACGAGCATCGCCAAGCTCAACCCAATCCACCATTTCTCGTAGGTGTGTACGTGGATCATCGCGTCATTCCCCTTTCCAGCAGAGTCAAATAGACCCAGCTCCAGAGAACAATGATGGTCACCAAGTAGATCAGTGTGATCGCTAGCGCGCCTTTCGGCTGCTCTTCTTTCATTGTTTCCCTCCTCTGAAAAAAATATCGAATCCTCAACGAACGCTTTGGCTAGTTAATGAAATGCCGCTTGACCTCCTCCGTGCGCCGGGCTATTGCGCCCGAATGTCGGCGACCACCTTGATCTCGCCGGCTTTTTCAAACATAAGCGTGAGCGGGACTTTGGTGCCGACGGTGAAATCTACTTTGCGGTTGATACACATGACATGCAAGCCGCCCACTTTTAACTCGACGGTGCCGCCCGCCGGAATCGGAATAAAGCCGCCGGTCACCGGCCGCATCCCCATCATCCCGTTCGCTTCTTGGTACGATTCGTGCAGTTCAACCGTGCCGCACCCGTCCGATTTCGCGGAGAGCAACTTGTCCGGTTGCGCGCCCGTGTTTTTGATCTGCATGTACACCGCGCCTGCCATCGCCGTTTTGGGCGAATCCCGACCCCACACACTTTCCACCGTAATGCCGCCGCTCGAAGCGCACGCACTCACCAATCCCACCAGCATCAGAAAAAACACGATGCGTTTCATCGTCACCCAACTCCTTTGCGAAATAATTTATCGCGCGCGGATCAGCGTTGGATCAAGTAGCTCAAATCCGCCGCCATATCTTCCGCCGACGTGCCAAACGGAAACACGAGCCGCAAATACCCCTCGCGGTCAACGACCATCACCGTCGCCGTGTGGTTCATCAAGTAGCCGAGCGCGGAATCTTTTTCTTCGACGCGTTCGTAAAACACGCCATACGCCGACGCCGCGCGCGCAATTTCGGCGGGCTTGCCGATCAAGCCGATGAAGGTCGGATCAAAGTGCGTCATATAATCAGCGAGGACTGCCGGCGTATCGCGTTCCGGATCCAGCGTGATCATGACGACTTGGACTTGGTCGCCTTGCTTGCCGAGCAACTTGCGCGCTTTACGCAGTTCCGCCAGCG
>CAIKBD010000022.1 GCA_903825565.1 uncultured Anaerolineales bacterium | reverse complement strand
TTGAAACGCACGGGCAAACAATTCGGCTTGACTGGGTTGTGGCATCGCAAACCTCGCTGGAAGGTGTGCCACACCCTACCTCAATGCTATGTGATTGTCAAAGTGCGATAAGATTTACTCAACCCTGGAATACAGGCTGAGGACGCGCAATTCGATCCATACGAAAATCGCCACCGCGATCCCGGCGACCCCAAAGAGCGCAAGAATGATCGGCGAAGTCCATCCCAGCGTCGAACCCTGGTTCAGCGCCAACAGTAACAGAACGAGACCCAACATAAAGCACAATGCGCCCGGCACGTCAAAAGGTTCCGCCTCTTCGTTGGGCGCATCGCGCGGCACAAAGCGCGCCGTCAGCACGAGCGCGACCAACGCGACCGGGATGGCGAGAAAAAACGCCGCACGCCAACTAAACTGCGTCGTGATCCAGCCGCCCAACGAGGGCCCCGTCGTCAAACCCAGGTACGTCATCATCCCTTGCAAGCCCAACGCTTGCCCGCGTTGCGCGGGCGGAAAATTTTTTGTGAGGATCGCCGCCGAGTTCGCCAACAACATTGCCGCGCCAACCGCCTGTACCGCGCGCGCGGCGATCAACATCCCCACATTTTGCGCCAAGCCGCACACGGGGGACGCGCTGGCAAACACGATAAACCCCACCAGGTACACCGCCTTGTGCCCGCGCAAATCACCCAGCCGCCCGAAACTCAACAACAAGCCGCTGACGATGAGCAAGTTGATCGTGACGACCCACTCGATCTCGGAAATGTCCGCGCGAAATTCGCGGCTCACCACCGGCAAAACGATGTTAATGATACTCGCGCTCAGCGCCGCCACAAACGTGCCCACCCCAACCGCACTCAACACCAACCACTTGCGCTCCAAAGCCACCTCGCTGTCTGGTCCGCGTCTATTGCGCCATCTCGCCGCCGCTGATGAAAAACGTTTCGCCGGTCACGAACGACGCCGCGTCGCTGGCGAGGTACACTGCCAAACCGCCAAGCTCTTCGGGATTGCCCACGCGCCGCAGCGGAATCCGTTTCACGATTTTTGCGCCGAGTTCCGGATCGTCCAGCGCGCCGGCATTCATATCCGTGCGAAAATAACCGGGCGCGATGACATTCGCGCGCACGTTATCCCGCGCGAGTTCGAGCGCCAGCGTGCGCGTCAACGCAATCACGCCGCCTTTGCTCGCGCCATACGCGCCCAAGCCCGGCACGCCCTTGACCCCAGCCACCGACGCCAACGTGATAATGCTCCCGCTCTTTTGCTCCACCATCACGCGCGCGGCTGCGCGGCAAACATAGAACGTGCCGTTCAAATTCGTATCCATGAGCCACTGCCACGCCTCGTCGCTCAGATCAACGAGGCGCTCCGCCCATGCCACACCCGCGCTGTGCACGCACACATCCAAACGTCCGAACTCGGCGCGCACCGCCGCGATCATTTGCGCGACCGCCGCGCTGTCGCTCACGTCTGTTTCCAGCGTAAGCGCACGGCGACCCTGCGCGCGAATCGCAGCCGCAACCGCGTCGAGTTGTTCGCGTGTGCGACTGGCAATCGCCACATCTGCGCCGGCATCCGCCAACGCCAGCGCAATCGCGCGCCCCAGCCCGCGCCCGCCACCGGTGACGAGCGCGATCTTGCCCTTCAAATGAATCATCGCCAATCCTTTTTTCGCGCCATTGCGTCTATCTGATCCGTATGCTATAATTGCGCCAATTCAGTAAGGGGAATCGGATTATGACTCTAACAATTGAACTGCCCGAATCCGTGGTTCAAGAACTTGAACAGCGCCAGATTTCACCGCCCCAAGTGCGCGCGTTCGTCGTGCAAGCCGTCGAAGCCTGGTTGCGCTTGCAAAATCAAACTCGCTCCAATACGCCACACGCGGACCGGACATCGCGTTTTGCCGTTAACGCTACGACATTTGCCGAAACACTCGTGCGTGAAAATCGCGAACTCTTTGAGCAGTTGGCAAAACTGTAATGAATGCTTCAGCGGCGAAATTCTTCAACCGAAAACAATTGCCGAAATCACCGCTTGGCTCCGCCGCTTGTACGGCTTGCTCCCCTAGCCGCCGCTACTGCTTGTCCGCCGAATATTTGCCGCGAAAATCCCCAACGCGAACAACGCCAAACCCGCCGACACGAGAAACACGACGCGCGCCTCGTGCGTCGCCTGCACTACCCAGGATGCCGTGACCGGCGCGACGACGAACGCAAAGTTCAGCGGCAAGTAGATCATGCTCAAGATCGATCCGCGTTTATCTGCCGGCACGTTGAGACTGATGATCGCAAACATCAAACTGCCGACAGACGGATTGACGGCGTTGAGCAGTACCCATCCCAACGCCAACATTTCGATACTGGGCGCGGCGAAGAGCGGCAACCAGATCAACGCCGCCGCCGCCATCAAGCCCGCCAGCAAACGCCGGTGCCCGATGCGATCCGCCAACGCGCCCCACACCGCCGACCCCAGCAACGTCGTGACGCCGCCCGCGCCTTGAATCAAGCCGATCACGATTGGCGCGGCGACGGAACCCACCAACTCTTCGATCCGCACCGGCAAATACGGAAACGAAAAAAAGAACGCACAGTTAGAAACAAAACTGATCACAAAGATCGTCGCCGCGACCGGCGTGTGAATGACCGCACGCAACGCGTCGCCGAGCATCGTGCCCAACGGCGGCGTCGCCTTGGCGACAAATGTTTCGCGGTACCGCGCCGTGAGGATGACGGCAAGAATCGCCGCGACCACCGCATCGAATCCGAATAGCCAGTGCACACCCAGTTGCGAAACGATCAATCCGCCGACGAGTCCGCCAACCAACGACCCCAGCGGCGCAGAGCCATTCACGAGCGACAGCGCGAGCGCGACGCGATTTTTCGGTGCAACCTCCGTGAGCGACGCGTACATCAGCCCGGTGTTTCCCAACGCAAAGCCGGTGAGCGCACGCGCGAACAGGTACAGCCAGACATTGTGGCTCAGCGCCGCGAGCACCATCGCGATCACTTCGACGTAATAACTGCGCAGGATCAGCGGCTTGCGCCCGTAGCGATCCGCCAACACGCCCCAAAACGGCACGAACCAAATGCCTAACGCAAAACCAGCCGCGGCAATCGGACCGGTCCATTGGTGAATCGCCGTTTGATCGAAACCAATCGCCGCGAGAAATGCCGGCGTGAACAGAACGAAATGCGCGATGACAGCCACTTCGAGAAAATTTGCCAGCGCAAACAGCGCGGTGAGCAGTTGCCAGGATTGTGCGCGCGCCGAATGTTCTCCAACCATTAGGGCGGCGTCCTCCCGCTACAATCCACCCAATAGATCCGCGTCGTGCCGATGTACTCCCAGTAGCCGAAACAATTTTTCGTCGAGGTGTCTTGTTGGTTGTGGCTAAGTTTGTACAGCACGTTTGTCCCGGTGTTGTTCGTGACCAACGCGAACCATGCCCCGGGACGCGCATAGCCGGCTTTCCAGAACAGCACGTTTTCCGGCAACCCCTTGTTCGTGGTGCCTCGCCCAATCGGCTTGTCCATCGAGATCGCGCCCGCCATTTGATCCGGCGAATAGATCGCCAGACTGACCAAGTTCGGCGGATTCGTTTCGAGTTGCAATTCCAACACGCGATAGTTGTCGTTGTTGGTGGTGTGGTACCACACACTCGCGCGCGGCGCGAGCGTGCGCCAATCGTTCGGAATATTGAGCGCGTCCGCGGCGGTTGTGCCGGTGCGCGCAGGCGCGACACTGGCGGGCAACATCGCCGACGACGGCGCGGCGGCGGTTGGCGTGGGCGCGGCGGCAACCACACGCACACGCGGCAAACAGCGTGACGCCTCGGGGTTGACATCTTCGGCAAACGGCTCGCACGCCCGCGCCACACGCAGCGGCGCGGCGAGCCACAACCCTAACGCCGTGAGCGCCAGCAGCAAAAACAATTTGATCTTCATCGGCATCCTTTTGATGTAAAAACCTCAGATCAGCCGAAAGCAAACCGGTTATCCGCGAATGACGCGAATCTGCGCTAAGGTTCTTTTTTCATTCGCGTTATTCGCGTAATTCGCGGATGGAAAAATCTTTGCTTTTTGCGCAACGATTTCACTTGGATGGTACTAAAAGGTCTTGCGCGCGAATAAAAACGAGGCAAAGCGTTTTCCGAGATTTGGAAACGCGCTTTGCCTCGTCCAAAGTTTGCGCTCTAGCGACACGCCGTCCAATACACATACGCGCCGGTCGGCAGATATTCCCAGTAACTCCGGCAGTTACGTTCTTCGGTGGCTGGCTTGTACCCGATGCGATACTGCAACGCGTCAGGCGTCGTGTTCGTCACCAGCACGTGCCAGATGCCGGGCGCTTGCGCGCCGTTCCACCACAAGTCATGCGTGCGGTCGCTCACCTGTTGCGCGCCACGACCTTTCGGCGGCGTGACTGCGTTGAGGTTCTGCGCCTGCTCCGGCGAAAACACGGCAAAGCCAATGCCCGGTCTGGCGTACGTGTCCATCCACACGTTGAGATAAAAATTATTTTCGTTGTTGATCCGATACCACAATTGAGAATTGCCCGCCAAGGTCTGCCACTCGCCCGTCATCTCGCGCGCGGTGAAGGGGCTGTCGCCTTTCGGCTGGTTGGCATTGGCGCGCGTCGGCGAGGGCGAAGGCGCGACGGTCGGGCGCGGCGGCGCGACGCGCGGCGGCAAGAACGGCGGGGGACAGCGCTCGACAATGCCGAGCGCGTTCGTCGCGCTGGCATCGGTTGGCAAAAAGCACGCCGGGTTATTCAGGTAATCGGCGGCGGAGATCAACACCGGATTGATCGCGCTGGGCGGATTGCCTAACGCGGCAATCGTGTTGGGACCGACACTGGTGGATTGGGTGGGGCGCGCCGTTGGGGGCGCGGTCGGTTGCGCTGTCGGCGTCGCCGTGGGTGTCGCCGTCGGTTGCGGCGTCGGCGACGCGGTCGGTGATGGCGTCGGCGACGCGACCGGCAAGATCGTGGGCTGGGGTGTGCGCGGCAGCGGATTGCGACACTTCAAGTCTTTGCCCGCTGTGTCGCTGTCCGGCTCGCACGCGAACGAGGGCAACGCGCTGATCGCCCAGATCATCAACGCGACCACCAACGCCAGTTGCAAAATTCGTTTTTCGCTCATTTCGTCTCTCAACTTCGGCGCTTATTATACTCGCCTTGCGAACAAGCGCAAATCACAGTTCGATCTCTTTGCCGATTTTCTTTTCGCGCGCGCGCTCGTACACCCACACGCCCACCGCCACATCTTCCAGCGCAATACCGAGCGACTTGAACAAGGTAATGTCGTCGGGTTCGGCGCGCCCAGTCGTTTTGCCGACGACGACTTCGGCAAGTTCGCGCACACGCGCCCACGACGTAATGCCGCGCTCGACCGGCGCGATCAGATCGCTCGCTTCGAGTTTGGCTTGCTCGATGGAATCCACGCAGATAAATTCACTCCGGCGGATCACCTCGTCGTCCAATTCGCGCGCGGGAACGCGATTCGCGCCCGCCGCGTTGATGTGCACGCCGGGCGCAAGCCATTGTCCGAGAACGACCGGCTCGCGCGCGTTCGTGATCGCGATCACGATGTCCGCTTCGCGCACCGCTTCCTCCGCGCTGGCGACGGCGCGCACCGGGCAATTTACCAGTTTGGTCATTTTCTGCGCGAACGCGTGACGCTTGGGCGCATCGCGGCTAAAACATTTCACGGCGCGAATCGCGCGCGCGAGGCACACCGCTTGCAATTGGCTTTCGGCTTGCCAACCCGTACCGATCACACCCACCGTCGCCGCATCGGCGCGCGCCAAATATTTCGTGGCGACACCGCTCGTCGCGCCGGTGCGTTGTTGCCCCAAGCGATCCGCTTGCATTACGGCGACGAGCGCGCCGCTTTGCGCGTCGAGCAGGTGAAACCAAAAGCGCGCGCGCCCCTGAAACGCCGCGTAATATTTGAAACCCAAATAGCCCCGCGTCGGCAAGCCCGCCGGCATCACGTGCAAAATCCCGTCCGGCACGCGCACGCGTTGGCGCGGACGATTGATCGCCGCGCCGCGCCCCAGTTCGCGCAACGCGTCCTCGACCACGCGAAACGTGTCTGCCATCGTCAAAATTTGTTCAACCTGGGATTCGGTCAGAAATAGCGTCATTGCCTTACCTCCCTTTTCCACTTGCCGCGCGCCACGCCCACGCCACAAACGCCCCGCCGAGCAACAATGTTGCGGCGCTCACACCCACGCCCAGCGCAAACGCGCGCGAATGAAATTCAAAGACCACAGTGTGCGCGCCCGGTTCAAGCCGCACCGCGCGAAAGATGTAATCGGCGCGATAGATCGGCGCGGGAGTTCCGTCGAGCGTCGCTTCCCAACCTGGGTAAAAAGAATCCGCCAGAATCAAATAGCCGGGTTGATCCGTCTGCGCGTGAATCACAACGCGTTCGGCGCGGTACTCGGCGAGCGTCACGCGATCCGTCGCCGCGCGCGCCGCAGGCGACAGCGGATCGCCGGCATTCAAAAAAACGATCTGCGTCGGATCGAAATCTACGCGGCGCATTTGCGCGAGCGTCTCGGCGTCGTCGGCGATCTGCGCGCGGTGCGCGATGAATGCGCGCGGCAACACATCGCGGTTTTCGAACATGGCGACCGCGTGGCTTTTGAACACGAGCGCGAGATCGTTCGCGTGCGTCAACGCCGCCAGCGAAACCGCGCGCCCGCTTTCGTCCACCAAATCCAAACGTTCGATCACCAACTCGCCGTGCGGCAACGTGGCACGCGCGCGCAAACTCGTCACCGTCGCCGGCGCTGCCAGCGCGATCCGCGTGCTCGCTTTCACGCCGTCGAAATTACGCCGCACCGCCGGCAAGTACGCCGCAAACGCAAGCGCGTGCGCCGGCGGGCGATGGCGAATCCCGGTCGTTGCGCTCCAACTCGCGTGCGCCCAATCCACCGTTTCGACGCCGACACGAATGGGCAGGATCGTCGCCGCGCCGTCCGCCGTCGTCAATTCGATTTCGCCGGCGACGAAATCATCCGGCAAATCCGCGATCTGATCCGCATACGACACGAGTTCGATTTGCGCGACCCGCGTCGGCGGCAGCGCCACCGGTTGCGCGAACAAATCAGCGGCGAAGGCATAATTCCACGCCGCCAAATCTTCGGCGCGCGGATAACTGACGCGGGTATAGTAGCGCACGTTGAGCGCGTTCAACATGCCGGCGGATATTGTTTCCAAGTAATCTTCGTTGCGGCGCAAACCCAGGGGCGAATAAATTTGCGGGCTGGCTTGTTCGTTGACGAGAAGCCAATTCGGGCGCAACGTTTCGTTGTAAACCGTCGTCAACGTGCGCGCCAAACCGGTGGATGCGTCCATCGCTTGCACGGCGCGCGCCGGCGTCGCCCAGGTTGCCGCCGCGACGAGCGGGTTGATCGTGCGCGCAAACGTTTGGGCAAACAAGAGCAGATCGATCAGCGCGACGGTGATCACGCCGGCGACGAGCACGCCGCGCGGCGCTCGCCCAAACGCCAACGCGACCAGAACGAGCGCACTCGCGCACCACACCCAGGGCAACCAACCCCACGCGGCTTGCAACGCATCGAGCGGCAACGCCTCGCGCGCCCAAACTGTCGCGCCGAGCGCGACGACGCTCGCGCCGCCGCAAAGGATCGCCAGCGGCGCACGCGTGTCGCGCGCGCGTTTGAGCAGTTCGTCCAAGCCCGTTGCCGCGAGAAAGATGAAGGCAAAGGTCGCAATCAGCAGAAACCGCGCGGGCACGCGAAAGCGGTTAAACACCGGCACGAGGTAGAGCCACTCGTACACCGGCGCAAATTTTCCCAGCGCGAGAATCAGCGCGCCGATGCCGAGCGCGCAAAAAAACCACACGCGCGCATCGCGCCGTCGCCACGCCCAGGGGATCAGCGCGAGCGGCAACACACCCAGATAGCCCCAGTACTCTTGATTGGAAACGCCGGGATCGCCGAGTTGCCAAAACGGTGAAACAAACTGGGTGAGGAATTTGGGATCGAGCGAGTAGCTGGTGAAAAATTCCGCGCCCAACTCTTGCGCGCGCACCGACCAAGTCATCAATTCAAGCGTGGGCAAAATTTGCGCGCTCGCCAGCCCCACCCCAAACGCCATCGCCAAGCCGGTCAAGCCCAGCGCGATCACGCCATCGCGCGCAGTCGTCGGCGCGCGCCGGTGCCAGAGCAAAATGCCCGTGACACCGCTCAAGCCAAACGGAATCAGGTTGATGAGCGCGACTTGGGGAAACCCGCTGACGAATTGGATCGCAATCGCCAGCGTCGTGAGCGCAAACCAGCCGACCCACGCGCGTTGGCGATCCTGCCATGCCACTTGCATCCGGTTTTGCAACCACAACAGCCACGGCAACCACGCCAGCACCGCCAGAAACGTGACGTGTTGCAGATGTGCGGTGGCAAAGCCGCTCAGTTGAAACACCAAGCCGGCGAATAACGCGCCCGCCACGCCAACGCCCGCCGCGCGGCAGAACACGTACATGCCAACGCCGAGCCAACTCACGCGCAACACGATCGAGCACGCCAACGCCAAGTGCGCCGGCAAGAAACGGTACAGCGCGAGGTTGAACGGATCGAGCGCGGCGACCTGTCCTTCCGCAAAAAGCGGAAAGCCGGAATCGAGGTACATTGTCCACAGCGGCAAACGATTTTCCTGCAACGCGCGCGCCAGTTCCAATTGGACCGGAAAAAAGAAACTGGAAATGTCGTCGCCGAAAAATATTTTTTGCCCCAACGTCACCGGGTAAAACCACAGCCAGGGCGCACTCGCCACCGCCAGCGCCGCCCACGCTTCCACCGAACGCAACCATTTCAGTCCACGCATCGTATCGCGTACCCCAAACCGCTACGGCGCGAAAAAGCACCGGCTTGCGCCAGGTGCTTGCATTCGACCGCGCCCGAAACAGAAACAAGCGTCCCCACAGCCACCTCAACGGCTCACGCGGTAAACGCTTGTCTCAGATGAATTCGTGATTGCCCGTTCCGCATGTTCTCCCTCGCTCGCGCTCCGCTTGATGACGGTCAAGGCAAATCCAGTACCCCTGGGGAGACTCGGACTCCCGCGCACGGCTCCGGAGGCCGCTGCTCTAATCCACTGAGCTACAGGGGCGTAACGCGCGCTAGTTTAACACAAGCCCGCCAATTTCGCAAATCAGTTCAAGCGCAACAAGATCTGCTCGACCTGTTGCAGCCGCGCGCGCACAATCTCGGCGTCTTTAGTGTGCGCGAAATGCCGCAAGTACGCGTCGAAATGATCGTGCGCGCGTTGGTACAGTTTGAGATGGTACGCCAGCAAGCCCGCCTCGCGTAAAACGTCCGGCGCGTTTGGTTGCAGGAGCAAGATTTTTTCGACGGCGCGATACGCGCGCAGGTGCGCCTCCTCCTGCACGAAAATGACGCGCAGGTTGTTGAGTAGCCGCGCGAGAATTTGGGACGGACTCGCCGACTGGATCCAGTTCAAGCGCGCCAGCACATCCGCCGGCTGCGGCAACGGGAATTGACCGATGACGTGCCCGCCCTCGAACGGATCGATCAGGATCACCAAGTCGTCCGTTTTGTAACGCACGATGAAATGTCCCGGCATCGCCACGCCACCCACCGGCAAACCGAGCCGCCAACCGATTTCGAGATAGACGATGGAGAGCAGGATCGGAATTCCCAGCCGCCGCTCCAACACATCGTTGAGATAACTGTTGCGCGGATCGTAATACGCCTCGCGGTTGCCTTTGAATCCCAGTTCCTCGAAGAGATACACGTTGAGCGTGTTGACCTTGTCGCGCGGCGTCGGCGCCGTTTCGACGCGATCCCGAATGTGCTCCGCCCACGCGTCGAGTTGCGCGAGATAGCGCGCGACATCCAGTTCGGGGTATTCGTCCGCCGCGATCACCAGCGCGGCTTCCGCCAGATTGATCTGCGCTTCCGGTTGCGAGACAATCCGCGTGAATCGTTCGAACCATTGTTCGGGATACATCGCTTCTCCGCTACGGAAATTTCGGCATCCGTGCGCCCACAAAAACGAGATGCGCCGGGCAAGCGCAATCGCTCGCGCCGAAGCGCGGCGCAACGACCCGCGCGTGCGGCAAGGCAAGCGCGGCGCGCGCCCACACACACTCGAACCGCTCCGCGCCCTGGTGCGTCCACGCCTGTTTGACTTGCGCGTGTTGCAAAAAATAATCAATGTGCCAATGCAATTTTTTTTCGGGCCGCAAATGCCGTGCGATGCGTTGCGCCAGCCCGCCCAACGCGCTGCCCAGATAGAGATAATACCCGCGCGGAAATTCGTGCGCGCCGAGCGCGCCAATGCGGATTGTCGTTGCGTGCGGCAGGTGCATGACGAGCGCATACGTGCCGCGATTTTCCGATGGATGTTGGGTGGACATGCGCCCTCCTGCGCGCGCCGCAAATTTTTGATCCGCGCCCAGTTTCAAAGCGGTTCGAACCGCGCCGTAAAGTGACGCAGACTGGGTTGCGCGTAAATCATTTTCAACCCGCGCACGCTGTCGCGCTGACGGTACACCGCGGCGATCACCTCGGCGACGTAATCGAGATGCGCCTGCGTGTAGACGCGCCGCGGAATCGCCAGCCGCACCAATTCGAGATCGGCATAGACCGGCGCGCCACTCGCATCCGTATGCCCAAACATCACACTGCCGATCTCGACGCCGCGAATCCCGCCTTCGAGAAACAGTGCGCCGGTCAACGCTTGCGCCGGAAAGTGCGCTTGCGGGATGTGCGGCAAAAAGCGTTTCGCGTCGAGGAAAACCGCGTGCCCGCCCGGCGGCTCGACAATCGGCACGCCGGCTTCCAGCAGACGCTCTGCGAGGTACGCGATTTGCCCGGTGCGGTACGCGAGATATTTTTCGTCCGTCGCTTCTTCCAATCCGCACGCCAACGCTTCGAGGTCGCGCCGCGCCAACCCGCCGTACGAAATAAACCCTTCGGTGAGAATCAGCCGGTTTTGGATCTGCTCGAACAACGCGGGATCGCGCGCGGCGAGCAAGCCGCCGATGTTGACCAAGCCGTCTTTTTTCGCGCTCATCGTAAAGCCGTCGGCGTACGAAAAAATTTCGCGCGCGATCTCTTGGATGGATTTATTGCGATAGCCCGGTTCGCGTTGCCGGATGAAATAGCAATTCTCGGCGTAGCGGCACGCGTCGATGAAAAACGGAATCCCATGCCGCGCGAGGATCGCTTTCGTCGCGCGAATATTTTCGAGCGCGACCGGTTGCCCGCCGACGGCGTTGTTCGTGATCGTGATCATGCCCAGCGGAATGTTGGCGACGCCGGTTTGCGCGATCAACGTTTCGAGCGCGGCGAGGTGCATGTTGCCCTTGAACGGATGCCGGTTCGTCGGGTCTTTGCCTTCGGGAATCACGAGATCAACCGCGACGCTGCCGCGCGCTTCGACGTTCGCGCGCGTCGTGTCGAAATGCGTATTGTTCGGAATGACGTTGCCCGGTTGCGCGAGAATGCCGAACAGCACTTGCTCCGCGCCGCGCCCTTGATGCGTCGGCACGAACTGTTCGAATCCGAAAATCTCGCGGACAACCTCTTGCAAGTGATAGTAATTGCGCGACCCGGCGTACGCCTCATCGCCCGCCATCATCCCCGCCCATTGCTGATCGCTCATCGCTGTCGTGCCGGAATCGGTGAGCAAGTCAATCGTCACGGCGCGGCTCGGCAGGAGAAAAATGTTATAGCCGGCGGCGGCAATGAATTGCGCGCGTTCTGCCCGCGTCGTAATGGGGATTGCCTCCACCGTTTTGATCTTGAACGGTTCGAGAATGTACTGCGCCACGCTGCATCTCCTCGGCAAACTAGTCTGGTAGTCAAATAGTCGGGGAGTCGCATCGCCGGGTAGCGGGACTCGGCGACCACGCGACTAACTGACTATCCGACTATAACACGTTCGCCGCGCAAAAGCAAGATTTTGGCGCGCTTTAATCTTGTGGTATAATGCGCGCCAAAGGACGCCGACTCGCTTCGCGGGATGGAGGAGAAATTTTTCATCCTTCATCTTTCATCCTTCATCCTTCTGTCTGTGGATGCAATCTTTTTGGGAGGCAAGTTCGCACTATGAATGAGTACAAGGCGGAGAAAATCCGCAACATTGCTTTGGTCGGACACTCAAGTTCCGGCAAAACCTCACTCGCCGACGCGCTCCTCTTCGACACCGGCGCGGTCAACCGCCTCGGCAAGGTTGACGATGCGACGAGCATTTCCGATTTCGACCCCGAAGAACAACGCCGCAAGATTTCGATCAACACCTCGCTGATTCCCTGCGAATGGAACGGTTACAAGACCAATGTGATTGACACGCCCGGCTATATTGATTTTGCCGGCGAAGTGAAAAGCGCATTGCGCGTCGCCGATCTCGCCATCGTGTTGGTGGACGCGGTCAGCGGCATCGAAGTCGGCACCGAACTGGTGTGGCAGTACGCCGACGACTTGAAACTCCCGCGCGTGATCTTGATCAACAAACTCGACCGCGAAAATTCCGATTTTGATCGCGTGCTCAACCAACTGCGCGAACGCTTTGGCAAAGGCGTCGTCGCACTGCAAATTCCCATCGGCAAGGAAACGGCGTTCAAGGGGCAGGTCAACATCGTCACGCGCAAAGCATTCCTGGGCCACGATTCGAACGAGTCGCCCGTGCCCGGCGATTTGAGCGCGCGGATGGAAGACGAACGCGCAAAACTGATCGAGGTCGCGGCGGAAGCGGACGACAAGTTGATCGAAAAATTTATCGGCGGCGAAGAACTGACCGAGGACGAAATTCGCTTGGGGCTGAAACTGGGTCTGCGGTCGGGCACGCTCATCCCGGTGCTGTGCGGCTCCGCCACCCAAAACATCGGCATCCCCTACCTGTTCAAATTCCTCGCCGATTACGCGCCCTCGCCCGCCGAAGTGACGCCGGCAGTCGCGCACAACCCGGCAACCAAGCAAGACGAAAAACTGACCGCGAGCGAAGCCGGTCCCCTGGCGGCGTTCGTCTTCAAAACGATGGCGGATCCGTTCGTCGGCAAGCTCACCTATTTCCGCGTCTACTCCGGCGCGATGGAATCGGACACGCGCATCCACAATGCGCGCGACGGGCACGAAGAACGCATCGGGCAGTTGTACGTGTTGCGCGGCAAGGAACAAATCCCGGTCAAGAAATTGAGCGCGGGCGATATGGGCGCGGTCGCCAAATTGCAAGACACGCAAACCGGCGATACGCTCTGCGACAAGGGGCATTTGCTCACGCTGCCCAAGGTGGCGTACCCGAACCCGGTGTACTCCGCCGCGCTGATGCCCAAAACGAAAACCGATCTCGACAAGATGGGCGCGGCGCTCTCACGCCTCGTCGAAGAAGACCCGACGTTACGCGTCTACCGCGAGCATGACACGAATGAAACGATCATGTCGGGCATGGGCGATTCGCACATTGATGTGGCGGTGCGCCGGCTCAAACAAAAGTTCGGCGTGGACTTGCTGACCCAGGTGCCCAAAATTCCGTACAAGGAAACGATCACCAAGATCACCAAAGTGCAAGGGCGACACAAGAAGCAAAGCGGTGGGCGCGGGCAATTCGGCGACACGTGGATTCGATTCGAGCCGTTGCCGCGCAATGCCGGTTTCGAGTTTACCGAAGAAGTGTTTGGCGGCTCGGTGCCCAACTCGTTCATCCCGGCGGTCGAAAAAGGGATGCGCGAAATTATGGGCAAGGGCGTGCTCGCCGGTTTTCCGACGGTGGATTTTCGCGCGGTGCTGTACGACGGCTCGTACCACGCGGTGGACTCGTCCGAAATCGCGTTCAAGTTGGCGGCGCACAAGGCGTTCAAGACCGGCATCCCGCAAGCGGGTCCGGTTTTGATCGAGCCGGTGATGGATGTCGTCATTACCGTGCCCGAACAATTTATGGGCGACGTGATCGGCGACCTGAACACCAAGCGCGGGCGCGTGCAAGGAATGGATCAAAAAGGCGCGTGGAGCGTCGTGACGGCGCAAGCGCCACTCGCGGAATTGCAACGCTACGCGACTGACTTGCGCTCGATGACGCAGGGACGCGGGTACTTTACGATGGAGTTTAGCCACTACGATCAAGTGCCCGCGCACATTGCGAGCCAGATCGTCGAAAAGGCGAAGAAGGAACGCGCCGGCGAAGAGACCGAAGAGGAAGAAGAATAACTACACCCCCAGACCTTCCAGGTCTTGAACCTGGAAGGTCTTGTGTATCGGCATCATTTGGGGAGGCGCAAATGACGAAACAAGTTTTCTCCGCCGTGGTTCACAAAGAAGAGGAACTCTACGTTGCCGAGTGTCCCGAAGTGGGAACTGTGAGCCAGGGTTATACTATCGAGCAAGCCATCGCCAATCTGCAAGAGGCGACCGAATTGTATCTGGAGGAATTTCCGCAGCCGCAGGTCACACGTTCGTTTCTGACCACCTTCGAGGTGGCGGTCTATGCCTAGTCTGCGCCGCGTATCCGGGCAACAAGTCATCCACGCGTTAGAACGACTCGGCTTTGTTCAAGTTCGTCAACGTGGCAGTCACGTGGTTTTGAAAAAACAAACACCTGCGGGTGAAGTGGGATGTGTCGTGCCCCTGCATCGTGAACTCGCGATTGGCACATTGCACGGGATTTTGAAACAAGCACACGTCACGCCAGACGATCTGATGGAAAATTTGTGACGCATACGTAGAACGCCCCCAGCCCCCTTTTCCTAAGACTCTGTGGGCAACTCCGGCGGGCGTTTGAAACGCCCGCCTCACACAGGTGAAAACTCGGTGAACCGAGTTGCGCGAAGCGAATCGGTTTCCAACCGCTCCCTCTCCCGCGTTGCGGGAGAGGGAGCAAAGCTCCTCGCCCCTCACATCCCATTTCCCATTTCCCATTTGTCATTTGCCCGACCTGTGGTATAATCGCGCCTGAAATTTTTTCGCAGATGAAAAGGAGTCGCAGTGAATTTTATGCCTTCTGGAGTTGCCTTCAGCATCCCCTTGCCGGGTGGAGGCACGTTCGAAATTTATTGGTACGGCATCTTGATCGTGCTCGGCGCGTTGGCGGGCGCATACCTCGCCACGCTCGAAGCGAAACGGCGCGGCATTGATCCCGAACACGTGTGGAACGGGTTGCTGTTCGCGCTGATCTTTGGCGTGATCGGCGCGCGCCTGTATCACGTCATTTCCACGCCAAGCGGCACCGACGTGAGTTTCGATTTCTATCTGCAAAACCCGACAGAGATTTTGAACTTTCGTCGCGGCGGGCTGGGCATTTACGGCGCAGTGCTCGGCGGCATTCTCGGCGCGTACCTCTACGTGCGCTTTATCGTAACCGAATGGGGCAAAAAATTGTTCGGCGAAATGAAGCGCGTCGAGTTCGCGCACCTCGCCGACATTGCGATGCCGGGGCTGGCGCTGGGACAAGCGATTGGGCGCTGGGGCAATTTCTTTAACCAAGAATTGTACGGCTATCCCACCGACCTGCCCTGGGGCATTCCCATCGAAGCCGCGCGCCGCTTGCCGGTCTTTTCCGATCTCACCAAGTATCCCGAAGCGACGACGCGCTTTCATCCCACGTTCTTGTACGAATCGTTGTGGATGCTCGCCACCGCCGGGTTGTTGCTGTACATCGCGCGCAAGTGGGCGAAGGAACAACCGGGCGACCTCGTTTTGCTGTGGGGCATTTTCTACGGCATCGGGCGTTTCATCATCGAATTTCAACGCCCGGACGCGTGGATGATCAGCGGCATTGCAACCGCGCAATTGATCGCCATCGCGCTGATCGTCATCTGCGGCGTGGCATTGATGTACCGCCACACCGGTCCGAGCAAGGCACAGCTCGCCGCCGAACGCGCCAAGCAACGCCGCAAATAAAAAACCGAAACGCCGTCGAGAAAAAAATCGGCGGCGTTTTTTTGCGTGGGACAAATTTGCAAATTTGTCCTACATCCACTCTACCCAGTCTTGTCCAAAATTTCCACCGGCACCTGCGCGCGACGCTGGAACTCTTCCGCGTCGGCGCGCGCGCCCACTACCGCCGCGTCGCCCCAGTGCATCGGGATCGCCAGCGCGGGGCGGATCGTGTTCGCGGCTTCAGCCGCTTCGAGCGCGGTCATCACATACGTGCCGCTCACCGGCAACAGGGCGATGTCGCATTTGATCTGCGCCATTTCCGGGATCAAGTCCGTATCGCCCGCGTGATAAATGCGCTTGCCGTTCAACGTGACAATGTAGCCGACGTGCGCCGCGGCTTGGGGATGAAATTTCTTGTTCGTGTTGTACGCCGGCACAACCTCAACCGCCACACCGGCGACCGTCAGATGATCGCCCGGCTTGACAACCGTCACCGCCGGCATTTTCGCCGCGACGGCTGATGGCGCGACGACGACCGTGCCGGGTTTGGAAATTTTCGCAATGTCGTCCGGCGACAAGTGATCATAGTGATCATGCGTCACCAGAATCACGTCCGCCGGTTCCGCGCCCGCCGCGAGTTTCCACGGATCCACGTAAACTACTTTTTCGCCGGTCAAGCGAAAACTGTCGTGCCCGAGCCAAAAAATGTTTGCGGTCATTCGTGTCCTCCTTTGGTTTACTGTCGTTCGCAACGCCGACGAAAGCGCGCCCCACGTTTTTTCGTCGGCACATTTTTTCCGCTTTGGATTATACCCAGCAAGCGGTCTTTCGCCAAACGCTAGGCGCGCTCGTTCAGCGCGTAGATCAACCGCAAGCCGATCAGCGTGAGATCGGGTTCGACGATTTCGATCACCTCGGTTTCAGCGGCGATCAACGCCGCCAAGCCGCCGGTCGCCACGACGCGTGCCTTGCCGCCCAGTTCGGCACGCATCCGTCGCACCATACCTTCGACCAAACCGGCAAAGCCAAACACGATGCCGGCTTGCATCGAATGCGTCGTGTTTTTGCCGATGGCGTGCGGCGGACGCGTCAGTTCGATCTGCGGCAACTTGGCGGCGAGCCGCGCCAACGCATCCGCGCCGGTGCCCACGCCGGGCGCAATCGCCACGCCGACAAAATCCCCTTGCGCCGACACCGCGCTAAAAGTCGTTGCCGTGCCAAAGCCGATCACGATCACCGGCGCGCCGTACCGCTCGCGCGCGGCGACGGCATTCACGATCAAATCCGCGCCCACTTCGGCGGGATGATCGGTGCGAATGCTGATGCCGGTCTTGATGCCGGGCCCAACGACCACGGGTGTTTGCTTGAGAAAATTTTTCGCCAAGTCGGCAAACACCGGCGTCAGCGGCGGCACGACGGATGAAATGACGACGCCCGTAACTTGCTGGGTCTGGATCGCATCCAACGCAAACAGGTTGTGCAACAGCGTGGCGTACTCGTCCGTCAGCCGCGTGCGGTCGGTTGCCACGCGCCAGTGCGCGCGCACCCGCTCTTGCTCGAACAATCCCAGTTTGATGTTCGTGTTGCCAATGTCAACGCATAACAGCATAGTCCCTCCGCAAAAGCATTTGCCCGCACCTACACCGACGATCCTGTGCGCCGAATCGCGATCCCTTTCCACGCCGCGACCACGGCGACGACAAGGATCACCGCCACCACGATTTCGGCGAGCGCCTGCGGCAACACGGCGGGAATGATCACCGCCGCCGGCGCATAACCCAGCACGATGATCATGCCGATAACGAGAACCGTGTTCGTCAATGTGCCGACCGCGCCGGCAACCGCCAGCGCGACGATCTCGTGCACGCGGCGCAACGCTTGGTACGCCCACGCCGCAGCGATGCCGATGAACAAGCGCGGCAAGATCGAAACGAGCGGATCGCTGAACCATAAATTGACCGGCGGTTGTTCGGTCGGCGCTTGCAACCAACTAAACACGCCAAAGATCAAGCCGATGATCAGCCCGACGAGCGATCCTTCCAGCACGCCGCCGATGATCGCGGGCACGTGCATAATCGTCGCGCCCACCAGCAACAGCGGCGGGAACGGCCCGATGAATCCGAGCCGGGTTGTGCCCAGCAGGATCGCAATTGCACCCAGCAACCCGGCAACGACGATTTGCCGCACAGACAGTTTCATTTTGCTTCCTCCTAAAAATTGGACGCGGATTTTTTCTGCGCTCGTCCGCATCCCGTTTTTTTTCAGCGCGGTGGACGCGCCAGCAATCCATTCCAAATCGCTTGATCGAGAACACCAAACGGAATGACGAGTAGACCCAGGATGATGCCGGCGAGACAGGCGAGCGCCACCGCATCCGCGCGGCGAAACCGCAAACGGACATAGTGCGTGCGGTGTGCGCCGCCCACATACCCGCGCGCTTCGAGCGCCGCTGTCAGCGCCTCGGTGCGCCGCAATGTGTTGACGAACAGCGGGATGAGCACCGGCAACAACTGGCGCGTGCGCGTGATCGGATTCGCGCCGCGCTGAATCGCCGCGCCGCGCGCCGCTTGCGCTTTGAGCACTTTTTCCATTTCGAGCGCGAGTGTCGGCACGAACCGTAACGCCAGCGTGAACACCATCGCCAGTTCGTCCGCCGGCACGCCCACGCGTTGCCAGGGGCGCAACAACCATTCGATGCCGCGCGCCAGTTCGCTCAGCGTACTCGTCAAGGTGAGCAAACTCGTCAGCCAGATCAACGCGGCAAAGCGCGCGAGCAAAATCACCACGGCTTGCACCGAGCAAGTCGTCACGTTCAAAATCCACCACGCCCACAACGATTCGCAACCAGCCGCGCGCGCGCCCCAACCGAAAACCAGTTGCAACACGGCAAGAAAAACGAGGATCGGCAATGCGGGTCCCAGTCCGCCCAGCACAAAACGCACATCCACGCGCGCCAGCGCGATCAGCGCGAGCGTGATCGCCAACCCAGCCAGCGCGCCGCACGCCGATTGCAACGTGACGAGCACGCTGACGAGTACGACGACGCCGATGAGTTTGACGCGCGCATCGAGCCGATGCACCGGCGATGCGACTGGAAAATAGTGACCGATGGTGACGTGCCGCAGCAGTTCAAAATCCTCCATCGCCATCGCCTCCGAGCGCCGCCACCAATTCATCGGCAGACAAAATGCCCTCACCCAGCGACACGCCTTGTTCGCGCAAGGTTTGCGCGAGTTGCATCACCGGCGGAACATCCAATCCATGCGTTTGCAGAACGGCGGGGCGCGAAAAAATTTCGCGCGTTGCGCCGGCGGCAACGACGCGCCCACCGGCAAGCGCGAGGACGCGTTGACACAACGCGGCAATATCATCCATGCGATGCGAGGTGATGACCAGCGTTGTGCCTTGCGCGTGCAAACGCCGGAAAATGTTGAGTGTCTCGGCACGCGCGCGCGGATCGAGACCGGCGGTCGGCTCATCCGCGACGAGGACTTGGGGTTGCAAAGCAAACACGCCGGCGAGCGCGGCGCGACGCCGCTCGCCGCCGGACAAGGTGTTGGTCAAGCGATCTTTGTACGCGTCGAAACCCAGTCCCACCCATTCCATCGCGGCGCGCACCCGCGCGCGCACCTCCGCTTTGTCCAAACCCAGTTGGCGCGGGCCAAACGCCACATCGTCGCCCACGTACTGTTCAAAGAGTTGATCTTCCGGTTGTTGAAAAATCAATCCGACCATGCGCCGCACCGCGCGCACATCCGGCGCCGGTTGCGCCAAATCATATTCGCCAACGATCACGCGCCCCGCTTGCGGGGGCAGCAAACCGTTCAAGTGTTGCAACAGAGTGGATTTGCCGGAGCCGGTTGCGCCGATCAACCCAAGCGCCGCGCCGCGCCGCACTTCGCCATCCACCCGATCCAGCGCGCGCGTTTCGTTCGGCAAGCCGCGCAAGTACCAATGCGACAGTTGTTCGATCCGAATAAGCGGCGGCGTGTTTTCTGCCGGCGCTTGCCCTAGCGCCGGCAAAACCTGGGTCTGGGGACGCACGCGCAACGCCACGCCCAACTCTGCCGCTGTCAGGCACAGCGGCAGACCCAGCCGCGCGGCAAGCGCAACCGGCAACGGCACATCGAGGTCGAGCGCGCGCAACTCGTCCGCGCGCGCAAAGACCTGGCGCGGCGCGGCGTCCATCACGATGCGCCCCCGCTGCATCACGATCACGCGTTCGGCTTGCGCCGCTTCGTCCATGTCGTGCGTGATCGTGAGAATCGTCAAACCCTGGCGGTGCAAATCGCGCAAAATGGCGAGCACACGCGCGCGCCCAGCCGGATCGAGCATCGTCGTCGCTTCGTCGAGAACCAAGATGCGGGGGCGCACTGCAATTGCGCCGGCAATTGCGACGCGTTGTTTCTGCCCCGCCGAAAGCAAATGCGGCGCACGCTGGCGCGCCTCCCACATGCCAACTTGCTCCAGCGCGGCGCGCACCCGCGCCGGCAACTCGGCTTCCGCAACGCCGAAATTTTCCGGTCCGAATGCCACATCTTCTTCCACCACCGTGGCGATGAGTTGGGAATCGGGTTGCTGAAAAACCATTTGGATCAGCGCGCGAATTTTTCGCAACGCGCCAGGATCGCGGGAGTCGGCGTGCGCGATCCGCACTTGCCCGCGCGTGGGCAACAGCAAGCCATTCAGGTGGCGCGCGAGTGTAGACTTGCCCGAGCCGTTCGCGCCGATGATGGCAACGTACTCGCCTGCGCGAATCGTCAGGTTCACGTCGCACACTGCCGCCGCCGGCGCGCCGGCATACGTGTGCGTCAAATTTTCGATGCGAAGGATTTCGTCTGCCATACCCAAACAAAACGCCTCTCGACCCAGACTGGCGAGAGGCGCGCAGAAACGAGCGTGCTCTACAGAACCCGTCTCGGTCGCGTCGGCGATCCAAGCGGTCAAGTGATGATGCTTGCATTGTAGCGCATTCATTTGAAAATGCAAACGGGATTGCGCTTGTCACGCCGAATGGTCTATGCTACAATGTTTGCGCGCGCGAGCGCGACGCGTGCGCGGAAAGGAAAACCTATGGCTTTGCCCGAACTTCACCTAGTTACCGGCGCGTTCGGTTATACCGGCAAGTATATCGCGGCGCGTTTGTTGGCGCAGGGACAACGCGTCCGCACGCTCACCAACTCGCCCCAGCGCGCCAACCCGTTCGGCGATCAAGTCCCTGCGCAACCGTTTCACTTTGACGATTTCGCCCAGCTCGTAGACGCGCTGCGCGGCGTCACGGTGTTTTACAATACGTACTGGGTGCGCTTTAATCATCCCTTGTTTCAACATTCGCTTGCGGTGGACAATACGTTAAAACTGATCGCCGCGGCAAAGCAAGCCGGCGTCGAACGCTTTGTCCATGTCAGCATCACTAACCCGTCCGAAGATTCGCCGCTCGAATATTTTGCCGGCAAGGCAAAACTCGAACACGCGTTGATCGCGTCCGGCTTGTCCTACGCCATTTTGCGCCCAACCGTCGTTTTCGGCGATGAAGACATTTTGATCAACAACATTGCCTGGACGCTCCGGCATTTGCCGGTGTTTGGCGTATTCGGCGACGGCACTTATCGGCTGCAACCGATCTTTGTCGAAGACTTGGCGCAACTCGCCGTCGCCCAGGGCGCAACGCGCGAAAATCGCATCATTGACGCGATTGGACCCGAGACATTCACGTACCGCGAATTGGTACAAACGCTCGGCTCGATCATCGGCGCGCGACGCCCCATCATTGGCGTGCCACCCTGGTTCGGCTACGCCATTGGCTCACTGATCAGCCGAATGCAGGGCGATGTTTTTATCACGCGCCCGGAAATTGACGGCTTGATGCAGGGCTTGCTGTGCACGGCATCGCCGCCCGCCGGCACAACGAAACTAACGACGTGGGCAGACGCGCATGCCAACACGCTCGGCGTGAAATATGCCAACGAATTGGCGCGGCGAAAAAATCGCCACGTTGCCTACGAAAAACTCTAGCCACGAAACGCGCAACGACAAATCAGAAATCGAAAATTCACCGAGGTCAATCGCATGGCAGTCAAACCCAAAGTCGCCGTACTCCGCACACAACCCGAAACAGTTTTGTGCGATTATCAACGTGTGTTCGAACTTGCCGGCGGCGCGCAGGCACTCGATCCGCACACGCCGACGATCCTCAAAGACAATATTACGTGGCATTTTCCTATGCCCAGCGCAAACACAACGCCCTGGCAACTCGAAGGAACGATTCGCGCGCTACGCGGCGCAGGGTTTGAACAGCTTGTCTGCGTGCAAAATCAAACCGTCATCACAAACGCATTCAAGGGCGAAGACCTGAACCGGTACGTGCCGATCTTT